>JAQWGO010000168.1 GCA_029238175.1 Henriciella sp. | reverse complement strand
ACGTTGGAATGGGTCGACTGGTTCAACAATCGTAGACTGCTCGGACCCATCGGACACATCCCGCCTGCAGAAGCAGAGGCCAATTACTATGCAGCCATCAAGGAAGCCGCTATGGCTGCATAACTAAAACCAAATTGCCTCCGGGGTTACCGGGGCGGTTCAGAGCGCAGGGCTATCCGTTCCGGACTTTAATGAGGCCTTCAACTCTATGAAATCTGATAAGCAAGTGCGTTTATTGGAGTTGAAAGCTATTGTCGCTGAATACGCCAAGAATAAGTCTTCCTTTTCGAAGAAAGACGTTGGGTATGGTATCATTCAGCAGATATTCGATCAGAGGTGGAAGATAGGTACGCGCCGGGGATAACTTTAACTGAAATGGTTTGGGTTAAACTACCCCCAAAACACTATCCGCAACAAACCCATTATCCCGCCGCTCCTGTCCGAATGTGCTCATTTCATTGTGGCCGGGGACGAATTGCATGTGGTTGCCGAGGGGCCATAGTTTTTTTGTGATGCTATCGATCAGTTGTTGGTGATTGCCGCGTGGAAAGTCCGTGCGGCCGATGCTGCCGCGGAACAAAACATCACCCACAAAGGCGATGCCGCCTTCTTCATGATAGATCACGACATGGCCCGGTGTGTGGCCGGGGGTGTGGAGGACGTGGAAGGTCTCTCCGCTAAGGGTTAGGGTGTCGCCGTCATTTAAGTATTGGTCGGGCACGCAATTGCGGCTGCCCTCGACGCCATATTTTTTCCACTGCGCCTCTATATCGTCCAACAGCCATTGGTCGTCTTTATGCGGGCCGATAATCTTGCAGCCCGCGCGCTCAGCGACTTCGGTTGCGCCGCCGGCATGGTCGAGATGGCCATGGGTCAGCCAAACCTCGACAATCTTGACGCCGAAATGCTCCGCCGCGCCCATCAGTTTGTCGACCTCGCCGCCCGGATCGATGAACACGCCTTCCATCGTCTCTGTATGCCAGAGGAGGGAGGTGTTCTGCTGAAACGGGGTGACGGGGATCACCTGTATGGCGAGCTTGGGCTGTGGCTTTGTCTGGTCGGTCATGGGCTCTTAGATAGGTCTATTTGAAGCGGGTGAAAGTAAGTTTCATCGTCGCGAGGTTATTCAGGATCACTCCGGCGGCGAAATAATACAGGCCGGGGCGGGTTTCGAAGCCGATATAGATGCTGATCTGGCTAACCCCGATCAGCACGGCGGCGAGGAAAACATCGAGCATTGACCACTTGCCGAGAATGTTGAGCAGGGTGGCGAGCTTTGGGCTGGGCTGTGCGCCTTGGCGGAAGATGATCGCGGCGGTGACGGTCTTGGCCAGCGGGAAGATGCCAGAGAAGAAGACGACGACAAGGCCAAGGAATGGCAGGCCGCTTTCAAACAGCGTCTGAACGATGCCGTACAGGTTGTACTCTGCCCCGCCAAAGCCAAACGTGTTCGGCTTCCAGATTGAGGGCAGGATCAGCCCGGTAATGATCAACGCGGTGGATGCATAGAGCGCCATCTCGCTCAGCACATCCCAGATGGATACGGGCTTGGTCAGTGTTGGGGAATCTATTGTCTCACTCATGCGCGCAGTGTTGCCGGGTGCGATTGGCGCGGTCAACGGCTTTCCTGCGACGCGGGATGGGGCTAATGGTTAAGGCTAAGGGATATGGAGGATTTGCGATGCGGATGCCAAGAGGTCGATCAGGACGCGGCGGTTTAGGCGGCGGACGGTTCATGATGCTGATCGTCGGCGCGATCGGCTTGTTCATCTATTATCAGTCGAACAAGGAAGTGAACCCGTACTCTGGCAAGGCGGAGTTCAATACGATCTCTATCGCGGATGCCACCAAGCTGGGCGCGCAATCCTATGTCCAGATGCTGCGCCAAGAGGGCGGCAATGTTGTGTGCTCGCAATCGTGCGATGCGGGCGGCAAGGAGGTCGTCGAAACTGTACGAGAGATCGGTGAGCGCCTGCGCGTTGCGGCGATTGAGATGGAGCAAGACTATCTGGCGGCGGGCCATAGTTTTGAACCCGTGGCGAGCAAGTTTGACTGGACGTTTAATGTGATAGCCTCCGACCAGCCGAATGCATTCTGCCTGCCGGGCGGCTATGTGGCCGTCTATACGGGTATCTTGGATGTGACGGGCAATTCCGATGGCCGGGTGACGCGTGAAGATATTCAGGACGTGGATAAACTCGCCGTTGTTATGGGGCACGAGATTGGCCACGCGCTGGCCCACCATGGCGCAAAGCGGATGAGTAATTCAAAGCTCGTCCAGATGGGTACAATGGCGGTTGGCCTTGGTCTCGGCGATATGGATGCAGGTCAGCGCGCCATGGTGCAGCAAGCACTGGGCATGGCGGCGCAAGGCAAGCTGATGGCGTTTAGCCGCGATCATGAAACTGAGGCGGACAAGATCGGCTTGGAGCTGTTGGTGCGCGCTTGCTATGATCCGCGTGAGGCGCCTGAGCTGTGGATGCGGATGGGGCAGCTTGGTGGTGGGAAGCGTCCACCGGAATGGATGAGCACACACCCGGCCTCTGAAACGCGCGCCGAAAACTTCCGCCGCTGGATGCCGCAAGCGATCGCGATGTATGAACAAAATTGCGGGCGGGCACTGCGTTAAATTTTACTTGGCGACCCCGAGAAAGAACTAAAAAAGGCGGCCCGTTTCGGAGCCGCCTTTCGCGTTTCTTGTGGGGTCGTTTTGGCCCTAGCAGCCGCAACCGCCTCCGCCGCCGCCATGGTGGCCGCCGCGTTTGCCGCCATGGCCGCGTTTCTTGCCGCCGCGCTGGCGGAAGGTGAATTGGGATGCTGCGTGGCTAAGAACGCCTGAATAGCTTTTGCCACCGCCGATAAAGATACCGCCGCCGCCGCCATAGAAGCCGCCATCAACACCATTACCAACGCCGCCGCTAAAGCTTGCAACGTCGAGCTTAACACCAGTGTCGACGACACGGTGGCTAGAGCTTGAAGAACTAACAACACGGTGCGTTGTGCCATGCGTGTGCCCATGGTCCGCGCCATGACTAGAGGTGTGGCTATGCCCATGTGAGCTACCATGGTCATTGGTGCGATGACCGTAATGTGTACCATGCGATGATGTCGTGCGCGTTGTTGAGCGGTGCGACGTCGGCTGATGGGTGAAGCGCGCTTGTGGCACGGGGCAGGCCCAGGCTTTACCGCCTTCGACCAAAACGCAGCCAGGCTCAGGCGGTGTCATTGCATGCGCTTGAAGCGGCGCAGGGCCGTGATTTACACGTTTGCCGGGGGTTCCGTCAGCAAAGGCTGGTGCTGCAAATAGAGCTGAAACAGCAAGCGCAGCGGAGATTTTTTTCCAAATCGGCATTTATTTCGCCTCCTGAGCGAATTCTCGAGCATTCTTTCTGGTCATCGCAAGCAGCGCGCCAGTCTCTTGAAGACAGTAAAGAGGTTGGTTTCAATTTATGCAATCGAGTTAACCCAATACGCGAGTGGCGCTCGCGTCTGAGGCGGCATGTTGCTCTGAAACGATCGATATAGGGAAAATCACTGGATTGTAGCGCTATAATCAATTTGCCTAATGACGAGACTCCTTTATTGACGCCTCATCACCACTTTTATTCAGGAGACAACTATGGCTGATGATATCAAATGCCCGGTCATGCATGGCGCGAAACAAACGCTGCCGACGGGAAATATCGCAAACAATAACTGGTGGCCGAACCAGTTAAACCTGAAGATTTTGAACCAGAATGCACCGCAGATTAGCCCACTTGGCGAAGCCTTTGATTATGCTGAAGCTTTCAAAAGCCTTGATCTAAAGGCGCTCAAGATAGACCTGACAGACCTGATGACCGATAGTCAGGACTGGTGGCCAGCCGATTATGGCACGTATGCGGGTTTCTTTGTTCGTATGACATGGCACAGCGCCGGTACATACCGCACTTATGATGGTCGCGGCGGTGGTAATTCAGGGTCACAGCGTTTTGCGCCCCTGAACAGTTGGCCTGATAATGGTAACCTTGATAAAGCGCGCCGCCTGCTTTGGCCGATCAAGCAGAAGTATGGCAACAAAATTTCTTGGGCCGACCTGATGATCCTTGCGGGTAATGTCGCGATGGAATCTTGTGGCTTCAAGACATTCGGTTTTGGCGGCGGCCGTGCCGACGTATTTGAGCCAGAAGAAGATATTTACTGGGGTCCAGAGGCCGAATGGCTGGGCGATAATCGTTATTCGGGTGAGCGCGAGCTGGCCACGCCTCTCGCGGCCGTTCAAATGGGCTTGATTTACGTCAATCCTGAAGGCCCTAATGGGAACCCTGATCCGCTAAAATCCGCCTATGATATCCGTGATACTTTCGCGCGGATGGCGATGGATGATTATGAGACTGTTGCATTGGTTGCAGGTGGCCACACATTCGGTAAAGGCCACGGCGCCGGACCAGAAGAGAATGTGGGCCGTGAGCCAGAAGGCGCACCTATGGCGCAGCAAGGCTTTGGTTGGACCAATACCCACGGTGTGGGCAAAGGCGACGATACGACAACAGCTGGTTTCGAAGGCGCTTGGACGCCGACCCCAAACAAGTGGAACATGGAATATTTCGAAGTGCTGCTAGGCTATGAGTGGGAGAAGACGACTTCTGCCTCCGGTCATGTTCAGTGGCAGCCAGTGCCGGGTCAGGGCGCACCAGAAGCGCCGAAAGCCCATGACGCGTCGAAGACACAGCCTTTGATGATGACCACCGCTGACATGGCCCTGAAAATGGACCCTGATTATGCGAAAATCTCTCAACACTTCCTCGATAACCCGGAAGAGTTTGCGGACGCTTATGCGCGTGCATGGTTCAAGCTAACGCACCGCGATATGGGCCCGAAAGCGCTATATCTTGGCGAAGAAGTGCCAGCTGAAGATCTGATCTGGCAGGATCCAGTCCCAGCGCACGAAGGCCCAATGATCAACGATTCAGAGATTGCGGCGCTTAAAGCCAAAATCCTGGAATCTGGTCTATCTGTATCTCAGCTGGTCAACACAGCTTGGGCATCAGCATCGACGTTCCGTGGGTCTGACCGCCGCGGCGGTGCCAATGGCGCGCGTATTCGCCTTGCCCCGCAGAAGGATTGGGAAATCAACACTATTTCTGGCGTTGGTGATGTCATTGCTAAGCTTGAGGCCATCCAGTCTGACTTCAATGCAAGTGGCACGAAAGTCTCTCTTGCTGATCTGATCGTCCTTGGCGGTGCTGCAGCGATTGAAAAAGCCAGCGGCAAGTCTGTACCGTTCACACCGGGCCGTACGGATGCGACGGATGAGATGACTGAAGTTGAATCATTCAACCATCTTGAGCCTAAGTTTGACGGTTTCCGGAACTTCAAGAACACGGATGATCCACGTTCAACAGAAGCTCTGTTGGTCGACAAAGCTCAACTGCTTGGCCTTTCAGCGCCTGAGATGACTGTTCTTGTTGGCGGTCTTCGTGTGCTTGGTGCGAACGCTGGTGGTTCAACCCATGGCGTCTTCACAGCAACACCGGGTAAGCTGACGAATGATTACTTCGTCAACCTGACTGACATGGCGACAGAATGGTCAGCGACTGACGAAACGGAAGAAGCATTCGAAGGCCGCGACCGTAAGTCTGGCGCTGTGAAGTATACGGGCACACGTGCTGACCTCGTGTTCGGATCAAACTCGATCCTGCGCAGCATTGCGGAGGTTTATGCTCAAGATGATATGGCCGATAAATTCACAAGCGACTTCATCGCCGCTTGGGACAAGGTCATGATGGCGGATCGTTTCGACGTTTAGTCGGCGAAACGGAACTTAAGAAATGAGAATGGCGGCTTCGCAAGAGGCCGCCATTTTTTTGAAAGCTAAAAGTCTACTGCGCGCCCAGCTTTTTCCCAATCGCCATAGCGCACGCGTTCGGCTTTCGGGCCGCCGCTTTCGTTTGAGCGCAGGGCTTCAAGCTCAGCTTCTTTTGCTTCTTGTGCGGCGCGGCGCTCTGCAGCTTCTTCAAGCGCGCGTTTTGCCGCCGGGGGCAGGTCGTCTTTCATTATATTTTTGTCATCAGACATGAACAGGACTCCTGCTGGCGTTAACCCTTAAATATATGTTCGGTATCAAACTTAGGGTTTGCGAGTAACCGATCAAGGTTCAAGGAGTGCGTCCGATGGGCACGATGAAGACATTTACGCTTTTAGCGGCAATGACGGCGCTATTCATGGCGGTAGGTTTCCTGATTGGCGGGGCAATGGGCATGGGTATCGCCTTTGTCATTGCGGCGAGTTTGAACATTTTTTCCTATTGGAACGCCGATAAGATCGTTTTGAAGATGCAAGGTGCGCGTCAGGTCGATGAGACCGACCGCAGCCCAATGGTGCGAACCTTCGTTTCTGACACCAAGGCGCTGGCGCAGTCTGCGGGCTTGCCGGAGCCAAAGATCTATCTGATGGATAGCGCTCAACCGAATGCGTTCGCGACGGGGCGCGATCCGCATCATGCAGCGGTGGCTGCGACCACGGGCCTTCTAAATATGCTGACCCGTGAAGAGACAGCAGGCGTAATGGCGCATGAATTGGCTCATGTGCAGAACCGTGACAGCTTAACCATGACAATCACCGCGACGATTGCTGGTGCGATTGGTATGTTGGCGAATTTTGCTTTGTTCTTCGGACGAGAGCGTGCCGGAATAATTGGTAGTATTGCCGTGATGATTTTTGCGCCAATGGCAGCAGGCCTTGTGCAAATGGCGATTAGTCGTTCGCGAGAATATGAAGCAGATAAACGCGGCGCAGAGATTTGCGGAAATCCTTACTGGCTTGCATCCGCGCTCGAAAAGATCGACAGGGGCGCTCGGGCGAATGTGAATCGCCGTGCAGAGGAGAACCCCGCCATGGCGCACATGTATATTATGAACCCGCTTGCGGGCCGGAAAGGCGACGCCCTTTTCTCAACCCATCCAGCAACCGCCAACCGCGTTGAAGCTCTACGCCGTTTGGCAGCTGAGATGGGCGTCAAGCCAGAGAGCGTTCAGCCACGCCGCGCATCAGGACCGTGGGGTTGAGCGGCGCGAAGGCACGGCTCGCCGCAGCTCAGCTCTTAATGACGGTATTGGAAGAGCGCCGAACATTGGATGAAGCGCTTGCCACTGTAGAACTTTATGACGAACTTAGCGGCCCGGATCGCGGATTTGCCCGGGCAATGGCGAGTGCCGCATTGCGTCATCTTGGGCGAATAGATGTTGGTATCGCGCCGTTTCTGGATCGCCCGCTTGAAACAGCGCCGCCGCCTTCACGTGCGCTTCTGCGGATTGGCGCTGTTCAGTCATGGGTTATGGAAACACCAGATCATGCAGTGGTCGGCGAAACGGTCGCGGCTGCAAAGCAGTGGTATCGTACGCAACGCTCAACCGGGTTCATTAATGCGGTCCTGCGCAAGGTTGTGGGCAATCGGGAGGCTTTTGATAGCGCCCCAGCATTATCCGTTTGGCCCGAATGGCTGCAAACGATGGTCAAAGATAAACTCGGTGTGCCTGCAGCTGTCTCTCTGGCGGAAGCTCAAACCATTCAGCCAGAATTATACCTGACACCAAAGAGCGGCGATGCAGCTGCACTTGCTGCCCAAGTTAGCGGCGAAGTCGTCGCGGGTCATTCGGTGAAAGTTGATACGCAGGCGATTGAAACGCTTGCGGGCTTCGAAGAAGGTGACTGGTGGGTTCAAGATGTTGCAGCGGCCCTGCCGGCCAGATTGCTGGGCGCGAAAGAGGGTGAAACAATCCTCGATATTTGCGCGGCCCCGGGCGGTAAAACAATGCAACTTGCAGCGACAGGCGCGAACGTCACAGCCATAGATCGGTCTAAGCCTCGGCTGAAGAGTTTGAAACAGAACCTTTGGCGCACTGGATTTCACGGTCAGGTCGAAAGCGTGCTTACGGATGCAACTTCTTGGACGCC
>JAQWGO010000167.1 GCA_029238175.1 Henriciella sp. | reverse complement strand
ATGAAGGCACAGTTTGCCAAGCTCGGCCTATCACTCGATTGGTCACGCGAGTTTGCGACGTGTGATCCTGATTATTATGGAGAGCAGCAACGTCTTTTCCTGAAATTCATGGAAAAAGGCCTCGTCTATCAAAAGAAAGCCAAGGTGAACTGGGACCCAGTTGATAATACGGTTCTGGCGAATGAGCAGGTTGTGGACGGCAAAGGTTGGCGCTCTGGCGCGGTGGTTGAGCAGCGCGAGCTGGTACAATGGTTTTTCCGCATCACTGATTACGCCGAAGATTTGCTGACCGAAGTTCAAAAGCTTGAGCGTTGGCCGGAAAAAGTCCGCACGATGCAGGCCAACTGGATCGGTCGATCTGAAGGTCTTCAGATACGGTTCGAGTGGGCTGACACGAATGACGAGATTCTGCGCCAGCACGTGGCCGACATTGATAAAGTCATGTCGGAGGGTGTGGAGATTTTCACGACGCGCCCAGACACCCTTTATGGTGCGAGCTTTATTGCATTGTCGCCGGACCACCCGCTGACGATTGAGTTGGCCGCCGGCAATGACGAGCTGACATCATTCCGCGCCGAATGTGCCAAGGTTGGTACGTCTGAAGCCGATATCGAGAAAGCCCCGAAAATGGGCTTTGATACGGGCCTTAAGGTCACGCATCCATTCTCTGGCGAGACGCTTCCGGTCTTTGTCGCGAACTTTGTTTTGATGGGCTATGGCACGGGCGCGATCTTCGCTTGCCCGGCGCATGACCAGCGCGATTTCGACTTTGCGCGTAAGTATGGTTTGCCAATCTTGCCGGTGGTTAAGCCGAGCGGTGACGAGACGTCTGAGGCTTGGGTTGCATCTGGCCGAGGCGTTGACATGGACGCGGCATATACGGGCCTAGGCTCGATTATGAATTCTGAGTTCCTGAATGGAAAAGGGATTGATGAAGCCAAATCCGAAGCGATTGCGAAAATTGCTAATCTTGGTCTTGGCGAGAAGACAATCAATTACCGCCTGCGCGACTGGGGCGTTAGCCGTCAACGCTATTGGGGCTGTCCTATCCCTGTGATCCATTGCGGGACATGCGGAATTGTTCCGGTGCCAACCGCTGACCTGCCCGTGAAATTGCCGGACGATGTCAGCTTTGAAAAGCCGGGTAATCCGCTGTTCCACCACGCAACCTGGAAAGATGTTGATTGCCCAACTTGCGGAAAACCTGCGCAGCGTGAGACCGATACGCTAGATACGTTCAACGATTCCAGTTGGTATTTCGCCCGGTTTGCCAGCGTGGATGATCAAGCTGAACGTGCCTATTGGCTGCCGGTCGATCAATATGTTGGCGGAGTTGAGCATGCTGTGCTGCACTTGCTGTATGCCCGCTTCTTTACCCGCGCGATGCGCGATGTTGGTGAGGTCGATCTACCAAGCGGCGAGCCGTTTGCGGGCCTCTTCACGCAGGGCATGGTGACGCACGAGACTTATAAGTCAGCCGAAGGCGCTTGGCTTGAGCCGTCTATGATTGATCGTGATGGTGACAAGGTGTTTGAAATCGCGACGGGGAAACCTGTTGAGGTTGGCGACATTATCAAAATGTCGAAGTCGAAAAAGAACACGGTCGATCCGGATCAGATCATCTCTACTTTTGGCGCCGATACAGCCCGTTGGTTTGTGCTGTCTGACAGCCCGCCAGAACGCGATATTGAGTGGACACAATCTGGCGCGGAAGGCGCAGCGCGCTTTGTTCAGCGCGTGTGGGGTGTGTTCGATGATCTGCCAACCGCGAAGCCAGGTGAGCCTGAAGGCAAATCGGATCTGCGCCGGGCATCACACAAAGCCGTAGATGCGATTGATAAAGCGATTGAAGAGTTCCGTTTCAACGCTGCGATTGCTGAATTCTACACATGGCTAAATGCCATCAAGAAGGGCGCAGATGAGCCTGTCACAAACCGCTATGAGGCCGCAAGTATGCTGGCGCGATGCCTGCCGCCATTCATGCCGCACCTAGCTGAAGAATGCTGGGCGCGGATAGGCGGCGAAGGCTTGGTGTCTGCGGCGGCTTGGCCAGAAACTGATGCTGATTTGCTGACTGAGGATAGTATCACGCTGCCGATCCAAGTGAATGGGAAGCGCCGCTCTGAAATCAGTGTTCCAAAGGATGCGTCCAAGGCCGATATCGAAGCCATGGCGCTCGCCGAGGAAGGCTTGAAAAACTTTATTGACGGAAAAGACATCAAGAAAGTTATTGTCGTTCCGGGCAGGATCGTGAATATCGTGGTTGCATGAGACATTTCATATACGCCTTCTTCGCCCTCGCCTTGATCGGGCCACTCGCAGCTTGCGGATTTACGCCGCTTTACGCGGATGGACCGCAGGGCGCTGGAAACATTTCAGTCGAACAGATTGATGGACGTTCCGGGCACGCACTGCGCAAAGCCCTGCTGCAAGAACTTGCACCGGGCCTGCCAGGGTTGGACGGACCAGCAACATTGACGGTTGTGTTGGATCAAGAACTCAAACGCCTTTCATTTCAGCTCGATGAAGCGGCAACCCGAAGCGATATCATCGTCGATGCAAAATATGTTCTTGCACTCGAGGATACCGCAATCTCAGGCAATTCAAGCGCTGAAGCCAGCTTCCTTGTTCCGGACACGCCTTTCGCCGATATTACGGCGCAGATTGATGCGCCGGAACGGGCGGTGACCTTGCTCGCACGGCGGATTGTGGACGATCTACGTATCTCGATGGCAAATATCGAACGGGCATCTGAGGCTGGCGCTGAATGAAGTATAAGGGCAACGGCGCTGAGCGATTTGCAAAGAAACCTGACCCAGCCTGCCAGCTTGCTCTAATTTTTGGTGATGACGAGGGCGTTGTTGCTGACACGGCTAATACGCTGATTAAATCGTGGGAGGCCGCTGGACCTTCGAATGTCATCACGCTGGATGATGATGAGATTAAACGCGAGCCGAGCACGCTATTCGATGCGCTGGAAGCCGTTTCCCTACTGGGTGAGGCTTCGATTATCCGTATCCGCACTAAGGGCGAAAAACTGTTCGCCCTGCTAAAAGACGTCCTTGCGATGCCACCAGAACGGCTTGCGGCGAAAGTTGTAGTTCAAAACGGCAGCTTGAACACGCGCTCCAAAATGCGCACAGCCTTTGAGGCTGGTGCGAACACTGCGGCGCTGCATCTGTTTTCTGACAATGATACGGACATGGCGGAACTGGTTCGCGGGTTTCTCAAGACCAATAGTGCGGAGATCGAAGCCGATGCGCTGTCTTTCTTCGTCGGTGGTTTGCCGGGGCACCGAAGCCTCGCCAATGCAGAGATGGAGAAGCTGGCGGTCTATGCCCATGATCTGGGGCGCGCGATTGAGGTCGCAGACATTCAGGCATTGTGCGAAACGAATGCTGATGAGAGCGCTCGTTCGGCAGTTTTGCTAGCGCTTGAAGGTAAACCACAAGCCGCACAATTAGAGATGGACCGCGTCTTGGATGCCGGCCTATCCCCGATCAGTCTACTGCGCCTGTTTGAGATGGAAGCGAGCCGCATGATTGCCGCGCAAGCGCTGCAAGGCGAAAGCGGCGGCGGCAATGTCGGTATGAAATTGAAACCGCCCGTCTGGCAATCTGATTGGCCTGCCTTTCAAGCCCGCATGAAGAAGTGGCCAACCCCGCGCCTTGTTCGTCTGATAGAACGACTGCACGACATGGAACTGCTGGCAAAATCACCTGGCGGTGCTGGTATGGCCGAGGCTGCAACACGCGAGTTGTTCATTAGCTTTTACAAAGCTGCTGCCGCCATTCCAGCGCGCTAATCCAGCAATAACAAAGACCTTACTAGACGTTTCAAACCCTATCCTTATGTCAGAAGGATAGGAGAATGATTTAATGAGCAATTTGGCCCGTCTATCCCTTATTCCCATTGCGATACTTCAAATCGCAGTGCCCGCACTCCCATCAATGGGCATTGGGAAAACAAACGCTGAGCGGGCGCTCGCCGAGGGAATTCCGCCTGAATTACCCCCCGGCGTGTTCTTCTCAATCTGGGGCATCATTTTTCTGGGATTTTTAGCGATCGCGATTTGGGCCAACGCTAAACCTAGTCACACCGCCGATAAGATTGCGGGGCCTTTAGCCCTTGCAGGTGTAGGAAACATCGTTTGGATGCTAAGCTCCCAAATGATTGGGAGCGTGTATCTGGACCTCATCATTCTGTTGCCGATTTTGTTCTGCATCTGGGAGGCCGCTCACCGCCTTGACCGAAATGGTAGCTATGACGGAACACTTAGAAGCATTTTGCACGGACTGACCGTAGGCCTGTTTGCAGGCTGGCTTGCAGTTGCGGTATCCATCAGCGTGCCAGATGTGATGCGCGAACTGCTGGGCAGAGGCACAAGTGATCATGTCTGGCACTCGCTGTGGATGGCGCTAATCCCAGCAACCTTGCTCGCGTGGGTGTTTGCGAGCCGGGTAAGTAAGAGTTTTTGGTTCTTTATCGCTTTGGCGTGGGGCCTATTCGGCATCATGACCAATAACTGGTTTCGGCTGGAGACGCATGCGCTGGCTATCGCGACAGTATTTGTCGGCTGGATTGTGATTGGCCGACGGTTAAGATACGGGGCAAGAGGGAGTGAATCATGATTGAAGCGCTGGACATTCCGCTCAACTATTTGATGGACTTTGACGCGTTACCGGGTTGGTTCAAATTGATCTTACCGCAAGTCTGGCACTTTGCTCTTGCCGCTTGCATCATGATCATTGGGTATTTTACGGCGCTGTTCATTAAAGTCATCGTGCGCTGGTTCGGCACACGTCAATTGAAGAAAAAAAATCGCGCTTATGAAGGCTCACTTTGGGATTTAACCGATTCAGCGGCTCAAGCGCTCACGATGCTCGCCTTCTTACCGCTTGCGCTAACCGTTATCGGCGTCAACGCGGCCGGGTACCTAAATGATAATGCTGGCGGAATTATCAGCGCGATTGTTATCCTGATTGTAGCTGTGATGCTGTCGTGTTGGCTTTCGACCAGTATCAAGACATTTGGGGATAAGGCGCAACGATCGCATCGCGGCGACGGCACCCTATTCATGTTTTTAGGGGCGCTGGTGAGTTATCTGGTGATTGGGTTTGCACTCGTCCTTTCACTGACACAGCTTGGGGTACAATCAGCCTCACTTATCGCACTGGTTGGTGCAGCAGGCTTAGCGATTGCCCTAGCCTTGCAAGATACACTCAAGGCCGTTGCCAGCGGCGTTATGCTGGCCATGTTTAGGCCGTATCGCATTGGTGATTGGGTTCATGTCGCGGGCATGGAAGGTGAAGTCACCGACATTACGCCATTTAGAACGACGATTAAGCCTGCAACCAATCAGGCCGTATCATTGCCGAATGATCAAGTATGGACCAACGCGATATCAAACTCGACGCGCTTTGCCAGACGACGCCTCGATCTGTACCTAGATATTTCTTATGAAGATGACACGGAACGCGCCATTAAGATTACTTTGGACGCGGTAAACGCGCTGTCTCGAACGCTGGCCAAGGCTGATACTTGGGTGGGCGTTCATGCGTTCAAAGATTCCAGTGTTCAGCTGCGCTGCCGGGTTTGGGTGGCGACACCTGAATATGTGCAAATGCGGTCAAGTTGCCTGCTCGCGATTAAAGCAGCTTACGCCGAGCATGGCATCACGATCCCATATCCGCATCAAGTCGAAATCCATCAATACAGAGCGATGGGTACTGAGACAGATTCAGATGCCGACTAGCCCTGCGCTTGCGCGTTTAAGGCGTCGACCAGATCGTCGCTAATCTCGCCATCTGTCGGTAGACCAGCATCGGTTTGAAACGCACGGATCGCCGTGCGCGTGCCCGCACCGGCAAAGCCATCGGCGATACCTGCGTCATAGCCGAGGCCATTGAGGACCGTTTGAATATCGCGAACTTGTGCGCGTGATCCATTTTCCCAGTTTTGTGGACCAAAATTACCATTTGAGGCCGGAACAGCGCTCGCAGCAGCCCAGCTTGCAGCGCGGCGGCCAGCTTGCTGGGCTTGCTCTAATGGAAGTGTTTCCCGCAGCGCAGCAACATTAGCTGGGGCACTTGCATCCCCATTGGCGGCGGCAACCTCAAACCAGTAGAGCGCTTCAACTTGGCTCGGCGAAATACCTAGGCCGTTTTCATAAAGAACAGCGAGGTTGTATTGGCTATCGACCAAACCGAAGTCGGCGGCTTTGCGGAACCATTCGGCGGCGGCGGCGTAGGATTGCGAGCCACCCTCCCCATCAACATAGAATACGGCAAGATCGTGCATCGCTTTAAAGTTGCCGCCGCGCGCAGCTTTCTCGACCCATGAGCGCGCTTCGGCTGGATCGCGCGAAACACCTAAGCCTTCTTCATGCAGCTTGCCGAGGCGGTATTGCGCGGCTGGCAGGCCTTGCTGGGCCGCGCGTCGAACGAAATCTGAACCCGCTGCGTAATCTTTGGCATCAAGGCGCGCCTCACCCCACTTGAATTGAGCAACTGGGCTGCCTTCGATAGCGGCGCGCTCAAGCGTCAAGCGCTTTGCAATGACGGGCAGGTTCTCTGGAATTGTTGCCGCTTCAACCGTGTCAGCACTTGGCGTATCCGTCGCGAGCGCAGCGTTTTCAGCATCGGTTGCGTCGGCTAAACCTTCACCTGTTTCAGGATCAAATAGCGCGGCTTCCAAGGCTGCATTCTCAGCCATCTCTGCGGCGGCGACGTCCTCTGATGTTGTACTCGGATCAGCGATTGCTGTTTCGGTCATAGAGGCGACGGTTGCCATTTCTGGTGCATTTGGTGGCGGGGTCGCGGTGTCCTGCTGGCCTCTAAGCGCAACATACGCGCCGGCGCCTGCGGTGGCGATTGCCAGCACAGATGCCGCTGCGATGATTGGTAATTTACTCTTACCGCCGCCTGATTTGGTAGGTTTAGGCGACGCAGACGCAGCAGACCGGCGGCCTTTGGCTGCCTTAGGTGCTTTCGCTTTTTTGGATGACGCATCCACGGTTGCCGCAGCAATCGCGGCTTTGCGGGCGCGCGCCAAATAGTCAGTGGCGTCGTTATCAATAGGAAGATCGGGCGTTGCTTCTAGCGTCCCTTCCACTGGCTCCGGCGCAATATCAAGAGGCTCATCGGCGAACATGTCATCAGAAGAGGCGAAGACATCTGTATCGCGGGCTTCATCATGTGCGTCATCCCAGCCGCCAAGTTCGGTTAGCGGGTCTTCTTCGCCTGGAAGATCAGCGACGTAATTATGGACGAGTTCAGGCTCTTCATCAGACGCGAAGTAATCCGCATCGACCATGTCTGGTTCTTCAACCGCCCAAGCTTCAGGATCAGTTTCGGGCACGCTTTGCTGTGGTTCCGCCTCAAACTCTTCGGCGAAATCGGGTGTGGTTGTTTCAGGTTCAGAGAAGTCCGGAAGTCCGGCGACAAAGTCAGATTCAGGCTCTGTCGCTGCTTCGGCTGCAACAGGCTGCTCGTCTTCGAGGAAATCGCCGATCGGTGCATCGCCGAGTTCGAGGTCATCAGCAAAATTGTTTACCAATACTTCAGCTTCAGAGGTGATCTCTGGCATGACGGGTAAGTCGCGCTCTGGTGGCGGAGCATGCGGCGGGGCACTGAAATCTTCGACAGCTTCTAGACGCGCAGCAAGTGACGCAATTGCCTTCTGAACGGGAGAGACAGCAGACACGGTTTGGTTCTGCATGGCCGCAAGGCGCTCAGAAATATTGCCGAGCGCTTTAGAAAGACGTGCTTCTTGGCTTTTGCTTGCTGCGGCAACGCTGTCTTCTAGAGATTGCTGCGTTGTTTCCTGACGCGCTTGAACGCGTTGAATGGCAGTAGCGACCTGCGCCCCAACCTGTTCGATCGCTGCGGCGCTGCGGCGTTCGCTCTCGGCAACACGCTGATCAAATCCGTTTGCAAGATCAGCGACTTTTTCAGTGACGCCCTCAAGCAATGCATCTTCGCGGTTTTCCAGATCCGTGAGGCGCGTGTTCACTCCATTTGAAAGGCGATTGACCTGCTCGCTCACCGCCTCAAGGGCGCGGCTGGAGCGTTCTTCGCCTGTCACGAGCTGCTGTTTTAGCGTATCAACTGTAGCTTCGAGACGGCCCATCAATTCAGGATTGTCGCCAGCTGCGGCTTGTTCAATCTCATTTGCGAGCTGTGTGCGTGATTGTTCCACGCTGGCGCGAAGATCAGCAGCGAGGCCTTCAAAGCGGTCTTCGAAATGCTTGCGGAGGGCTTCGGCCTTTTCAGGGTTTGCGTGCTCAGCGACAGATTCAATGCGCTCATCAAGGCTGGCAAATGTATGCTCAAGCGCTTTCAGGGCGGCATCGGTTGTATTCTCAGCGCGGTTGAGGCGCTCTTGAATACGAACAAGCGTGCCTTCCATGCTGGTAATTGCGCCAGACACGTCATCTTCAATGACGCTTACGCGCGTATCAATTTCTTCGACTTTCGAGAGTTTTGTCGCAACGCCTGATTCAATTGCAGAGAAGCGTTCGGACAGATGGCGTGATGTGCCTTCGGCGCGCAATTCGGCCTGTTCAACCGCCTTCTCAACGCGCTTTGCTGCGTCGGCGAGCGTTGACTCGACTTTGACTTCCATACCCTCAACGCGGTCAGTGAGGTCAGCAAAACCTGATTCGACGCGGCCTTTGATGGCATTGGTTTCGTCTTGGGCGAGACTGCTCTCTTCATAAACATGCGAGGCAAGTTTGCCGAGCGCGCCCTCTAAGGCTTTCATCGCCTCTAGATTTTGTTGGGCCGTATCATCAGCGTCGATTTCCTCGACTTTCGCCTGCAGCGCTTCGTGGGTTTCACGCAACTCATCAATCATGGCGTCAATCTCAGCTGCCATCGCCGAGCTTGAGTTTTCGCTGTTTTCCAAACGCGCCAGAAGGCCGAGGACAGATTGATCAATCCCGGTGATCGCAAGGGTTGAACGCGCCTCTATCGACTCGAGTCGGCGGGCCAAGCCATCCAATGCGGTAGGTGACGGTTTAGGTGTTGGTTCTGTTTGCGGTGTGAAATCATAAACATCTTGCACGTTGCGTGGGCCCGCTTCGCTATGCCCCTGCAACAGAAGATCATTTATGTAATCGCCCAAAGTCACGCCCTTAATGCGTGCCTTTTCCTTCGCAGCCGCACGGGCGCGATCGTCGATTCCCTTTACACTCCAGGATCCAAATTGGCTCATACCCGGCACTCCAAATTCAACCAAACCTGACTCGCAGGCTGGGCTGATTAACCCATTTCACCCCCCTGAATGAGGGGCAGTGCCTTAATTCTGCGTTAAAAAGGTAAACAGATCGGTGCAAATTCGTAACGCTTGTTCATAGGTTTACGCTTACGTTCAGGAAACTTGACGTTGACGTTCGCGTAAGCACGAGGCATAGTTGTGCTCATGGCAGATACAGTTACTTCAATTTCTATCGCTGACTCGCGCACATACTCTATCTCAGAGCTCGCCCGTGAGTTTGGAATCACCCCACGCGCCCTGCGTTTCTACGAAGACAAGGATATGCTGCACCCCGCACGGGATGGCATGACGCGCGTTTACTCGCATCGCGATCGCGGCCGCGTAAAGATCATTGTGCGCTTAAAGCGCCTTGGCCTTCCGCTCGCTGATATTCGCGAAATCCTTGATCTATATGGACTTGAAGACGGTCAGCGCGCCCAGATGCGCATGTCGCTGGTCAAGTTTCAGAACCAGATCAAAGAGCTGGAAAGCCAGCGCGAAGACATCGAAATGGCGCTGCAAGAGCTGCATAATGGGATCGAATGGCTTGAGGGCAACCTCACCAAGATCGGCCCGGCCAAAGGCGAAGAAGACAATGTTAAAGCCTATGACGCAGTGGCACGCCGCCAATTGGACGATGCCTAATTGAAAACGGCAATGCCTGCAAAAACTCGGATGAGTTGAATGACCTTTCAAAACCGTGGCGCTATACCTAGCGTCACGGTTTATTTTTCCTAGGGGAGCCCCGAATGCCACGTTATGATGCACCAGTTCGCGACATGCAGTTTATTCTGCACGACTTATTGCAAGTCCAGAATTACTCAAACCTTCCAGGTTTTGAGGAAGCAACACCTGACCTAATCGACGCTGTGCTCGAAGAGTCTGGCAAGTTTTGTAAAGACGTCCTTTTCCCACTTAACAAAATTGGCGATGAGCAAGGCTGTGTTCGCAACGCAGACGGCAGCGTTAAAACACCAGACGGTTTCAAAGAAGCATATCACCAGTTCGTAGAGAATGGCTGGCCACTGCTGGGCAAGACCCCAGAAATGGGCGGCCAAGGCCTGCCTTACGTTCTGCAAATGGCGTGTAGCGAGATGACATCCTCTGCGAACATGGCGTTTGGCATGTATCCTGGCCTAACCTCCGGCGCGTATGAAGCTTTGATGGCGGGCGGTTCTGACGAGCAGAAACAGAAGTACGGTCCAAAAATGGCGTCTGGCGAATGGGCTGGTACCATGAACTTGACCGAGCCACAGTGTGGTACGGACCTTGGCCTGATCAAGACCAAAGCGGTTCCGCAGGCGGACGGCTCTTACAAAATCACAGGTCAGAAGATTTGGATTTCTGGCGGTGAGCAAGACATTACCGACAATATTATCCACCTTGTCCTTGCCCGTATCGAGGGTGCGCCAGAAGGCATTAAAGGCATCTCACTCTTCGTCGTGCCGAAATTCATCGTTGGTGAAGATGGCTCACTTGGTGATCGTAACGAAGCCACATGTGGCGGCCTGGAAGAAAAAATGGGCATCCACGGCAATGCGACCTGCGTCATGAACTATGACGGTGCGACAGGTTGGCTGATCGGCGAAGAGAACAAGGGCATGCGGACAATGTTCGTGATGATGAATGAAGCGCGCCTCGGCGTTGGTCTTCAGGGCATGTCACAAGCAGAGATCGCATATCAAAACGCCGTCGATTTCGCCAATGACCGTCTACAGTCACGCTCTTTAACCGGGCCAAAAGCACCGGAAAAAGTGGCTGATCCAATTATCGTGCACCCAGATGTGCGTCGTATGTTGATGGACCAACGTGCATTCATTGAAGGCGCGCGCGCTTTCACGCTTTGGACGGCCCTGTTCGGCGACTTGCATCACAAGTCATCTGACGAAGAAACGCGTCAAAAAGCTGACGAGTACATGGCGCTGCTAACACCGGTCATCAAAGGCTTCCTAACCGATCGCGGCTTCAAGATGGCCAATGAAGCGCTGCAAGTTCATGGCGGATCTGGCTTCACCAAAGAATGGGGCCTCGAGCAATTTGTGCGTGATTGCCGTATTACCCTGATCTATGAAGGCACCAATGGAATTCAGGCGCTGGACCTTGTTGGCCGTAAACTAGCGGCAAATGGCGGTCGCGCGGTGTTTAGCCTCTTCGCTGAAATGGACGATTTTATTGGCGCGAACGCCGACAATCCGGACATGAAGATCTTCACGGACGGTCTCGCTTCAGCAAAAGCTGAACTTCAGGAAGGTACAACCTGGCTGATGCAGAACGGCATGAGCGACTTTAACAATGCAGGCGCGGCATCGACAGATTACATGCAATTGTTCGGTCTGACTGCGCTTGCCTACATGTGGGCGAAGATGGCGAAAATCGCACTTGAGAAGAAGGGCAGCGACCCATTCTTTGACGACAAGCTGATCACGGGCCGTTACTACATGACCCGCGTTCTGCCAGAAACTGGCGCGCACTTGGCCAAGCTGAAAACAGGCGCTGAGCCGATTATGGCGCTGGCTGCCGACCGCTTCTAGGTCGCAAAAGACATAATATTACGGCCAGTCCCTAGGGATTGGCCGTTTTCATATACAGCCTCGCGTTGGGTCAGCACTGGCCAAAACACGTTGGAGCACCTATGTTGACGTGAACGTAAACGTCACAATTCTTTCACGGGAGACCACCATGTCCGAAGTCCTTGATGTACCAAAATCCAATTGGCGTCAGGATGAAGAGATTCAGATCTTCAGTGACGCGGTGGCGACCTTCTTTGATAAAGAACTAAAGCCTCATGTTGAAAGCTGGCGTGAAGCACGTCAGGTGCCGCGTGATGTGTGGCACAAGGCTGGCGAGATGGGCTTGCTTCTGCCTTCTGCGCCGGAAGAGTATGGCGGCGCGGGCGGTGATTTTCGCCATGACGCGGTCATTATTGAGCAGCTGGAATTACAAGGCATCGCTGGCTTTGGCATTGGCCTGCACAATGCGATCGTTGCGCCCTATATCATCCATTATGGCTCTGAAGAGCAGAAACAACGCCTGCTACCTAAACTTGCCACGGGTGAACTGGTTTGCGCGATTGCGATGACCGAACCGGGCACGGGTTCAGACCTGCAGGCGATCAAGACCACCGCGAAAAAAGACGGCAACGGCTATGTCATCAAAGGCTCTAAGACGTTCATCACGAATGGCCAGACCGCCAACCTGATCTTGGTTTGCGCGAAGACTGACCCAACCAAAGGTGCCAAAGGTATTTCGATCATGATGGTCGAAACCGACGAGGTTGAAGGCTTTGAACGCGGCCGTAACTTGAAAAAAATCGGCCAGCCCGCGGCGGATACGTCTGAGCTATTCTTTAACGACTGCAAAGTTCCGGCGTCCGCCCTGCTCGGCCCGGAAGAAGGCCAAGGCTTTATTCAGCTGATGCAACAACTGCCGCAGGAGCGCCACATAATCGGCATTCAGGGCATGGGCATGATCGAACGCGCCCTGAAAGAAACCATTGCCTACGTCAAACAGCGCAAAGCGTTTGGCGGGACAATCATGGATTTCCAGAACACCCAGTTCAAACTGGCCGAATGCAAAACCGAAGCAACGGTCGCGAAAGTCTTTGTTGAGCATTGCACAGAGCAGTTGCTCAAAGGGGAGCTGGATGCGGCCACCGCTTCAATGTCGAAATACTGGATTTCTGACCTGCAGTGTAAGATTATCGATGAGTGCCTGCAGCTGCATGGCGGTTGGGGTTATATGGACGAATACCCAATCGGCCAAATGTACCAAGATGCCCGCGTCCAGCGCATCTATGGCGGCGCGAACGAAGTGATGAAAATGCTGATCGCGAGGACGCTTTAAACCTTGCCCGATAGCCACCTCGTCAAAACCACATTCCCTAAGCCGGCGAACAGTTCTGTTTCGCTGGGTTTTGAGCTGGTCTCGCTTGATATGAAAAAGATGGAGACGCGCGTGCGCTTTGACGGAAAGTCTGAGTTCACAAATCCGGCGGGTTATATTCAGGGCGGGTATCTGTCAGCGATGCTTGATGATACAATCGGCATGCTCGCTACGGTCAAAATGGGGACAGAGAAGTACCCCTCAACGATTGACCTGCACACACATTTTTTACGACCCGTGAGGGTTGGTATAATTGAAGTCGTCGCACGGCTTCGCAATATCGGCCGTCAGGTGATCTTCGCCGAAGCCGACCTTTTTGATAGCCGGGGCAAAGAAGCCGCCCGGGCCACCGCATCGCTCGCCATCAATCCTATGAAGGCGCCAGTAAACAGAGACGCTAAATAACGAATAGAAACAGGAGACCCCTCCCATGACTGAAGCTTATATCTACGACGCCGTGCGAACCCCGCGCGGTAAAGGTAAAAAATCCGGTAGCTTGCACGAAATCACCGCGCTTGAATTGTCCTCACAGACGCTTCGCGCGTTGCGCGATCGCAACGATCTGGACACGAAATATGTCGATGATGTTGTCCTTGGCTGTGTGTCCCCCGTTGGTGAACAAGGCGGCGACATTGCGCGTATTGCTGTTCTGAACGCGGACTATGCTGAAACAACGGCAGGCGTTCAGGTTGACCGTTTCTGCGCCTCAGGCCTTGAAGCCTGTAACATGGCCGCAGCGAAAGTTATGACTGGCGAAGCCGATATGGCGATTGGCGGCGGCATTGAAAGCATGAGCCGCGTGCCAATGGGCGCAGGCGGCGGAGCATGGTCTTCTGATCCGGCAATTGCTTTGAAGTCTTACTTCTCACCACAAGGTGTAGGCGCGGATACGATCGCGACGAAGTGGGGCTTTTCGCGCGATGATGTGGACGCGTTTGCGGTTGAGAGCCAACGCCGTGCAGCGCAAGCTTGGAAAGAAGGCCGGTTCGCTAAATCTATCGTCCCAGTGAAAGACCAAATGGGCGGCATACAGCTCGACCATGATGAGCATATGCGTCCAGAAGCCGACATGCAGAGCCTTGCAGCCCTGAACCCATCTTTCGCGGGCATGGGCGCAATGGGCTTCGATAACATTCTGAAAATGCGTTATCCAGAGCTGGAAGCGATCAACCACGTCCACCATGCTGGTAACTCGTCCGGTATTGTGGATGGCGCTTCTGCGGTTCTGTTCGGATCCAAGGAAATGGGCGAGCGTTTGGGCCTGAAGCCGCGTGCGCGGGTCAAGCAAATGGCGTCTATCGGCTCTGAGCCGGGCATCATGCTGACGGGTCCAACTGACGTCACCATCAAAGCGCTCCGTAAGGCTGGCATGGAAGTTGGCGATATCGACCTTTATGAGCTGAACGAAGCGTTTGCTTCTGTCGTTCTGTTGATGATGCACAAGCTGAACATTGATCATTCAAAAATGAATGTGAATGGCGGCGCGATTGCGATGGGCCACCCACTTGGTGCGACCGGCGGCATGCTGCTGGGCACTATGGTAGATGAGCTTGAGCGCGCAGACAAAGAGACGGCTTTGGTCACACTCTGCGTTGGCGCAGGCATGGGTACGGCAACGATTATCGAGCGGGTTTAAGCTCCTGCGCCGCAAGACCCCTGCTCTACCGGTCGCTTTCGGAATTATTGCCGGAATAGTGATCGGCCTTGCCACAGACAAACTTGGTCTGTGGTTTGGGTTAGGGGCCTCTTTCGGCGTGATCATAAGTGTGACGCAAGCGCGGCGCACCAAGCCAGACAAGAACAACACTGACGAGGGCGCATAGCCCCAAGGAATAGAAAATGAACCTCGAAACATTCTCTTTCGAAATTGATGCTGA
This sequence comes from Henriciella sp., assembly GCA_029238175.1. GTDB lineage: Bacteria > Pseudomonadota > Alphaproteobacteria > Caulobacterales > Hyphomonadaceae > Henriciella. The sequence continues at coordinate 4,567 of JAQWGO010000167.1, read as the reverse complement.
TGGAATTGCGCACGCCGTTTTCGACGTACCGGGTCGCAGCATGAACACACTCACCGGTAAAGCTATCGCGGATATTATTGCGATTACTGGCGAAGTTAGCAGCAATGATGAGATCAAAGGTCTCGTCATTTCATCAGGCAAGGCGAGCGGCTTTTGCGCCGGCGCCGACCTTGGCGAAATGGGTCAGGCCGCTGGTGGTAAGCCTGAGTCCGAAATGTCCGAGGCTGAGTTGAAAAAAGCCCAGTTTGATCGTGGCTTTTCGCTTAACAAAACCCTGCGCGAGCTTGAGACTTGCGGCAAACCGATTGCGGTTGCCCTGAACGGTCTTGCGCTTGGCGGCGGCCTCGAAGTGGCGCTGGCGGGTCATTACCGCGTCGCAGCTAACGATAATCCTAAGCTTCAGTTTGGCCTACCAGAAGCCAAGATCGGCCTTTTGCCGGGCGCTGGCGGCACACAACGTTTGCCGCGTCTGATTGGTGTACAGGCGGCATTGCCGTTGATCCTGCAAGGCACCAGCTTCAAAGCCGACCAAGCGCTACAGATGGGCGTTGTGAACGAGCTAGCAGCGTCTTCAGAGACGGTTCAAAAGTGTAAGGACTGGGTCAAAGCCAATCCGAACGCAAAAGCCCCATGGGATGAGAAAGGCTTTAAAATGCCGGGCGGCGTGGTGCATAAATCGCCGGGCGCTGGTCAAGTTGCAACCATGTCTAATGCTATGCTGCACGCCAAAACATATGGCAACTATCCGGCACAAAAGAACATCCTGTCTTGTGTTTATGAGGGTAGCCAAGTGCCGATCGATGCGGCGCTTCGCATTGAAACACGCTATTTCATCAAGACACAGCAACGCCCAGAAGCCAAAGCGATGATCCGCTCGCTCTTCTTGTCGACGCAGGCTCTTTCGAAAGGCGCTAGCCGTCCGGCTGGATACGATAAGTATGCGCTGAACAAAGTTGCCGTGATCGGCGCGGGCCTGATGGGCGCCGGCGTTGCATATGAGCAAGCTAAGGCTGGCATAGAAACCGTCCTCGTCGACATCTCTATGGAGAATGCGGACAAGGGTAAGGACTATTCCCGCAAGCTGGTTGAAAAAGCCGTTTCGCGCGGGAAGATGACGCAAGAAAAGGGCGACGCCCTGCTCGCGCGCATCACACCAACAGATAATTATGATGACTTCAAAGGCGCCGATCTTGTGGTCGAGGCGGTGTTTGAAAACCCTGAACTAAAAGCCAAAATCACGAAGATGGCCGAAGCTCAGCTTTCCGATACAGCCGTAATGGGATCGAACACATCCACCCTGCCAATCACGGGTCTTGCAGAAGCGTCTGTGCGCCCTGAAAACTTTATCGGCATCCACTTCTTCTCACCTGTTGAGCGGATGGGTCTGGTTGAGATCATCATGGGCGACAAAACGTCTGAAGAGACGTTGGCCAAGTCAATCGACTATGTTCTGGCGATCCGTAAGACGCCAATCGTGGTCAATGATAGCCGTGGCTTCTACACGTCTCGCTGTTTCGGAACATACACGCAAGAAGGCATGCAGATGCTGGGCGAAGGTATCAAGCCTGCGATTATCGAGAATATTGGCCGCCAGTGCGGTATGCCAATGGGTCCGCTTGAAGTGACCGATAGCGTTGGTCTCGACACGGCTCTGAAAGTTGGACGCCAAATGTCCGCTGCGGCTGGCATCGACTATAACGCCAACGAGTTGGGCCAGATGATGGCGTGGCTGGTTGAGGATGAAGGCCGCGTGGGCCGTAAAGCCGGCAAAGGCTTCTACGACTATAATGAGAAGGGCAAGCCTGCTCGCTTATGGCCAGACCTCAATAAGAAGATCGACGTGAAAATCGATGAATGCCCGCCAGAGATGAAGAAGGAGCTGACCAGCCGCTTCCTGGTGCGTCAAGCGATCGAAGTGGCGCGCTGTTTCGAAGAAGGCGTTATTACGGATGCACGCGACGCCGATATCGGCTCAATCCTCGCTTGGGGCTTTGCACCATATACAGGCGGCTGCGCGTCTTATGTCGACCTGATCTGGGGCATCAAAGAGTTTGTGGCTGAGGCTGATCGCCTTGCTGACAAGTACGGCGACCGCTTCCGTCCGGGCGACATGCTGCGCGACATGGCTGCGAAAGGCGAAGGCTTCTATGATCGCTTTCCGCCTGCTGGAACGAAAGTAAAAGAAGCCGCCTAGTCTGTGACTTCAAAACAATGGTTAAATTCCCCGGCTTTTTTTGTGATTGCATGTTGACAAATTTGGCATCTCCCGAAACAAAACATTACAATCAATTCAGATTGTCTGGGAACTTTGAGGGAAAAACCAATGCATATTATTAAGTTCGGCGCGCTTTTAACAGCGGCGGCGTCACTGACTGCTTGCGCAACAATTACTCGCGGAACCACGGAAATATTCGTCGTAGAAACAACACCATCAGCCGCTCAAGTGAAGATTAGCAATGGCATGGAATGTGAAGCCACTCCTTGCTCATTCAAAGTACCACGCAAAGGTGCGTTCTATGTAACGATCTCCAAGGATGGTTATGAAACGTCTACACATAATATCGAAACTGCGGTTTCAGGTGGCGGTGGAACAGCAATGGCTGGCAATGTTCTCGTTGGCGGCCTGATTGGCGCGGGTGTTGACGCAAGCTCAGGCGCGATGCTGGATCACAAGCCAAACCCGCTTGTGGTTACAATGATGAAACTTGCAGAATCAACTGAAAAAGCTGCCGATCTAATCGCGGATACCGTTGAGAATGTTAGCGAAGCGGTTGCTGCAGCTACGGAAGAGGCTGAAACAATGGTTGATGAAACCGTGGAAGAAGCGGTTGAAGAAGACATTGAGGAATCTGTAGAAGACGCAACTGAAGAAGTCTTAGAAGAAACAACTACTTAAGCTTCAGTTACCGGAGATAATTGTCTGTAGAGCCGGAGCCTCACCGCTCCGGCTTTTTCGTATCCGTATTTCTACGTATCCAAAGCTCTGCACAAAACTCCCATCTATCTCGTATAGCAGAAGGAGAGACCTCATGACCGTGACAGCCATACTGGGCGGCGCGCCGGAAGAATGTAAGCAAGAACTTTACTGCGCGATTGCAATATCAAAGCTGCTTGGGCGCAAACTCAAGGGCATTCTGCCGATGCCGGACCCGGCCAATGCGGCGGTCTATTTCGTCGGCGGGGAAGTCATGATGGCAGGCCCAGCTAGCATGGAAGCGCTGAGAGAAGCGCAGGAAGAAAGCCGCAAAACCATAGAAGGCGTGTTTGAAAAAACGACGCGGGAAGCGGGGACTTGGCTCGATTCTGAGTTTGCGTTCAAGACTGGCCCGGTGAACGACATCAACACAGCCTGCACTTTGATGGCGGATTCGACCGTATTTCCTAAGGGCGCAGCGAAGTCAGCGCACAACCTGAACCCGGCATTTGAGCACCTATTGATGGAGGCCAGAATGCCCGTTGTCTTGGCTCCTGCAGAAGGCAATATTCACGGCCCTGCGCTGATCGCATGGGATGGTACGCCTAGATCCATGCGGGCGATTAAAGCTCACCTACCGATCATTTCTGCGTTGGGACACGCGGTCATCGCTTACAACCCGAAGAAGACCGAAGCGTCTAGCACGATTGCCGAGGAAGCCTCGCCTGACGCTTTAGCGGCGTGGCTGAATGAAGCGCGGGTGGAAGCCAAGGTCGAGACCTTCAACGGCAAAGTGTCTGAAGGCCTATTACAACTCGCGCAGAAGCATAATGCCGGACTGATCGTCATGGGCGTCTATGGCCATAGCCGGATTGGGCAAATGCTGTTCGGCGGCACGAGTAAAGCGATGCTGAATTCAGACGCCGCCCCTGCTCTCGCTTTGGCTCACTAAGGAGGACCTCAGATGACATTAAAACGAATTGTTATGCGGCTCGCCCGCAATGAACAGCACCCGGATGGCGATGATCGTCAGGGCTATGTCATGGTGGCGCCGCTCGACGCGCATGGCAAAATCGATCTTGAGGCATGGCGTCAGCACAAAAGCGCCTGCACGGTTGATCGTTTCCATCCTGATCCGGATGAGAAGGCCGACGGACTGCTTACCCATCGCGGCGACCACTGGCGGTTCCACTATGATGAAGATCATGAAGGCCCAGATGAAGCAGGATACCGCTTGGGCGACCATGAATTCAGGCCGGGTGAGTATGTTACGATCACCTTTCATGGCGAAGCGCCGCTGACCTATCGGGTGACGGAAGTCGACCGGGTCTAACTTAACTGAACGCAGGGCAACGAATCCGGGCGCAAATGCCTTGATTCAGCCCTGTTTTTGTTGCGCTGATCCGCTTATGTAAGAGTCTGAAGAGGAGGCTCACATGATTACAGCCGCTATATCTACGATCGCGCTTGTTATGGCATTAGGTCCACAGCTCCATATGTCTTTGCAGGCTATGCCTGCCGAGAGCGAACTCGTTGACCCTGCCACAACGCAGCGAGACGTGACTGAACCTCGTGACACAAGTTTTGAAACGCCAGTGGAAAAGCCGAAAGTGGCAAAGACGCCGGCAACCGTCAAAGTGCCGCCGCCGTCTA
>JAQWGO010000162.1 GCA_029238175.1 Henriciella sp. | reverse complement strand
GATATGTATCTGCGTTCAGCGCCAAACTTTGAGACCAGCTCCGAGAAATACGCTTGGCTCAATGACATAATGTCGGTTGGGAAAATGACTCGGTTTGGCGGCGGCCAACTGAATTATCAAGTTTATGAAATATTGTGAATCGCGTTGCGATACAGAGTGAATAGGAATCAAGTGGTATGAAGATATTCGTCACTGACAGAAAAGGTGAAGAGCACGAAGTAGAGGCGGCCGCTGGAGAGCCGCTTATGTTCGCCTTGCGCACACAGGACCTGGTCGATGCGACCTGTAGCGGCTCGTGTTCCTACGGCTCCACGAACGGTATCGCGATCTGGCGCTCAGCACCTATTCTGACGCCAATCCACTCGCCGACCGTGAGAAGGTTGAGATACTGGAAGAATCTGCGCGCCCGGTTGAAACTGTCCGGCAGTATCTGCATGACAATAACAACTATTTTCCAGAATTGGATGAAGCCGCCACTGAGCTTTACAATGAGCTGACCAAAGACCGAAGAACGCTTGAGGTCGCCATCCATCAGCGGCTGGAGCAGAAGCACGAATTGCGCATCCGCATTTTACCGACCACCGCGATGCCATCGTCCTATCGGTATTTTGACCGTCATCGCTCGGGCATCGATATTTCGGAATTGCTCCACCCGACCGGGCGGCAATTTCAACTCGCGTTTCAGCTCATTTTTATTGAGTATCGCGAGCTTATCGATGGGCTTGTGGCAGACGCTGGGATGACCGATGAAAGCGCGATTGGGTTGGCGCGCGTGTCGCTTGCCAATTACTTCGCGGCGGCGCTGTTGATGCCTTATGATCGCTTCTTGAAGGCGTGCGAGGATACAAGATACGACGTTGATCTCTTGAGCCATCGCTTTGGGACCAGCTTTGAGCAAACAGCGCACCGGCTCACCACACTGCAGAAGCCAGATGCACGCGGCATCCCGTTCTTTTTCATCCGTATCGATGCTGCTGGGAATGTCTCAAAACGATTTAGCGCGGGCCGCTTCCACTTTTCCAAATTTGGGGGCGCGTGCCCGAGATGGAATATTCACCGCACCTTCGAACAGCCGGGTGAAACACTAACGCAATTGGTTCAAATGCCAGACGACACGACCTATGTTTCGATCTCGAAAGCGATAGCGCGTTCCCGAGGGTATCATGGCCGCCCATCGGCGCGGGTCGCCATCGGCCTTGGCTGTGACAAGGCGTATGCTGACAGTCTGGTTTACTTTGACCGGATGAGCCTATCGCTTCATGAGCCGACCCCGATTGGGGTGAATTGCTACCTGTGTGACCGTCAGAATTGCGCGTCACGGGCGCATGCGCCGTTGAACCGAAAGCTTAAGTTTGACGCGCACGCGCGCGGTGTCTCTCTGTATGAGTTTGAGCCCGTCAAAGCAAAATGATTAGCTTTGCCTGTTTTGCCTATTTTCAATGAGGTCATGGACGACTTCTGGTTCAGCCAGTGTGGATGTGTCACCTAAATTGTCGAAGCTATCTTCGGCGATCTTGCGCAGAATGCGGCGCATGATTTTCCCAGAACGGGTCTTTGGAAGGCCCGGCGCGAACTGGATCAAGTCGGGTGAGGCGATGGGGCCGATTTCTTTGCGCACGTGGCGCACAAGATCGGCTTTTAGATCATCGCTCGTTTCAGTGCCAGCGGTGACCGTGACGTAGGCGTAGATACCTTGCCCTTTGATGTCATGTGGATAGCCGACAACGGCGGCTTCAGCGACAGAAGAGTGTGCGACGAGTGAGCTTTCCACTTCAGCGGTGCCCATACGGTGCCCAGATACGTTGATGACATCGTCCACGCGGCCAGTGATCCAGTAGAATCCATCTTCGTCGCGTTTGCAGCCATCGCCCGTGAAATAGGTCCCGGGATAGGCGCTGAAATAGGTGTCGGCGAAGCGCTGATGATCGCCGTACACTGTCCGCATTTGGCCGGGCCAGCTGTCGGTGATGATCAAGTTGCCCTCGGCCTCGCCATGAAGCTCTCGCCCCTCAGCATCAACGAGCTTTGGAACGATGCCGAAGAATGGATGGCTTGCTGCGCCGGGCTTCATATCCGTTGCGCCGGGTAGCGGCACCATCATGCACGCCCCGGTTTCAGTTTGCCAATAGGTGTCGACGATCGGACACCTGCCTTCGCCGACAGTGTGGAAATACCATTCCCAAGCTTCCGGGTTGATTGGCTCACCCACTGAGCCAAGCAAGCGGATAGAGCTTCTGTCCGTTGCTTTTACCGGGCCTTCGCCTTCGCGCATCAGGGCGCGGATCGCGGTTGGCGCGGTGTAGAAGATGGTGACCTGATGCTTGTCACAAACCTGCCAGAAGCGGCTTGCGTCTGGATAGGTTGGTACGCCTTCAAACATCATACTGGTCGCGCCATTCGCAAGCGGACCATAAACGATATAGCTGTGGCCTGTAACCCAACCGACATCGGCAGAGCACCAATAGACGTCGTCTTCCTTCAGGTCGAAAACGTATTCATGCGTCATCGACGCCCAGACAAGGTAACCGCCTGTCGTGTGCAGCACGCCTTTTGGTTTTCCGGTTGAACCGGATGTGTAAAGGATGAAGAGCGGGTCCTCTGCGCTCATGGGCTCTGGCGGGCAGTCGGTCGCAACATCTGCGCCTGCTTCGTGCAGCCAAATATCGCGGCCTTCCGTCATTGTGACAGCCCCGCCAGTGCGGCGAACAACAAGCATCTTCTCAACCATACCATTTGCAAGGTCACATGCAGCATCAGCATTGGCTTTGAGTGGGACTTTCTTTCCGCCGCGCAGCCCTTCGTCGGCTGTGATCATGAACTTACTATCGCAGTCGACGATCCGCCCTGAAAGCGCTTCGGGGCTGAACCCGCCAAACACGATTGAGTGGACAGCGCCAATGCGCGCGCAGGCCAGCATGGCGTAGGCTGCCTCAAGGATCATTGGCATATAGATGGTGACGCGGTCGCCCTTTTTAACGCCCATATCCTTCAAGACATTGGCAAAGCGGCAGACAGCGGCGTGGAGCTGCTTATACGTGACTGCGGCGCTGTCGGCAGGATCGTCGCCTTCCCAAAGCAGGGCAACCTTGTCGCCGCGTGTTGCAAGGTGGCGGTCAATGCAATTGCAAGAGACGTTTAGCTCACCATCAGAATACCATTTGACGTGCAGGTCTTCTTTGTTCCAGCTGACATCTTTGACGACCGTGTAAGGCTTGCTCCAGTCGAGGCGTTTGCCATGCTCGCCCCAGAATGCTTCAGGGTCAGCGATAGAGGCATCGTACATCTCTTTATACTGGGTTTGAGAGAGGTTCGCCTTTGCTGCAAAGTCTGCTGGAACTGGGTAGATTGCAGTGTCAGTCATCGTTGCTTTTCCTCGCCATGTCTTTTGACGATAGAATGCTTATTTGCGGCCCCACGTAAAGCGGGAGATGCTAGAAATCCCGGCTTCCGTAACGGTATTTAGTGTTGGCGCTTATGCGGGAGGCATCTCTGCATCCGCGGCGCCATGTGAAACGCGCGTGCCGGGAACGCGGATATCCTCAACAAGATCTTGAATGCTTTGCGGCGGCGCTGGCGTCAGCATTGCGACGATGATGCCGATAGAGATTGAGAACCACATAAAGACAAATCCAATACCCTCTGGCGAGACGCCCAAGAACCAGTTTGTCGGATCAGTATCAACGAACTTGAAGTAGTAGATATAGGCGAAGGTCGAGATTAATCCGAACAGCATGCTGGCAATCGCGCCCTCCTTATTCATGCGCTTCCAGAAAATGCCGAGGAATATGATTGGGAAAAGGGATGCAGCGGCCAGGCCGAATGCGAACGCCACGACTTGCGCCACGAAGCCTAACTGGCTAGCGAAAACGCCGAGCAATCCAGCCGCAAGAACCGCCCCTGCGGCCGCGCCGCGTGCAACAAGAAGCTCGGTCTTGTCATCCATATCTTTAAAGAAGGTTCGTTTGCACAGGTCATGACTAACCGCAGATGAGATAACCATAAGCAGGCCTGCGGCGGTTGAAAGCGCGGCGGCGAGCCCGCCCGCAACAACAAGACCGATGACCCAGCAGGGTAGGTTTGCGATCTGGGGATTGGCTAGAACATGGATATCGGCACTGAAAGGTATAACCTCATTCTCATTTCCATCCGGAGGGTTGGGGCCACGGAACTGTACTTTACCGTCCCCGTTTTTATCTTCGAATCCAATAAGACTCGTTTTTTCCCAGTATCCATACCATTCTGGAATCGGTTTGCCGCCATCGGCTTTAATTTCGGCGGCGCGTGTTGCGTAGTCTTCGCCGTCCTGAATGTAGGTCGCTTCGTTGACGGTATCGATGAAGTTGATGCGCGCGAACGAACCTACCGCTGGCGCGGCTGTGTAGAGGAGGGCAATAAAGACAAGCGCCCAGCCCGCAGAGATGCGCGCCGCTTTGGCGCTTTTCACCGTGAAGAAGCGAATGATGACGTGCGGCAAGCCGGCTGTGCCGAACATCAGCGCGCCGGTGATTGCGAACATGTCGAACATGGATTTGTCGGTTTGCGTATACTCAAGGAAGCCTAAATCGGTCACCGTTTTGTTGAGCTTATCCAGCATGGATATATCTTCGCCTGCCATATTTCCGATAAAGCCTAGCTGTGGAACTGGATTGTCTGTGATGATGATCGACATGAAGATTGCGGGCACAGTGTAGGCGAATATCAAAACGCAATATTGCGCGACTTGGGTATAGGTCACGCCCTTCATTCCGCCGAGCACGGCGTAGAAGAAGACGATGACCATGCCGATGCCAATACCAACATTGAACTCTACGCCAAGGAAGCCCGAAAACGCGACGCCAACGCCCTTCATCTGACCTGCGATATACGTGAACGATACAAACAATGCGCAAAGTACCGCGATTAGCCGAGCAGCGGTCGAATAGTAACGATCACCGACAAAATCAGGGACGGTGAACTTACCAAACTCCCGCAAAAATGGTGCGAGTAAAACGGCAAGCAAAACATAACCACCCGTCCAGCCCATCAAATAGACTGAGCCGCCATAGCCCATGAATGCGATCAGTCCGGCCATAGACAGGAACGAAGCGGCTGACATCCAATCCGCAGCCGTCGCCATCCCATTTACGACGGGGTGAACATCATGCCCAGCCACATAGAAATCATTCGTGGAGCCAGCACGCGCCCAAATAGCGATGCCGATATAAAGCGCAAAAGTCGTTGCGACGAAGAAAAGGGTCCAGTCCATAGCCTAACCCTCCACGCCAAATTTGCGTTCAAGCCGGGCCATCGCCCAGCAATAATAGAAGATGAGCGCGACGAAGACATAAATCGCGCCTTGCTGCGCGAACCAGAAGCCTAGCGGCGCGCCGCCTATTGAGAATTGATCCAGAAACTCTCGGAACAAGATGCCCGCACCATAAGAAACCGCAAACCAAATGATCAGCAATGACACGGTCAGACGGATTGTTGCCTTCCAATAGGCTTTCGCATTGGTTTTCTGAGTCTCGTCTGACATCGGTTCGCCCTCCCCGGCGCGTCGTTTTCTTTTAGGGCTACACCGAGCTTTGGGAGGCGTACAGAGGAAGCTTTGCGATCAGGCATCGCCAGACCGTCCACAATCATTGAATATCCCCATTTGGAGAGATCGAGTCTCATCCTTGAAACTGACTTTGGCTGCATTAAAATCTGGTAAGACTTCACCCTCTAAATTAGGGCTTATGATTGAGGAGCGCGATAATGACCGACGGTAACATCCAAAAAGTTGTGATCGTTGGCGGCGGCACGGCAGGCTGGATCGCGGCGGCTGCGATGGCTCAGGTTCTTGGCCCGCATATCAGTATTGAGCTGGTTGAATCGGATGCCATTGGGACCGTCGGTGTTGGCGAAGCAACGATCCCACCCATAAAAATTCTGAACAATATCCTGAATTTGGATGAAGACGATTTCGTCGCTAAAACGAATGGTTCGTTCAAGCTGGGGATCGAGTTTAATAACTGGGGACAAGTCGGTGAGTCTTATCTTCACGGGTTTGGTCGGCCGGGAATTGGCCTAAACAGACAGCCATTCTATCAGTATTTTCTTCGCCATTTGCACTCTGGTGGACAATCCAATCTGTGGGACTACTCGATCCATCACAAAGCGGCTTATCAACATAAATTTGGTAGGCTGAACAAGATTGGCAACACCAATATGACGGGCTTGTCGTACGCCTTTCATTTTGATGCTGGCCTATATGCGAAACTGCTGCGCGAACATGCGGAAGGTAATGGCGTCAAGCGCACTGAAGGCTTGGTTGACGCTGTTCACTTGGACGAACAAACGGGTTTCATAAACAGCATCGGGCTTAAAGACGGTTCGATTGTTGAGGGAGATTTCTTTATCGATTGCTCTGGGTTCAGGGCACTATTGATCGGGGACGCCCTCGGTGTCGAGTATAATGACTGGTCTCATTGGCTTCCTGTGAACAAAGCTGTTGCTGTCGGGTGTGAAAGAACAGAGCCGCTTTTACCGTACACCAAAGCCACAGCGCGAAGCGCGGGATGGCAATGGCGTATCCCGCTCCAGCATAGGACGGGTAACGGGCATGTATTCTGTGATAGGTATATGTCAGTTGATGAGGCGACATCAATCCTGATCGATAACCTTGATGCGCCAATGCTTGGTGAACCTAAAGTGCTATCGTTTGTCACTGGACGACGAGAAAAATTTTGGCACAAGAATTGTGTTGCGCTTGGGCTTTCAGGTAGTTTCATGGAGCCGCTTGAATCAACGTCCATTCACATGGTGCAATCCAATTTGAACAAGCTCTTCACGCTCTTTCCGAGGCAAAGGATCGTTGATGCGGATGTTGATGAGTACAATCGCCAAGTTGCTTATGAGCATGAACATGTTCGTGATTTCCTCATCCTCCACTACAAGCTGACGAAGCGGGATGACGCACCATTTTGGAGGTACGTCCGCGATATGGATGTTCCCAAAAGTGTGACGGATAAAATCGCTCTGTTTCAAGGGCAGGGTCGCTTGTTTCACACAGATGAAGACTTGTTCAAACAGGCAAGTTCGCTTCAAATCATGCTGGGGCAAGGTCTCATCCCGGAAGATCACAATGTTTTGGCTGACGATATTTCCGACGAGCAGCTCAAGCTATTTTTAAGCAATGTCGAAGGTGTTGCTAGCCGGGCTGTGATGCCGTTGCCAAGTCATACCAGCTTCATTGAGCAGAACTGTAAAGCCAGCAGGTAGCCGCTAAATCGCCTTATTGAGAATCGCTCGCAGCGCCGTGACGCCTCGTCGCACAAAAATAGGGGCGAAAAGCTACTGAAAAAGGCTAGGATAAAGCTGGAAGGTTGTATTGCACTGCAACCGAAAGCGTCCTATCGGGACGCACGGATTTGTCCGATTATTTCGGAGACGAAGGGTTTGCCATGACAGATATCGAACGCTTGGCCTTGGACTATATGCCCGTGATCCTGTTTCTAGGATTGGGCGTAGCGCTATCTTTGGCATTCATACTTGGTGCGGCTATATTAGCCCCCAGCAATCCAGACCCTGAAAAGAACTCTGCTTACGAGTGCGGTTTTAACGCATTTGATGATGCGCGGATGAAGTTTGACGTGCGATTCTATTTGGTCGCGATTTTGTTCATTATCTTTGATCTAGAGGTCGCATTCTTATTTCCATGGGCCGTTAGCCTCGGTTCAATTGGCGTTTTCGGGTTCTGGTCTATGGTGATCTTCCTCGGTGTTCTAACCGTGGGCTTTATTTACGAGTGGCGTCGCGGCGCCCTCGAGTGGCAGTAGGAGCGACCTATGGCTGACGATTTCAAGCCTTATGCATTGGGCGCAGGGCGCGCTGGCGTAGAAGGCGGGCACAATGTTCGCCAAGACGATCCGTTCTATGCGGGCCTGTCTGACCATCTTGCCGACAAAGGCTACTTTACCTCCTCTGCGGATGATTTGATCGCATGGGCGCGGACCGGGTCTCTAATGTGGATGACATTTGGGCTGGCATGTTGCGCGATTGAGATGATGCAGGCGGGTAACCCGCGTTATGATCTTGAGCGTTTTGGCATGGCGCCGCGTGGGTCGCCGCGTCAGTCTGACGTTATGATTGTTGCTGGCACACTGACCAACAAAATGGCTCCTGCGCTTCGTAAGGTTTATGATCAGATGCCAGAACCGCGCTATGTGATCTCTATGGGATCATGTGCGAATGGCGGCGGCTATTATCACTACAGCTACAGCGTTGTGCGCGGGTGTGACCGCATTGTCCCTGTGGATATCTACATTCCAGGCTGCCCTCCAACGGCTGAGGCCTTGGTCTATGGCTTCCTGCAATTGCAGAAGAAGATCCGCCGCGAAGGCTCGATAGAGCGCTAGGAGATTTGAGCATGAGTGAGCAAGTCGAAGCGCTGAACGAGCTTGGTGATCATATCGCGAGCCAAATGCCAGACGCTGTACGTAAATTTGAAATCGCTTACGGAGAACTGACGCTGTTTGCTGAGCGCGATCAAATCATCGCCTTGGTCGAATTTCTAAAACGTGACGCGCTTTGTATGTTTGAAATGATGATCGATGTCTGCGGCGTTGACTATCCCGAGCGCAGCCAGCGTTTTGAGGTTGTGTATCACTTCCTGTCGATGCGCATGAATCAACGCATCCGCGTGAAGGTTTCAACTGACGAGGAAACAGCAGTGCCAAGCATTGTTGAGCTGCACCCGTCGGCCAATTGGTTTGAGCGTGAAGCGTTCGACATGTACGGCATCCGTTTTGCGGGTCACCCTGATATGCGCCGCATCCTCACCGATTATGGGTTTGAGGGTTATCCGCTCCGCAAAGACTTCCCGCTCACCGGTTATACTGAGGTTCGCTATGATGATCTTGAAAAGCGTATCGTGCACGAGCCGGTCGCGCTAACTCAAGAGTATCGTAACTTCGACTTCCTCTCACCGTGGGAAGGCATGACGTCTGTCATTCCGGGCGATGAGAAAGCAGGAGAGACAACTGACGGGGAGGGCGCGTAATGGCTGATGACATGAAAGCTCCGAACGAAGACCGTACCTTCACGCTGAACTTTGGCCCGCAACACCCCGCGGCGCACGGTGTGCTGCGTATGGTGATGGACCTTGATGGTGAGATTGTTGATCGCATCGACTGTCACATTGGCTTGCTTCACCGCGGGACTGAAAAGCTCCTCGAATATAAGACGTATCTCCAGGGCTTGCCTTACTTTGACCGTCTCCACTATTCCGCGCCGATGAACCAAGAACATGCTTGGTGTTTGGCGATTGAGAAAATGCTAGGCATTGAAGTGCCGCGCCGTGCAAGCTTCATTCGCGTTCTTTATTCTGAAATTGGTCGTATTCTAGAGCATCTGCTCAATGTCGGTACGTTCATTCTCGATGCTGGCGCGCTTACCCCGATTACGTGGGCGTTCGAGCAGCGCGAGATTTTGATGGGCTTCTATGAGCGGGCCTCCGGCGCGCGTTTGCATGCGGCGTACTTCCGTCCCGGCGGCGTGCATCAGGATCTGCCGCAAGACCTAATCGACGACATCATGACCTTCTGTGAGCAATTCCCAAAAGCCATGGAAGATTTCGAAGGCCTGATCACTGAAAACCGTATCTTCAAACAGCGGAACGTGAATATCGGCTTTGTCGATGAAAAGACGATCATGGACTATGCGTTTACGGGTCCAATGGTACGCGGCTCTGGTCTCGCATGGGATTTGCGCCGCAGTCAGCCATACGAGATTTACTCCGAAATTCCGCAAGATGTCTTCCCGGTTATCATCGGGAAGAATGGCGACAATTACGATCGCTATGTCGTGCGTATGGAAGAGATGCAGGTCTCAAACAACATCATGAAATGGTGTATTGAGAATATGCCAAAAGGCCCTGTTATGGCCGAGAATAGTAAAGTTGCGCCGCCGCGCCGCGGTGAGATGAAGCGCAGCATGGAAGCTCTAATCCATCACTTCAAACTCTACACCGAAGGGTTCCACGTTCCGGCTGGCGAAGTCTATGCGGCTGTCGAAGCCCCGGCTGGTGAGTTTGGTGTGTACCTCGTCGCTGACGGCACAAACCGTCCATACCGCGTAAAACTGCGCGCACCGAGCTTTGCGCACCTCGCCGCGATGGATCACATGTGTAAGGGTCACCAGTTGGCCGATACTTCAACCATCCTCGGGTCGCTTGATATCGTGTTTGGTGAGGTTGACCGCTAATGTCTGTTCTTCCCGAATCTCGCCTGTCAATTATTACGCTCGGTGTCCGCGATCGCGCGGCAATGACGGCGTTCTATCGCGATGTGATTGGCTTTAAGCTCTTCAATGAGAAGGGTATGACCATGTTCGACATGGGCGGATTGGTGCTGGGCCTTTGGGAGGCTGACAAGCTGGCTGAAGATGCGGGCATGGCGGCTAAACCTGCGACAGGCTTCCGCAATATGGCGCTGGCCTACAATGCGCGCTCGGAAGCTGAAGTCGATGCGATCTTTGAGCGTTTGGCGACGGCGGGCGTAGACATCACAACCAAACAGCACAAATCGTTTTGGGGTGGTTATTCGGGCTATTTCGCTGACCCTGAGGGTAATTCCTGGGAAGTCGCGTTCAACCCGTTTTGGAAATTTGATGAGGCGGGCCGTGTGGTTCTGCCGGAGGCGAAGGCGTAATGGCACTGCGTAGATTTGATCTTGAGGCTGGCGGCGACACGTTCTCGTTCAAGCCAGAAACAGAGCCGACAATTGCGTTCTGGCTGGCAAAGTATCCAGAGGATAAAAAGCGTTCAGGCGTAATCCCGCTTTTGTGGCTGGCCCAGAAAGACAATGCGGGTTGGCTGTCAGAGCCTGCGATGCGCGAAGTCGCTGACCGCCTCGAAATGCCATATATCCGCGTCTATGAAGTCGCGACATTCTACACGATGTTTCGACTTCAGCCTGTTGGCAAACACCATATCCAGCTTTGCGGAACCACGCCTTGTATGCTGCGCGGCGCTAATGACCTGAAAGAAGTTTGCCAATCTAAGATTGGTGACAAGATGCACGTCACCGATGATGGCCGTCTCTCTTGGGAAGAAGTTGAATGCCTCGGCGCGTGCGTGAATGCGCCAATGGTTCAGATCAACGACTATTATTACGAAGACCTGACGCCAGAAACCCTCGACGATATTTTGGCAAAGTTGCAAAATGGCGCTGAAGTGAAGCCGGGCACATTTGTTGACCGCTTGAACTCTGCGCCTGAAGGCGGGGCGACATCGCTGCTTGACGCAGAACTGTTTGACGGCTCGCGCAATCAAATCGCGTCGCTACCTAATCTACCAACCGATGCGCCAGCGCCTGAGGTTGAGGCCGCGCCCGCGCCGAAGCCTGCAGCGAAAAAGACATTGATCGATGCAACCAAAGCCGTTGCTAAAGCCATGCCGAAAGCTGAAGAGATCGAGGGCGACAAACCAGAAATGGTTGAGGTTGCTAAAGGCGAAGAAGACGATCTGAAACGGATTAAAGGCATCGGCCCGGTGAATGAGCGCGCTCTGAACAGCTTAGGTATCTACAAGTTTGCACAGATCGCGGCATGGACACCAGCAAATGTCGATTGGATTGAAGGGTCAATGTCCTTCCCCGGCCGGGTTGAGCGTGAAGACTGGATCGCCCAAGCGAAACAGCTCGCGGAAGGCGCCGAGACGGAATTCTCCAAGCGCGTCGACGCTGGCGAAGTTGAGTCTTCTAAAGATGAGGGTGACGCATGAGCATTTTCGAAAAGAGCGACAATATCGCCCAAATCTTCCTGACCATGGCTATTCTAGATGGCGTGATTTTGCTCGCGGGTGTCTATCAGTATTTCCAGACGAACAATCTACTTTGGATTGTTGGTGCCGTGGTTCTGAGCAGCGTGCTAATCGTTATTCCGGCCATCATGCGCGCTAAGCGACAACAGGAGCGTGACGATGCTTCAAGATAAAGACCGAATTTTCACAAACCTTTACGGCGCTCACTCGCCGGGTTTGGAGGACGCAAAGAAACGCGGTGCTTGGCACCTAACACGTGAGATGTTGGCGCAAGGCCCAGAATGGCTGTGCGACGAGGTCAAAAAGTCTGGCCTTCGCGGTCGCGGCGGCGCAGGCTTCCCGACAGGTCTGAAATGGACCTTCATGCCGCGCAGCGTCAGTGATGATCGCCCACATTATTTGGTCGTCAACGCCGACGAGTCAGAGCCGGGCACATGTAAAGACCGCGAAATTATGCGCCACGATCCGCATCTGCTGATTGAGGGCTGCATGGTCGCCTCTCGCGCGATGCGGGCGCACAAATGCTACGTCTATCTACGCGGCGAGTATATCGCGGAACGTGAAGCGCTCGAAAAGGCGGTTAAAGAGGCTTATGAAGCCAATCTAATCGGCCAGAATAACGTCAATGGCTGGGATTTTGATATCTATGTCCATCACGGCGCGGGCGCGTATATTTGCGGTGAAGAAACCGCGCTGCTCGAAAGCCTTGAAGGTAAAAAGGGTCAGCCTCGCTTGAAGCCGCCATTCCCAGCGAATGCGGGCCTTTATGGCATGCCGACAACTGTGAACAATGTTGAATCGATTGCGGTCGTGCCAACAATTTTGCGCCGCGGCGCTGAATGGTTTGCTGGCTTTGGTCGCCCGAATAATACAGGGACGAAGCTGTTCTGCATCTCCGGCCATGTGAATAAGCCGTGTAATGTCGAAGAAGAAATGTCGATTACGTTCAAAGACTTAATCGAAACTCATTGCGGCGGCATCCGTGGCGGCTGGGAGAATCTGAAAGCGGTCATCCCGGGCGGATCATCGGTTCCAATGGTTCCGGCTGAACAGATTATGGATGCCTATATGGATTTTGACACGCTGCGCGATTTGCAGTCGGGTCTAGGTACTGCGGCGGTGATCGTGATGGACAAGTCAACGGATTTGATCGCGGCAATCGCGCGAATTTCATACTTCTATAAGCATGAAAGCTGCGGCCAGTGTACGCCGTGCCGTGAAGGTACAGGCTGGATGTGGCGCGTGTTAGAGCAGATGGTCAAAGGTGACGCTGAACATGGCGATATTGAAAAACTGCTAGAAGTTTCAAAACAGGTTGAAGGTCACACGATCTGCGCCCTCGGCGACGCCGCCGCTTGGCCCGTCCAAGGCTTGATCCGCCACTTCCGCCACGAAATCGAAGACCGTATCACGCAGTACCGCGCCCC
>JAQWGO010000156.1 GCA_029238175.1 Henriciella sp. | reverse complement strand
ATCACGGATGGCCGTTTTCATCAGACCTTTATACTCGGAGGCGGAGTAGGGCATCGCCACCTTCAGGCCAGGCACCTGCATGTACCAAGCGGCGTAATCCTGCGAGTGTTGGGCACCCACACGCTCCGCCGCACCGTTCGGACCACGGAAGACCATGGGCGCGCCCATCTGGCCGCCGGACATATATAGCGTTTTGGCTGCCGAGTTGATGATGTGGTCAATCGCCTGCATCGCAAAGTTGAATGTCATGAACTCAACAATTGGCTTCAATCCACCAAATGCCGCGCCCACCGCAAGGCCCGCAAAGCCGTGCTCAGTGATTGGCGTATCGACAACGCGCTTAGCACCGAATTCCTGCAGCAACTCGCGCGTCACTTTGTACGCGCCCTGATACTCGGCCACTTCTTCGCCCATGATGAAAACGGTCTCATCACGGCGCATCTCTTCGGCCATCGCATCACGAAGCGCATCCCGAAGAACGGTCTTGGTATAAGTCGTACCCGCCGGAATATCTGGATTGGTTAGCATTTTTGCTTCTGGCCCGTCGGCCTGGGCTTGACCCGGGGTCTCTTGATTGGCTTCTGAACTTGCAGCCTGAGGCTCCGGTTCAGAGACCGGAGTTGCGGAAACATTACCCGCATCCTCACCGTCTTCAGCCAACACAGCAATAATGGCGTTCACTTTAACGCCTTCGGTTCCGGCCGGAATAAGGATTTTGGCCAATACGCCCTCATCCACGGCCTCTACTTCCATGTGGCTTTGTCGGTCTCAATCTCGGCGATCACATCGCCCGCAGAAACCGTATCACCTTCAGCTTTCAGCCATTTGGCCAGCGTGCCCTCTTCCATTGTTGGCGAAAGGGCCGGCATCAAAATATCTACGGCCATGGTTACGCCTCCACCGGTAGAAGAACATCGGTCCAAAGCTCTTTTGGATCCGGTTCAGGGCTTTCCAGAGAGAAGTCAGCCGCATCTTTGACGATAGCGCGGATCTCTTTGTCGATGGCTTTCAAATCTTCTTCAGTCGCAAGGCCTTGCTCGATGATCTGCGCTTTCAGACCGTCGATAGGGTCATTGTGGCTGCGAATATCATCCACCTCTTCGCGCTTACGATATTTCGCCGGGTCAGACATAGAGTGACCGCGATAGCGATACGTCTTCATCTCAAGGATATACGGACCTTTACCAGAGCGAGCATACTTAACAGCCTTCTCGCCAGCCTTCTTAACCGCGTAAACGTCCATACCGTCGACTTCTTCACCCTCAATCTCAAAAGAGATACCGCGCTTGAAGAGTTCCGTTTCAGAGGCGTGACGCGCAACACTTGTACCCATCGCATACTGGTTATTCTCAATTACATAAACGACCGGAAGGTTCCAAAGCGATGCCATGTTAAAGGCTTCATAGACTTGACCTTGGTTCGACGCACCATCGCCGAAATAGGCAACTGAAATATTGTCATTGCCCTTATACTTATTTGCAAAAGCAAGCCCGGTCCCGATCGGCACTTGCGCGCCAACAATACCATGCCCGCCGAAGAAGTTCTTCTCGCGGCTGAACATGTGCATAGAGCCGCCCTTACCGCGCGAGTAACCACCCTCGCGTCCGGTAAGCTCCGCCATCACGCCACGGCTTTCCATACCGCACGCCAGCATATGGCCATGATCACGGTAGCCAGTAATGACTTGGTCGCCTTCTTTGAGGCAAGCCTGCATACCTGTCACGACCGCTTCCTGACCGATATAGAGGTGACAGAATCCAGCTATCTTCCCCATACCGTAAAGCTGTCCGGCACGTTCTTCGAAACGGCGGATCAAAAGCATTTCACGGTAATAGTGAAGCGCTTCATCTTTTTTCAGTTTCGGGCTAGCCCGTCGCTTTGTCGTCGCGGCTTTGGCCATGCTCACTCCCTGCTTGTTTTTTCGCTCATTACAGGAAGAATTTACGTTACGTCGAGTCTTATCACCTATGCGTATTCGCATTTCTCTGTGAACGGTCCGTGAGCACAAGTTCCCCCGGATAAACAAAACCAAGATCACGCCGTGCTAAAAACTCAACAAGATCAGGATCAACCTGCCCTGGTGTCAGCCTAGCTATGTCTTTTTGCAGTGCAGCATTTTCCGCCTCAAGCTCAGCTAGAATGGCTTGTTTTTCCGCTAATTGGCTTTGCATGTCGGTCCATTTGCCAAGCCCCTGCTCACCCGCGAACGCGTGATAGGCAAAGTAAGCAACTGTCAAAGACATGGCCCCAGCGGCCCATTTAGAGGTCATAAAAAAACGGTGCTCCTTGCTAAAACAAGAAACACCGCATTTTGATTAAGGTTTGGCTAACCAAGGCGCTTAAGCGTTGATCAAAGCACTCCCTGCGTACAGCGCCGCAGCGCCCAGCTCTTCTTCGATTCGGATCAGCTGATTGTACTTCGCCAATCTATCAGAACGCGCAAGCGACCCGGTTTTGATCTGACCACAATTCACCGCAACCGCAAGATCAGCAATCGTGGTGTCTTCGGTTTCGCCTGAACGGTGCGACATGACCGCCGTATAAGCATGACGATGCGCCAGCTCGACCGCATCAAACGTTTCAGACAGCGTCCCGATCTGATTGACCTTCACAAGGATAGAGTTCGCCGCCCCGCGCTGTAGACCAAGCGCCAAACGCTCTGGGTTCGTCACGAACAGGTCGTCGCCAACAAGCTGACACCGATCACCGATCATTTCGGTTAGGATGCCCCACCCATCCCAATCATCCTCGGCCATGCCGTCTTCGATAGAGATAATCGGATACGTATCCACCAGCTCAGCATAATACTTCGCCATGGCTTCCGCATCGAGGGACTTACCCTCACCCGCAAGGACATACTTACCGTCTTTATAAAATTCAGTTGATGCCGCGTCCAGCGCCAGCGCAACATCTTCGCCCGGCGCATAACCAGCCGCTTCGATAGACTTCATAATAAAGTCGAGCGCTTCATTGGTTGAACCAATGTTGGGCGCAAAGCCACCCTCATCACCAACACCCGTATTGTGCCCGGCATCCTGAAGCGTCTTCTTCAGCGTGTGGAAAATTTCAGAGCCCATACGAACAGCGTCAGCAATGCTTTCAGCATTAACCGGCATGATCATAAATTCTTGGATATCGATCGGGTTGTCGGCGTGCTCACCACCATTGATGATATTCATCATTGGGGTCGGCAGAATCCGTGCATTCGTCCCGCCCATATAGCGGTATAGCGGCAAGCTACAGCTTTCCGCCGCCGCCTTAGCTGTTGCCATAGACACGCCAAGGATCGCATTCGCGCCCAGACGTGACTTGTTGTCCGTTCCGTCCAGTTCGATCATCAAGCCATCGACCAAACGCTGCTGCGTCGCGTCCATGCCCTCAAGCTCGTTCGCAATCTCACCGTTCACGGCATCAACGGCATCCAGCACGCCTTTGCCCTTATAGGCCTCGCCGCCATCACGCAGCTCATGCGCCTCGTGTACACCGGTCGACGCGCCTGACGGCACAGCTGCGCGGCCAAACGAGCCGTCTTCCAATGTCACATCAACCTCAACCGTTGGGTTGCCCCGACTATCGAGAATTTGGCGGGCGTGAATATCAATAATCTCGCTCATGGCGGAGTCCTTTTAGAAAGCTCTTTAGCGTTGCGGCTCGCTCTAATCTGCAACGCCCCATTGAGCAAGTGACGTGAACGTATGTCAGCCATGCTCTCGCCATTATCGAGACAGATACAAGACGAATGCGATCACTATATTTCTTAAAACTCGTCGGCCTCATCGCCATTGGCTTTGGCACTGCTACCGGACAAATCGCGAGTGCAACACCGCTAGACCCAGCGCTCTTAAAAGAGGCCCAGATCGCCTTCGATCAATCTGAAGACCATATCACAAAGACTGATGAAATGATCATCATCGACTATCGTCTGCGATCAAATGAACCCCGCTTCTACCGCGTCGACATGACGGACAATACAAATCAATCCTATCTGGTCGCACATGGGCGCGGCAGCTATCAGGACCATGATGGGTTTGCAGATACGTTCTCAAATATTCCCGATTCGAAGATGACCTCACTTGGCCGCTTCGTTACCGGCAAGACCTATTATGGTCGCCACGGGCTTTCTCTAAAGCTACATGGCCTTGATCCAATAAACGATAAAGCTAAGGCGCGCGCCATTGTCATCCACGGCGCCGCCTATGTGCACCCAGACCGCAAGATCATGGGCCGCAGCTGGGGCTGCCCAGCGCTAGAGCAGAGCGTCGCCCAGACAATGATCCCAGAGATCGCAAATGGCGTCTTCATCTATGTCGTCGGCCAACAGCCCGCCCTGAAAGACTAGCCCGAATCAAAAACCCCCGCCGATTGGCAAGGGCTTGAGATAATCAAATTAAACCGGGAA
Source organism: Henriciella sp. (assembly GCA_029238175.1). Classification (GTDB taxonomy): domain Bacteria; phylum Pseudomonadota; class Alphaproteobacteria; order Caulobacterales; family Hyphomonadaceae; genus Henriciella. Next base: position 7,464 of record JAQWGO010000156.1, on the reverse strand, counting down.
AGACTTAGTCTTCTTGCGGCTCAAGAATTTGCTTACCGCGATACATGCCCGATTTCAGGTCGATGTGGTGCGGACGGCGCAGTTCGCCAGAATTTGCATCCTCAATGAAAGTGTTACCTTTCAGACGGTCGTGCGAACGACGCATACCGCGGCGGGACTTCGTAATCTTACTCTTAGGGACAGCCATAGCGTCGCTCCAAACTCATGTCAGGGACAAATGCCCCGTGTAAATCAAACCGCGCGTATAGACTCAGGAAACCGGACGCGCAAGAGGGCGATTGCGGCTTAAACCAACCTCGACTGTGTTACCGCCGCTCCAATAAAGCTCGCAAACAATGGATGTGGTTCCATCGGACGTGATTTCAGCTCTGGATGATACTGTACGGCGATGAACCATGGGTGATCCGCCAGTTCGATAATCTCTGGCAAAACGCCATCCGGAGACATGCCAGAGAAGATCACGCCTTGGGCCTCTAGCCGCTCAATATAGTCGACATTCACTTCGTAGCGGTGACGGTGGCGTTCGGAAATGTCCAATGTGCCGTACACTTCCGCAACTTTAGAGCCCTCTTTCAGACGCGCTGGGTATGCACCCAGACGCATCGTGCCGCCCATGTCGGTTGCTTCGTCGCGCGTCACCTTTTGATTGCCCTTGGTCCATTCCGACATCAGGCCGACAATTGGCTCCGCCGTTGGCCCAAATTCAGTCGTCGCCGCGTCTTTGATGCCTGCTAGATTAACCGCAGCCTCAACCACGGAAAGCTGCATGCCGTAGCAAATACCGAAACAAGGCACATTCCGTTCACGTGCGAATCTGGCCGCACGCATTTTCCCGCGTGCGCCGCGTTCACCAAAGCCACCCGGAAGAATGATCCCGTGAATGCCCTCGAGCACTTCTAGAGGTGTTGTCTCATCATCGAAGGCTTCAGAGTCGATCATCTCGACCTTCACCCGAACATTGTTCGCGAGGCCGCCATGCACAAGCGCCTCTGAGACCGATTTATAAGCGTCCGGAACATCAACATATTTGCCCACTAAGCCAATGGTGACCTCACCATCCGGATTGTGAACCGTGTTCGCGATCGCTTCCCATTTCGTAAGGTCTGGTTCTGGCGCATCATTGATACGGAAGTGCCACAACACCTCATCATCCAGCCCTTCCGCGTGATACGCGGCCGGCACATCATAGATATGACCAACGTCGCGCGCCTCAATAACGCTCGTCTCGCGAACATTACAGAAGCTCGCAATCTTGCGTTTCTCATTTTCGGGGATTGGTCGATCACAGCGGCACAGCAAAACTTGCGGCTGAATACCAATCGATCGCAACTCTTTCACGGAGTGCTGCGTTGGCTTGGTCTTCATCTCACCCGCCGCCGGAATATATGGCAGCAAAGTCAGATGGATGAAGCAAGCGCGTTCTGACCCAAGCTCTTGTCCCAGCTGGCGAATGGCTTCGAAGAAAGGCAGGCCTTCAATATCGCCAACCGTTCCGCCGATTTCACAAAGGACAAAATCTACGTCGCCCGCGTCGGATAGAACAAAATCTTTGATCTCATTCGTAACGTGTGGAATCACTTGGATCGTTGCGCCAAGATAGTCACCGCGGCGCTCCCGCTCAATGATCGTCGAATAGATGCGCCCGGTGGTTATATTATCAGACTGTCGTGCTGCAACACCCGTGAAGCGTTCATAGTGACCAAGATCGAGATCAGTCTCAGCGCCATCATCGGTCACAAATACCTCGCCGTGTTGGCGTGGGCTCATCGTGCCTGGATCGACATTCAAATACGGATCAAGCTTACGCAGACGGACCTTATAGCCCCGCGCTTGAAGCAATGCGCCAAGCGCAGCGGAGGCGATACCTTTGCCCAAAGAGGACACCACGCCGCCAGTAATGAAAATATAGCGAGTCATGGGAATGCAGATTGCCCGATTCGTTGGTGATCCCGATAGACGAAATCAGCCAATTTAAAAATTATTGTGGGTCAGCCCCAGTTTCATCAGGCTCAGCCAGCGGATCATTCGCTGGTACGGGCTGCGCAGGTGAAACCGCAAGCGGGTCATCCAGCAGATCAGTATCAGCGTTCAGAATGTCATCCAAATCACCAACACCAAGGTCGTCAGGAACACCAGCTTCACCAGGCGTATCAATCTCAACCGGGATAACCGCATCAGAACTCGTGCTATTCTGCGTCGCAATGACAGTAAGCGTCAGGCTAGAAACAAAGAATATCGCACCAAAGATCATCGTTGTACGAACCAACGCGCCAGCAACACCGCGACCTGACATCAAGCCGCCGCCTGCTCCACCACCGCCACCGCCGCCGCCGCCAATACCAAGGCCGCCGCCTTCTGAGCGCTGCATAAGAACAACGATCACCAGAATGATGGAAACAATAATGTGTGCAACGAGGATTACAGTTGTCATGTCAGGTCCCTGAAACTCAATTGGCGGGCCATACGCGTTTCTATGCTTCGCGCCAACCCCTCCGGTTCAGTCTTAATTGATAGCAGCTTCGTAGATGGACATGAAATCGTCCGCCTTCAAGCTTGCACCGCCAATCAGACCGCCATTTACGTCCGCAACCGCCAAAATTTCAGCAGCATTTCCCGGCTTCATTGATCCGCCATAAAGAATTGGCATTTTCAGCCCCTCCATGCCGTAATTATCGACAAGGACCTTACGAATCAGCGCGTGAACTTCGCCAATTTCTGCCATGGTTGGAATTTCGCCCGTGCCGATGGCCCATTTCGGTTCATAGGCGACAACAAGACCGTGGCCGCCTGATGGCATCTCTGGCAGTGACTTGCGCATGATGCGCTCAATCACTTCCGCAGTCTCACCGCGTTTGCGCTGCGCATACTCTTCACCCACGCAAACAATCGGTACTAATCCCGCGCGCAGGGCAGCGCCAGCTTGGGATTTCACGTACGCGCTACGCTCAGCGTGATCATCACGGCGCTCAGAATGCCCAACAATGACATAAGTCGCGCCAGCATCGACAAGCATTTCAGCGGAAATATCGCCTGTGTGCGCGCCGCTCGTCTTATTGTGGCAGCACTGACCACCAACTTTCAGTCGATCTCCGGCCATGCTCGCCATCGCACCAATCATCGTGGCTGGCGGACAAAGCAGAATGTCGGCACCATCGGCAAGCCCTGACAGCCGATCTACAATGGCTTCAACCTCTTTCAGAGAGGAATTCAGGCCATTCATTTTCCAGTTGCCAGCAATAAGTGTACGAACCATACCAGTCCCCATCTTGAACAAGTTTCCGCGCTCGCCTAGCAAGCTGCGTAGAAACCTACAAGCGATCTCACCCTAAGAGGCCATATTACTATGCTGACCATGATGCGCGCTATGCTCCGTTCGAAAGCCTCTGGCGGTCTATTCGTTCTTTTGATCGTCGCAATGGCGGCGTGGGGCGTAACAGATATCTTCGCCGGACCTGCCGCGAATCGTATGATTTCCGCGGGCGAGCGAACTATTTCGCCGCGTGAATTTGATACGACGCTCGATCGCATTCTCCAAAATGCCACTGATAGTCGCGGGCGATCTCTTACAAAAGAACAAGCTTTGGATCAGGGTATTGTCGACCAGCTGTTCGCGCGTGAGCAACAAAATGTGGCGCTCATGGCCTATGCGGACAAACTCGGCGCCAGCGCGACAACAATGTTCATCGACGAAACCATTCGCCAGAACCCAAGCTTCCAAGACACGACCGGCCTCTACGATTCGAACCTCTATGTTGGCTTACTGCAACAGAACAATATCCGGGCTGACGATTTCAGAAAAGGGCTCGAAACCGAAGAAACCATCGCCCGCCTTCAGGGTATGCCAATTGCGGGCTTAAAAGTCCCAGCGGCTTTGGCACGCTTACAAGCGGCCTATACATCAGAGCTTCGTGAAGCCTCTTATTTTGCGTTGAACCAAAGCGCATTGCCAGAGATTGGCGATCCCACCGATGAGCAACTTCAAGAACTGTTTGAGACACGCAAAAGTGCGCTTCGTGAACCAGAACGCCGCGCCGTCAGCATAATCCGGCTCAGCGCTGACGATTACATCTCAAGTGTCGAAGTTCCAGAAAACGATATCGTTGCATTTTACGAGGCTTATAAGGGCGATCGATACACTGGCCCTGATAGCCGCCGCCTTACCGGCTTCACCTTTGCGGACGAAGCAACCGCTCGCGCTGCGCTCGGCCGCATCGCTGGCGGCGCAGAACCAGAAGCCATTACGACGGCTCTATCGACAGGCGAGCGTACAGGCCGCAAAGAAATCGTAACGAACCCGCGCCTCGCCGATCAGGTTTTCTCGCGCGGTGCGCTCCCGGGCTCGATTCATGGCCCACAACCTGTCGGAAGCAACTTCCTCGTCATCCGTTTGGAAGAAGTCATTTCAGGTGATGAAACACCGCTAGAAGTGGTCCGCGACGAGATCAGCAACGAATTGGCTCGCGAGCTTGCTGTTGCAGAATTCTACGATGCTTTGCCACAGTTCGATGACCTCATCGGCACGGGTTCCGATCTCGAAGCCATTGCTCAAGGTCTCGGCACGCCGGTGCTCTCATTCGCAGCAGTTGACCAGAACGGGGTTGCCGCCTCGGGCGCACGTTTTCCACCGATCTTAGAGGCTCCAGAGCTTCTACAGAAAGTCTTCGAACGCCCAGAGGGTAGCAAGACTGAACGCCTCGGTGACGATGAAACAACATGGATGGCACGCGTCGACGTCATTCAGCCTGAGCGTGAACCAGATTTTGAAGAAGTTCGCGAAGTGCTAGAGTTCGCATGGCGCCAGCAAGAACAGTCTGAGCAACTTCAAAAAGCCGCAACAGCCGTTGAGACCGCTATCTTGGATGGAACATCAACACTGTCTGAAGAAGCGGCCAAGTATGCGACCATCGTTCAAGATCTGCCGGGGCCCGTATCTCGTCAAAGCAATGACATTCAATTGCCGCCGCAACTGGTGAATGGTTTGTTCGCAGCGCGTAACCCTGGCGAGACATTCTCAACACCGGGACTGCCGGGCGAGATCATTGTTATGCAGGTCACCAACATCAATCGCCCCGCCCCTGAAACGCTAGACCTTCTAGCAGAAGGTACAGCGGCAAGCATCCAAGACAGTGTTGGCAATGACCTCTTCAACGCTTACTTTGTGGGTATTCAGACAGATGTTGACCTGAAGTCGAACGGCGCAGCATATGAAGCCTACAAGCGCGGCCTAAGAACTCAGCAATGATACGTGACAAGCTTATCGTCCGGCGCAGGCCCGGCGATCTGGAAACACCCGTTTCGGCCATGATGAAACTCGGCGCGGATACGCCGGGCACATTTCTGTTTGAGTCCATCCATGGCGGCGAACGTCTTGGACGCTACTCGTTCATTGGGCTAGCCCCGCGCCGTTGGATGCGCGTGCAAGATGGCGTCGGCGAGGTTAGTGACAATATTGCTTTTGTCGGCGCGGTTCAGCTCGATGAAACACCAAAGCAAGCCCTTCGCATGTTCGCTGAAGAAGCCCGCGCCAACGTCCCAGAGGGCGAAGCAGACCTGCCTCCTATGGCAAGCGGTGCGTTTGGCTATGTCGGCTATGACTTCATCCAACACGTCGAACCTGTCAGTATTACCAACCCGGACACACTAAACGTCCCAGAAGCACTCCTCATCATACCGGGCGTGGTGCTGATCTTTGATCATCTCTATCAAGAGCTACTTTTGATCGGGCGCTATTCTGAGGGCGAAGAAGCCCACGTAAATCGCCTACTCGATAATGTTGAGAACTCGCTTGAAAGCCCGCCGCCGATCAGTCCGCGCGATGGGCAGGCCGAAGACCTCGACTTCACATCGAACACGACCAAAGATCAGTATTTCGGCATGGTCGATAAGGCCCGCGATTATATTAAAGCGGGTGACATATTTCAGGTCGTCCCAAGCCAACGCTTCAGCGCACCCTATGACCGTCAGAGTATCAGCTTCTACCGCGCCCTGCGCCGCCTGAACCCGTCCGCCTTCATGTTCCATATGAACTTGGGCGAAGTAAGGCTTGTTGGCTCTAGTCCAGAAATCCTTGTCCGTGTCCGTGATGGACGTGTCGCGATCCGTCCGATCGCTGGAACCCGCCCGCGCTCCGGCGACGCCATCGAAGACGCCCGCCGCGCTCAAGACCTCTTGGACGACAAAAAAGAAATCGCCGAACACTTGATGCTCCTAGACCTTGGCCGCAACGATGTTGGCCGCGTCGCCGCCTATGGCAGTGTCGAGGTCACAGAAAGCTTCATCGTCGAACGCTACAGTCACGTCATGCACATCGTTTCCCATGTCGAAGGCAACCTGCGTGAAGGCCTAGACAGCGTCGACGCCCTCCTCGCCGGCCTCCCCGCTGGCACAGTCTCCGGCGCGCCCAAAATCCGCGCGATGCAGATCATTGACGAGCTGGAACAGAACGCACGCGGCATCTATGGCGGCGCAATTGGCTATTTCGGCTGGAACGGCGACCTCGACACCTGCATCGCCCTGCGAACCGCCGTCCTAAAGGATGGCCAGCTGCACATTCAAGCCGGCGGCGGTGTCGTCCTCGACAGCGACCCACAGTACGAATTCGATGAGACCGTCCACAAAGCCAACGCACTCAAAAAAGCCGCCGCCCTCGCCGCCGCATACGAGTTTGACCAATGACCCGCAAAAACATTCTCGTCATCGACAATTATGACAGCTTCACGTGGAACCTTGTCCACTATCTTGAGGAAATCGGCGCGAACACTACCGTTGTCCGCAATGACGAGCTGACCGTCGATCAGGCCCTGAACCAAGGCGCGGACGGCATCGTCCTCTCCCCCGGCCCATGCACGCCAAATGAAGCAGGCATCTGCGTCGAGCTCGTCCAACGCGCCCCGCACGACCTGCCCATCCTCGGCGTCTGTCTCGGCCACCAAAGCATCGGTCAGGCCGAAGGCGGCAAGATCATCACCTCAAAAGAAATCCGCCACGGCAAACTCAGCCCGATCACCCATACAGGCGGCCCGCTCTTTGCCGGACTGCCAGAGACGTTCGACGTGGTGCGCTACCACTCCCTCTCCATTCGCCCGGAAGACCTACCAGAGACGTTAATCGCCGACGCCTTCACCGCTGACGGCGAAATCATGGCTGTCCGCCACGTCTCCCGCCCAGTCTATGGTGTGCAGTTCCATCCGGAGAGCATCTTGACCGAGCACGGCCACGCGATGATGCGGAACTGGTTGGGGGTTTAAGACCAGGAGAATTTCGGCGGCTATTGGTCAGAAGCAGACATTGCTATCTAAGCGGAGGAACGACTGCTTCGCCTTGGTAGTCGTCCATATCTTCGAACTCCCACAGCAAGTACCGGTTCAATCGTTCCGCAAATTCTGACCACGAAGTCGAGCCACTGAACTGCCGGGAGAGAGCATTGAGCGCCGATTTGACATGCTCAGTGTCGATCGCTTCAAC
>JAQWGO010000136.1 GCA_029238175.1 Henriciella sp. | reverse complement strand
ACGACCTGCGCTATGAAAAAGTCATCATTATGACGGATGCGGACGTTGACGGCGCACACATTGCTGCCCTGCTCATCACTTTCTTCTTTAAAATGACGCCCGGTCTGATTGAGAGTGGGCGCCTTTATATGGCGATGCCGCCACTCTATCGCTTGTCTTACAAAGGTAAGACCGTTTATGCGATGGATGATGAGGATAAAGAACTTCTCATGGAGCTTGAGTTTAAACCAAACCAGAAGGTTGAACTTGGGCGATTTAAGGGTCTGGGTGAGATGAACCCATCTCAGCTGAAAGAGACGACAATGGACCCGGCGACACGGACACTTGCGCGTATCACGCTGCCGGACAGCATTGACGAGCTAACAGAGGTTCGACCCGCTGAATTGATCGATACACTGATGGGCAAAAAGGCGGAGCACCGCTTCAAGTTCATTCAGGAAAACGCTCATTTTGCTGAAGAATTAGATGTCTAAGCCTCTGATTTCTAATTCTACAGAATTGAAAACAGTCGCTTAATCGAAAATTGCACAGTTTTTGCTATAAGAGCGGCATGACTGTTACTTGGCCCAAAGATACACGCGCGAAGTTCGGCAAATCGCTGATCCATGCATCGCATGATTTGCACACGCGTGAGCAATTTACGGATGAAGGCCTCGCCCAAATCCTCGACGATTACCCACGTGAAGAGCTTGGTATTTGGACGTTCGGCGGACATTGCGAAGGCATGGGAACCGCCATTAAAGGCATGGCTCCTAATGCGTCTGGCAAAGAAATACTGGAAGCCGTGAAACGTGGCACTTTCTGGCTGAATCTGCGAAAATGTAATGAGCATGTCGGCTATCTTGAAGACACTGCTGACGATATTTTCGACAGCCTTGAGGATGCAACCGATAAGCGCCTGCGCAAACGCGATATGGGCCTGTTGATCTCATCACCGGAGGTGCACGTGAACTATCACCTCGACATTCCACTCGTCTGCCTCCTGCAACTGCGCGGTGAAAAGCGTATATGGATGTATCCCGCAGATGAGCATCACGCGCCATCTGCGCAAGTTGAAGACATCGTGCATACGCGCCGCGAAGAAGACCTGACCTTCAGCAACGCATTCGACGACAATGATGAAATCGTTGACCTTAAACCCGGCATGGCCATCACGTGGCCGCAAACGGCGCCTCACCGCGTTCAGAATGCAGACTGCGTAAACGTCTCGCTTTCGTGTGAGTACATGACGCTACCAGCGCTCGTTCAAGCGAATGCAATCTACATGAACGGCGTTCTACGCAGCAAGTTCGGCGTTGATTCTGTTCGCACCAAACAAGTTACGCCGCTAAACCTCGGCAAAGCGGCAATGGCACGGCTTGTCAAAGCGGCAGCGCGGGCTGGCGCTCCGAAATCTCCAAGTCCCGTCGAGTTTGAAATCGATTTGAGCGAAGAAGCTTGTTTCCGTCCAGTTTAGTCAGTTTCCACTTGCCATAGACAACAAATGAAACAAACTAACCTGCATTGGCTGAAATGCGGGATAACTTCATGAAACAAGCGCTATTTGCATCAGCATTCGCCCTAGCCCTTGCGGGTTGTGGAGGCGGGGAAGCTGACAAATCAAAAGATAATGGGGATAAGGTCGAAATTGACCGCAATCCGTTCCCATCCACCTATACGCCTTACCCTTCGCAAACGGTATTGTTGCAGGATGCGACTGTTCTCGACGGCATTGGTGGCCAGATTGAGAACGGCGATGTTCTCCTCGTCGATGGTAAGGTTGAAGCGATCGGAGAGGACCTTACGGCTCCTGATGGCGCGACAGTCCTTAACGTCTCTGGTAAGTGGGTCACACCGGGCATTATCGACAATCACAGCCATCTTGGCGTCTACCCAAGCCCGAGTGTCGGCGCACATGGCGACGGTAATGAGATATCCGGCCCAGTGACCTCAGAAGTCTGGTCAGAGCATGGCATATGGCCACACGATCCAGGCTTTCCCAGAGCGCTAGCGGGCGGCATCACAAGCATGCAGATCCTTCCCGGTTCTGCGAACCTGTTTGGCGGACGCGGTGTAACGCTTAAAAACGTGCCGTCCCGAACCGTGCAAGGCATGAAGTTCCCGGATGCGCCCTACACACTTAAGATGGCCTGCGGTGAGAACCCAAAGCGCGTTTACGGCTATGGCAGCGGACGCTATCCGGGCGGCGCGCCCTATTCCCGTATGGGAAATGTCGCCGGTTACCGAACAGCGTGGATCAAAGCGACCGAGTACAAGCGCAAATGGGATAAATGGGAAAAGGAAGGCGGAGATCCGCCAGCCCGCGACCTAGAGCTTGATACGCTCATGGGCGTCCTAAATGGCGATATCCTTGTTCATATGCACTGCTATCGCGGTGACGAGATGGCCCAGATCATGGATATCTCAAACGAGTTTGGCTACAAAGTTGCCAGCTTCCACCACGCGGTAGAAAGCTACAAGATCGCAGACAAGCTTGCCGAATATGGCACGTGCTCAAGCATGTGGGCCGACTGGTGGGGCTTCAAGATGGAGGCCTATGACGGCATCCGTGAGAACATCCCTATGGTGCACAAGGCCGGCGCTTGCGCCATCGTCCACTCCGATAGCGATATTGGTATCCAACGCCTGAACCAAGAAGCCGCCAAAGCGCTGGCCGACGGTAAGCGCGCCGGCATTGATATTTCAAAAGCTGATGCATGGCAGTGGCTATCGGCCAACCCGGCAAAGTCTTTAGGCGTATTTGAGAAAACAGGCTCGTTGGAAGCGGGAAAAAACGCAGACGTCGTCGTTTGGTCTGGCGATCCATTCAGCGTCTATACCCAAGCTGAACAAGTCTATGTTGATGGCGCGCTTATGTATGAGCGCGGCAATGCGGCCCTGACCCCTGTGATGGATTTTGAACTTGGCCAACCTGGCGAAGGAGACCTGAAATGATCCGCAAGACACTTCTTTCGGCGGTCGCCATGACCGCGCTCGCCCTGCCCGGTTTTGCCCAAGACCTGTATATCGGGAATGCAAAAGTTTGGACGGGCACTGATGCCGGTGTTGTTGATAATGCTGGTATTCTTATCCGCGATGGCGAGATTGTTGCGATGGGCGCAGGCCTATCGGCACCGCGCGGCGGCATTCAAACTGTTGATGCCGAAGGGAACTGGGTCACACCCGGTATAATCTCGGCATTTTCGCGCACCGGAATTGTTGAGGTTAGCGCTGAAGACACAACCAATGACACAAATGCGAGCGGGTCAGCGTTTTCCGTCGCCCTGCGTGCAGCTGACGGTTTCAATCCTGCAGCGACACCTGTTGCGGTCACCCGGATTGAAGGCGTAACGCGAATAGCCGTCGCCCCATCAAACGGCGGCAGCATGATTGCAGGTCAAGGCTTTGTTGCTGACACATCTGGCGACCCAGACTCGATGACGGATGAGCGTGCCTTTGTATATGTCGACATCGGCGAACGCGGTGCAGGCTTAGCGGGCGGCTCGCGCCCCGCAGCGTGGGCGGCTCTTCGAGGTGCATTCGCGGATGCACGTGGATATCCAGCCCGCTTCATGGCCCATAATGAGGGTGACGCGCTGACACGCGCTGATGCACAGGCATTTGGCGATGCCGTCCGTGGTCGACAGCTCATGGTTGTTGCGGCCCATCGGGCAAGCGACATTCGCCAAGTGATCAAGCTAAAGGCCCAGAACACAAACCTAAACCTAACCATTGTCGGCGCGGATGAAGGATGGATCGTGGCTGATGAACTAGCCGCAGCTGATATCCCCGTCATTATCGATCCATTCCAGAACCTACCTGCAAGCTTTGCGCAGCTCGGAGCGACCAGTAAGAATGCTGAACGCCTAATCGCTGCAGGTGTGGATACGGCTTTTGCTCACTTGGGAGATGACAGCCACCAAGCACGGCTCATTCTTCAAGTTGCAGGAAATGCGGTCGCGAATGGTGTCGATTTCGATGACGCCATGGCAGCCATCACGACTGTTCCAGCACAAATCTATGGCCTGGACGGATACGGCACTGTCGCTGTTGGCAGCGCTGGAGATGTCGTCATTTGGGATGGCGATCCGTTGGAATTGTCCAGTGCTCCATCTCTAGTCGTCATTGATGGTGACGTGCAATCGCTTGAAAGCCGCCAGACCCGCCTGAGAGATCGCTATCTTGATCTTGATGAAAGCGAACGGCCTCTCGCTTATAAAAACTAAACGCCTTATTACTCGGGCCGCACTCTTTCAAAAGGTGCGGCCCGTTTCTTTGGGATCAGTTTGATTTCGCCACTTTTGCGACACGCTCCAACGGCTCGGTCACTTGTGTATATCCGGCCTCCGCTGGAATATGTAGAACTGGGTTACCGTCATCATCTTTGCCAATTGTCGGCAGAACAGTCACAACGCTTTCGGAACCAAACCTTTCTACCGCTTCAGCCACACTCGAAACTTCGGCAAGTTTTCCAAGGTTCATGCGCGTTGGAAAAATGATCGTTGCGTCGCCAGCTTCTTCCATATCTAAGGCTTCCTGTCCGCCGAGCCACACAGCCTCAGTCGTTTCGCGGCCATCCTGTTCTGCAACTTGATGCGGCGGCGTCGGTGCAAGATAGAAATGCGTGTCGAACCGTTTCGGCATCATCGTCGGCGTAATCCAATGACCAAAATGGACCAACGAATCCAAAGCAAGGATCAGATCATGCTCACGAATAAGTTCTAGAAAGCTGACTTCTCTGCGATCAACTGGGCCACGCATCGGTTCTAGGGTTTTGGCAACATCTTTCCCGACGAGGGGCGCATCACGACCTCGGACATTTTTCGGACGAGCAAGGATAATTCCAGCCTCTTCGAAAGCTTCACGAATCGCAGAAATCCGCGCGGCTTGCTCCGCGCCTTCATAATCACCATCAGTAAGCTCTGCCCAAGCTGGATCGCTATCTTCTTCATTGGCTTTGCCACCTGGAAAAACTAAAGCACCTGCTGCAAAGTCAATTTGGTAGTGACGCTTTACCATCAGAACCTGCAAGTTCGGTTGGTCGCGCAATAATAAGACGGTCGCGGACAAACGCGGCTCAGATGGTGTTTTGCTCATAACAAGGCCTACTCAAAAACTTCGATCAAATTTGTCGGAAATCCAAACACGTCTGTGCGCCTGATTTCAAGAATGATCATGTACTTGCATCCTTCCCCTAGCGTCACGGAAGCAGAATGCGCCAATTTTTTGATACACCTCTCGCCAGTCACTCAACCACGGTCCGAACACGGTTCGTACCGGTTATGCACCTGACATCAGGGGAGTCTGTTACCTTGTTTGCCGAGTCTGAAAAGCGCTTCGAAGAGCGTGCAGTCTTCGGCCGGGCGGCGCGCGCTGCAGAACGCAGCGAGCCCGCCTCTCCATCTCAATGGTTAGCCGGACAAGTGGAGCGCATTGCAAACGACGCTCACAATCGAACTGATGTGCGTCCTGTGATCATACCAGCGCCTCTTGCAACTCTGCTTGATGACGATACTGCGCTAGCCTGCGACGCAGCCATACGTCGAACGCGCCTCTGTCCCCAAGAAATATGCATTGAAATCATGGATGCCGCTCTCGCGTTGCCGTCCAAAGATGCCCAAGCTGGCATCGAAGCCCTGCGCCGTGTCGGATTCCGCGTATCACTTGACGCTACACGTTCATGGCAGGCACCGCTTAGCAAGGCGCTGCGCCTTCTGCTCGATAGCATCCGCATCGATGCAAGCCTTCTTGAGTTAGAACCTGAACTTGAAAAACGTGTTGAAACTGCATCCGCCTGCGGCATGTCTGTGATTGCTGAGAAGGCGAACTGGCGTGATGGCGACTATCTCGCATCAATGGGTATCGAATACGGCATGCGTCCACGCGCTGACGGCTAACGCGTCGAAGCAAACACGTGACAAGCATGCACATTGGTGGATAAATCGGCCAATGGATATCAAGTTGGAAAACACAAGTTTAAGACGGGCCAATAATTCGGACTGGCCTCAGTTGGCAGACATCACGGCTGAAGCATTTAGCGAAGATCCCGTGAATCGGTGGTTATTCGGATCAGAACGGGCGATCAAGTCGGCGTTTCGTGTCCTAACGCGCGATATATACGCCAAACGCGGCATGTGTTTCGTCGCCGGTGATGGCGCCGCAGCGATGTGGACGAAGCACGATACCGATACATCCCTCTCAACGGTCGGCATGTTAAGTCTTGCGGCGGGCCTTACGGTCCACGGTAGTAAGGGCGCAGTCGCAAGAGCAACCCGCGCCGGAGAGTTGATGGCTGAACATCATCCAACAGAACCACACATGTATCTTTTCACGATTGGAACTCGCAAATCTGCACGCGGGACTGGCCTAGGCAAAGCGATGCTAGCGCCCGTCCTTGAGGCGTGCGACCGCGACGGGATGCCGGTCTATCTTGAGAACTCCAACCCTGACAATTCCGGCTTCTATGCAGCGCACGGTTTTGAGCGCACTGGGCTATTTGCCTGCGGAGACGGCGGGCCACCTCTTGAACCAATGTGGCGCAAACCAATGACCAGAGAGACGGTATGAACATCAACACGTATCCATTTGCGCTACCTCAAAAGCCATATTTCGTTGAGTATCTGTTCTATCAAGGCATGTTCCTACCGCATGAGATCGAAATGATTCAGGCGCTTTGGCGCGAGGACGACATCGCAGCGGCAGAAGTAAGCAGCGACGCAAAATATGATGAGAGCCTACGCAAGGGCTCAGTCTTGGGGATTGAAGTCACCGATCAAAACCGCTGGGCGTATCAAAAGCTTGAGCAAATCGCTCACGCCGCCAACAATGAGCGCTATCAGTTCGACATGACGGGGTTCAACGAGCCTCTACAGCTTGCGCGATACGGCGTTGGAGACTTCTTTGATTGGCACCTTGATTTTGGGTCTGGCAATATTTCAAATCGCAAACTGAGTATGACGATACAACTCACCGATCCGGATGAATATGAAGGCGGCGACCTTCAATTCATGATCAATCAGCGGGTCGTCACGGCCCCGCGTGAGAAGGGAACAATCATCGTATTCCCTTCTTTCATTCTCCACCGTGTAACCGAAATCACTAAAGGCACACGCGAATCAATTGTGGCGTGGGTTAGCGGTCCAGCGTTCCGCTAACCGCGGCTAAGCGAGTAGTTCGGCGCTTCCCGTGTCATCTGGACATCGTGGACGTGGCTTTCCTGCAGTCCGGCACCTGTGATCTGAACGAATTGCGCCTTCTTATGTAGATCAGATATCGTTTCAGCACCGACATAGCCCATCGCGGCGCGAAGACCGCCGACCATTTGGTGAATAATCGGGGAGATTGGACCCTTGAAGGGAACTTGGCCCTCGATACCCTCTGGTACGAGCTTGTCTGAGGCGGCGTCTTTCTGGAAATAGCGATCCGCCGAGCCGCGCGCCATTGCGCCGAGGCTACCCATACCGCGATACGATTTGTACGAGCGCCCTTGGTAAAGGAACACCTCTCCCGGCGCTTCTTCGGTGCCAGCAAACATCGACCCCATCATTGCTGTAGATGCGCCCGCCGCTAAAGCTTTGGCAAAGTCACCAGAGAACTTGATACCGCCATCAGCGATGATCGGAACACCAGAAGCTGCTGCTGCATTCGCGCAGTCTTCGATCGCCGTAAGCTGAGGGACGCCGACACCAGCAACAATGCGCGTCGTACAGATAGAACCGGGGCCGATGCCGACTTTGACTGCGTCTGCGCCAGCGTCGATCAAAGCTTTAGTTGCCTCCGCAGTTGCAACATTACCCGCGATGATCTGAACAGAGTTCGAAATCTTTTTGGCGCGCGTGACTGCTTCGCCCACGGCCTTTGAGTGGCCATGAGCGGTATCGATAACGACTGCATCAGCACCCGCCTCAATCAACGCTTGCGTACGTTCAAAGCCCGCATCCCCAACAGTCGACGCCGCAGCAACCCGAAGACGACCACCCTCATCTTTGGCGGCGTTTGGATTAACGGCGGCCTTATCCATGTCTTTGACAGTCAGGAGGCCGATGCATTTGCCTTCCTCATCAACGATAACAAGGCGTTCGATGCGATGCTTGTGCAGCAAATGCCGGGCTGCCTCTATTGGCACATCCATGGTGACAGTGATAACGTTCTCGGTCATCAAACTGCCAACCGACTGGTTTAGATCACCTGCAAAGCGCATGTCCCGATTGGTGACGATGCCGACAAGCTTGCCATCCTGCACCACCGGAATGCCGGAAAAGCCTGTCTGTTCTTTCAGCGCTTTCAACTCAGCCAAGTTCGCACGCGGCGAAATTGTTACCGGGTTCATCACGACACCGCTCTCAAACTTCTTCACTTGGGTGACCTGCGCGGCCTGTTCCTCAATTGAAAAATTGCGATGCACAACACCAATGCCACCCGCCTGTGCCATTGCAATCGCAAGGCGCGCATCGGTTACAGTGTCCATAGCCGCCGAGATCAACGGGATATTCAAACCAATACTCTTGGTCAGAAACGTGTGTGTCTTCACTTCTGAAGGTGTAAACTCACTCGCGCCGGGTTGAAGCAGCACGTCGTCGAAGGTGATCGCTTGTCGGATTTTCATGTGGGGAGCTCCCTTTTTGGCCTCGTAATTGAGTCCGCGAAGGTTGTGAAGCCCTTTTCTGAAATCGACCTAGTCTACACAGAGCGCCGCAGTGACTTTGCCGTTTTCGACCTCTTGAAAGCAGCCGAACGGACTGTCGGTTGTTTGGCACTCACCGACAACAGTAGAACCAAAGTCTGACATCTTCCCGGTACCACGGCATGATCCGATACAATCAGATGCGTCAGAGCAGGCTTTTCCGGCATCGCTATAGGTCTGCGTACACCGCTCGAAACCGGCCATGCCGTCACGCATAATCTCGCCACCAACCTTCTCACACGCGGCGCGTTCTGCAGCCGTTGCAACCTGACCTTCAACGCGCACGGGCTTGTAGGCAGCTTCCGTCAGATCAATGACAGTCCCATCTGGGTGTAAAAACCGATCAGGCTTTTCTTGAGCCGCGTTACAGCTCGCGAGAATTGTCGCACAAATAAGCGTCACAATAAATTTCAACATAAGCATCCCTCCAATTGTTGCCGGACAGTGCAGGCAATGCTGTAGGAAGGCAAGTTATGCGTCGCTGGGGTCTGGCGTATCCGGAACTTCATCGGCTTGATCGGATGGCAAACCGGGAATCGCGTAACTACCCTTCAGCCACTTTGACAGATCCAAGTCGGCGCAACGCTTTGAGCAAAACGGTTTGAATTTAGGATCAATCGGCTTGTTCTCACACATCGCACAAATCTTGACGCTCATCGTTTTTCAATCCTGTCTTCGGTGCCCTCAGCACGTGTAAGTGTCACGCGCCCCGTAAAGCGATTTCGAAGTATATCTTCAACTGCTGTTTCGCGCTTCGAATACGCATCATGGCTACTTTTGGATAGACCCACAGTGAAGAAAGCGGAACGCGCAGCTTTAAACTCTCGTTCGGTTTGACGCAGAATTTTCAGCAGCTTTGACTCAGGCGTCAGGGCTCCGGCCTCGTTCAATAATTTGTCGCTCAGTGGGCACGGCCCGCGCTCTACACTCACTTCAAGCAAGTCCAATTTTGACACAGACAGAACACGGAAGCGTCGCTGACTAACCGCTTTGAATGTAGTGATAAATGCGTCTTGAACTTGTCCACCAGAAGTTTTGTTCAGCGGTGCAACACAGTCGATAACAAATGTGCCCCCCATATCCCGCAACGCAATTTGCCGGGCCGCTTCGCTCACAGCATCACGGTTTAGGGATAAGGCCCGCGCGCCGGCGCTTCCGCGCCCAATCCGCCCCGCACTATCAATGTCGATTGAGGTTAGCGCCCGCGTAGGCTCGATATAGATCGTCCCGCCCGAACTAATTTGGCATTGCGGCGCGAGCGCATCATCAAAGGCGGCATCTACCGCATCAGCATCCTCTTTGATGTCCAAGTTTTTGGTCGCCAATGACGCTTGCCAAGCAGTGAATGCGTCGAAGGGTGTTACATCGCCATCATACGCCAAAACCCGGGCCAGCTTGCCAGAACGCGCAGCCGCAGCACAGACAATGGGAAGACGTTGACCATTATTTAGCTGCCCACGCTCCTTTGCGGCGAGAAAAACGTCCTCTCCGGTTTCGAGCGCTAGAAACGCACCGCCCTGCGACGCATCAAAGCTCCTCACTATGGCACTTGCAGATTGTCCGTTACGCAGAGGTTCATCAACGCCGCCCCAGCGCTGGCTGAACTGCCGCCAAGCCTTACCTTCGCGGTCGACAGCGATTGCCCGAAACTCACCCGGGCTGTCATCTGTTAGGATCGTAGTAATTCGTGGAAGCTTCATTCTTCAGGTTTGCAGGCCCGAACGCCAACCACTGGAAGCTTCGTGATCCATCCCTCAAGGTCTGTGATCGTTAGCAGGCCGTTCTCGATGCGCTGACCACCGTCTAACTCTTCACCGGGCCCAATAGATAAAGATAGGTTTTTCCCATCTTCAAATTGATAGCTAGACAGCGTGTTGAACTGCCCAAAAATATCGCCGCCAGCATTTGTCTGCGCCAAGCTGGCGGGTTCTACGCCCTGCGCGAACGTAGCTTGTCCAGTTTGTGCCTTTGAGAAGAAAATGAACTTTGAAATATCAGTCTTGCTCCACAAGAATAGACCGCACTCACCGGGCAATAGATCTTGAGGACCTAAACCTGAAGCTGGAATAATCTCCATTGCGGAACTACCGGCTATATCAGGAGCCACTTCCGCGGGCTGCGCCTGCGTTTCCCCGGCATTGGTTGAGCTTTGGCAGGCCATCAAGCCGCTTATGGCAAGTACGCTGGTAATAAGTCTGATCATCTTAAGCTTCTTTGCTCTTCGCGACTATAAACCCAAATGCCGTTCTGGCGCGCAAAACCCATTTGACCAAGCGCAACCGAAATTTGTTGATCCGCAGTTGTGACTTCAACCTGTAATTTATAGGCACCCAGCAACGTCGCCTCGACATCCAACTCAAGCGTGTCATTTGCTTCGGACTGTCCAGCCATGGCTAGAAGAAACGCTCCGCCTTCGCAGCTTAGATTGCCAGCAAGAGGCCCGAACTGTTTTCCGTACTGTTCCGCAGCGCGGCTCAGTGTGTTGCTGGTCACATCTCCGGTGCCACTTTCACAGCCTGCCCGTGTGACGGTAACCGAACCATCCATCAGGCGGATTGTTCCGCCTATCGCGCGAACCGGCATTGCGAGCGACTCCAACGCGCTAATTTCCTGTTGAATGCGCAACTCCTTCGCCTCAAGGGCGTTACGCCGGAGTGTGATCACGCCTGTACCGCGCCCACCAGCGCCGCCCCATTGCACATCATATGTCGGCGCCAGTCCGAAAAGTGACATCGGCCGTAATTTGAGTGTGACATCACCAATCGGCTGATTGTTGAGATACAATCCGCTAATCCGGCCTTTCGCGAGTGTTCCGTCAACCTTGGCCCAGCCAGCGCTTGTATTACCCAATCTAGACTGGTTCAGAATAAAGCCAAGCGGCGTGAACGCGATTGCACTGCCAACAAGCACAACCAAGAAAACCACAAATAATAGAATCTTGCGCATCAGTTTCCTCCCGGAGACACATCGATGCTCGCGCGAACACGGCCACCACCAGCTTGTTCGATGACGAGCCGCGTCACTGTTCCATTCAACCGCGTTTCGACATCTTCCAACCAAAAAAAGATGAACCTCGGGTCTGCTTGCTCAAAAACGAGGCCGACTGTGGCTCCGCTGCCACCTTGCAGCCTAGAGATCGAAAGCCCTTTTTCAGACGCAGCATTGGTAACGGCAGTCTTGAATGCGTCGCCAGTAAGCTGGTTGCCCGCGACATTAGAGGCCAGAGAAACACCCTTTGCACGTTTGCGCATATAGGCTTCTTGTAGCCGGGCTAAGTTCGTATCGGCTTCCGCTAACTCAGCTCTTGCTTCTTGATGAGCAGCAGTGGCTGGCACAACGACAAACTGCCATATGATCACAAGTCCGGTTAAAGTCGCAGCCAGGCTCACAAGCCATCGCTCACGACGATCAAGACCTTTCCACCATGACATCATGAGATCGATCCAATCGTAATGTTGCCGACCACTTTATTGCCATTCTGGCGGGCATCTCCCGCAGTCGCAGACAGCCCTCGTGCTTGTATCGCGCCTGCGAGCACATCAACATCCGCAAAGCTCTCGAATGACACAACCGCCGATAGCTGCCCGCGATCACGGTCATATCTGACGGACCGCAACTCTGCGCCGCCTACAGATGCTAAAGCTTCATACAATACCGATGTCGCCTCTAAAGCACTGAGAGAGCTTGAACCAGAACGTCCCGCCTCAGCGCCCGCCAAAACCAAAGCACGTTGAACATCGCCATTGGCTTCTGGCCAGCCCACATTCACAAAATCAGCGGCGACTTTTTCCAGCTCCGCCGTTCTGGATTTCATACCGTGTGTTCCAAGAAGCGTGGCACTAAACCATCCGATTGATAGGACTGCCGCCAATGCTCCGGCCAAACGCCATTGCTTAAAGCCGCCTAAATCGACCGAGCGTCGAACTTGGAACGCGCCTTGTCTTAGATTTATCCCGCTAGAGCCAGCATCGACTTGCGTTGCGAGCCATTCGGCGACGCGTTCATCCGTTTCAAGGGCATCTCCAGCTGGCTGCGCGCCAAGCGCACTAGCTAGCCCTGCCCCGAAAATCGACACATCACTCGCGCCCTCGCATAAGCCGATCAAAACATCGGTTCCAATATCAGCATCCAGCGTAAACGTGCGTTGGCCGATACGCCCGAGAACGTAACCCGGTCCCTCAATCAATATGTCGCCATCGCCGAGCAGACTATGCGCAGCGATCACTTTTGCATCGGCGAGCCCTAGCTCAACTAATTGCGCCGATAGGTTTTCCATGAACACTTTCGAGACTGAGTTCAAATCTCGAATGGAGGGTTGATCTGATGATGGCTCCCGCAGCGCGACATGAATGTCATCAACCGCTTCAGCGACATCGTCCTCTATCGCAAACGGCGCTGCTTTGCGGGCTTCATTTTCATTGCGCGCTGGTAGATTTACCTGCAATCCCAGAACGTCTCGTCCATCAAGGAAAACAGCAGCGAGCTTGGGCAATTCCTCATGATCCATAGAGATCGTGCTCGTTCGCCAATTCCCGCGCTGTTTCTCTGCGACAAGAAATGAGCCATCATTGAGCAGAAGTGCATATGCGCCTGACATGCCTATCCTACTCTCTGTCTTTGGAGAGTTCTTATCGGTTTACCCGGCAAGGTTTCGAACAAGAAGCGCATTTTCATCACTTGTCCCCGATAAGACACCTCGGTGAAAACTTCTATAAGAGATGTCGTGACGGTCAGGCGCTCATTCTTTCTCATCGCCGGATCAATCTTCTTTATCGCTGGCTCCTCAAGGAACGCCTCCGGATCTGGCCAGCCACCCAACGGGCGATTGGCAATAACTCGGCGCGCCTCTTCCAATTCTAATGCACCAGAAAAAGCGAGCTGCAGGAGCCCTGCTTGCTCCACTTGGATCGTGTTCAGATTGATTTGATGTAAGGCAGCGTCGGCATGTATGGGCCGGACGCACGCAATGCCGTCCAACGCTTGTACGGTCTCAGCTGAGAACCCTTGAATGCCGCGCAAGTCTTTCAACGAAACTAATGGCTGTGACGATGCACGATAGGATGGTGTTGCGCCAATATAGAACGCGTCTTCGGCACCGCCTTGCTGGGGTATTGCATCCGCATCTAACCAATCCACCAAACTCGCGCCCAGTGTCGTGCTATCAATGGTCTCAAGCGCCGTACTCTCAAGCATGATGCCAAAATTCGAAAGCCCCTGTGGATCGACTTGCAACTCGCCGCCTTCAATACCCAACACCACTGAATTTAGATCGTAGCAGTTTGTGGCATCTCGAAAGCTGACTTCAAACACGCCGCCGTCAACCGGGATCGTCTGGGCCTCTCCAAAACTCGGAAGATCAACACTCAGACGCCCCTCTAATGGCGTCAAGATTTCCAGAAGGCGTGATTTCGCCACCTCCTCTACGGATACTGCATAGAGCCGTATTTGCGCCTGAGCGTCTAGCGCTCTGGCGCGTTGCGTTGCTGACGTTACAGATTGCGTCACTCCAAGCGCGACAACAGAAATCGCCGCAATAATCATAAGCACCGTAATCAGCGCGGCGCCGTTTTGGTTAGAGTGCGGTTTTTGCGGATTCGGGGTCATGTCCTGCCCCCGGTTAGCGCTGCGATCGTAAGTGACGGTCCATCCGTGAAAACGATCGTCATCTCAATAAGCTCCGGCAAGAAATGTAGGGGCTGGCCCGCATCACCGACCCACGTTTCCGAACGTTCACCACCGCGATAAAAGCTCAACTCCACATCGCGAACATCACTTAACAAAGCGCGCTCAGACATGGGCGTACCATTCGTTGCATCAGGCCTTGTTACCGCCT
>JAQWGO010000118.1 GCA_029238175.1 Henriciella sp. | reverse complement strand
AGGTGCGTGAGCTGTCGACCATCAAATATTTTCAAAGGCCCGCCGCAAGGGTCAGCGCCTTCTGCACGGGGTTCCAGTGCGAACGAAATCAAAGCTGTGATCGGATCATTCGCGTCCAAGACCTGCTCCGGCGTGGCAGCGGGATCACCAAGGTTGCCGAATCGCGGTGTGGCGACCATTTCAAAATCGTCCTGCAGATATTTCATGTCGACACGGCGGTTTTTCTTGCCGTCATTATTCTGCGAAACATAAGCATAGGTCTTCAAGCCATTCGGCGTTGTGTAACCCGAAGCCGCCAAATCCATATCGTAATTGACGAGGATGTCGGCGAGCCCGGTCGTCTTAACCTTGCTTCGCATTGAGTAGGTGTCAGCGTTCATATCGACGCTGAAATTGGCTTTACCAGAGATCGGAATGAACAGGATCCAAGCGCTTGCTTTGATCTGGTATTCCATCCGCATCGGCTGGCCAGCTTCGATCTGCGCCAGAATTCCCGGTTCAATCGTCGCTGTATCCGCGCCGGAAAGGCCGACGATAGCGAAAGGTGCTAAAGCAGCAAAAGCGAGCAATTTCTTCATGGTACGTGTCCTTCACAGGGATAACAGGGCTTAGCTTTATATTTGCAATGCAAAAGCTAAGCTGAACAGGGGTGCCTTTGTCTTATCACAATTAAATCGCGTTTAGGACCAGATATTTCAAGACGCTCAATTAGAGCACAAACAGAGTCATATCTACGGTTGACGCGGCAAATCCTGCATCGTAATAGCCGCGCTTCGGTTTTAATCTTTAATGAAGCGAGTGACCCATGTCCCGCGTTTGCGAACTTACTGGCACCGGCCCTATCGTCGGCAACAATGTCAGCCACTCTCGTGTTCACACCAAGCGTCGGTTCTTGCCGAACCTCGTGAACGTATCTCTTCACTCTGACGCACTTGGTCAGAAGTTTTCTATGCGTGTTGCTGCTAAAGCGCTCCGCACAGTTGATAAACTTGGTGGCCTTGACGCGTATCTTGCTAAGGCGAAAGACGACGTTCTTT
Source organism: Henriciella sp. (assembly GCA_029238175.1). Classification (GTDB taxonomy): domain Bacteria; phylum Pseudomonadota; class Alphaproteobacteria; order Caulobacterales; family Hyphomonadaceae; genus Henriciella. The sequence goes on along the minus strand of JAQWGO010000118.1, from coordinate 6,524 downwards.
CTGTCAAAGCGCTGAAGATCAAAAAGAACATTGCGAAGAGAGAAGCCGAAGCAGAAGCTTAGCTCTTTCTAACACTTTGTAAGATTGTCGAAAACGCGCTCCATTGGGGCGCGTTTTTCTTTGGGGTACACTCTAGGCGTCGCTTAGGGTAATCGCTATGTTTCGGCCAATCTTGAAGGGGTTAAGCAAATGCAGAAACGACTATCGGGCCTTGGGTTTATCGCTGGGGTGATTGTTTTTGTTGCGGCATGTGGCGATCAAACCGCTGCGCCTAAGCCCACTCTATCGGACACGGGCTTAAACGCTGAGCCGACAGAGTCGCTGTATTTCTACACCGGTGGGACGATCTATACGGGCAATGGGCTGGAGACGGTTGACGGTGTCGTGGTTGGATCAGAAGGCCGTATCGTGGCAGTTGGGTCCCTAGAGCAGGTTGTGGAAGACATTCCAACGCTGGACCAAGATGGCGAGATTATTCCGTCACTCATGCAGACCTTCGATCTAGACGGCGGGTTCATGTATCCGGGATTTGTCGATGGTCACGCCCACTTGCTGGGCATTGGTCAACGCGAACAGACGCTTAACCTTGAAGGGACAGCTTCGATTGGTGAGCTCGTGACGCGGATCGAAGCTGAAGTTTGGGGTCTGCCAGAAGGCCAGGTTCTGTTTGGGCGTGGATGGATTGAAACGGGGTGGCCCGAAGGGCGGATGCCGACGGCTGCTGACCTAGATCAAGTGAGCCCAGACAATCCGGTTATCCTTGTGCGTGCCGATGGCCACGCGCTTGTGGCGAATAGTGCAGCGCTCGTGGCTGCTGGTGTGATGGATGACACGGCAGATGTTGAAGGCGGGAAAATTGAGCGTGATCCGGACGGCAAAGCCACGGGCATCCTGATCGATAATGCGATGGGCCAAGTGTTTTCGTTGGTTTCAGCGCCAAGCGAGGCGCAGATTATCAAGGGTTATTTGGTCGGCGCGGCTGAATATGTTTCGCGCGGGTGGACGGGCGTCCACAATATGAGCGTTGATCCAGCGCATGCTGCGCTGATGGAAGGGCTGGACCAAGACCGACGCCTACCGCTGCGCATTCATAATGCGTTTGATGAGTCGGGTATGGAGCTTGCAGCATCACGTAAGCATGAGACCGACACGATCACGAACCGGTCAGTAAAGCTATATATGGACGGCGCGCTTGGCTCTCGCGGGGCTTTGTTGATTGAGCCTTATTCAGATCGGCCCGACACGAGCGGACTATCGCTCTTGGAGCCAGAGCGGCTTGAAACACTGATGCAGGAAGCTGACAGATTGAATGTCCAACTTGCCATACATGCGATTGGGGATCTGGCGAATCGGCGAATTTTGGATGTTATGAAAGCGGGCGATTATGGCCCCGAGGATCGCTGGCGGATTGAGCATACGCAAGTGTTGCACCCAGATGATATCGCCCGCGTTAGCGCGCTTGGCTTGATTGCCTCGATGCAGCCAAGTCATGCGATTGGTGACCTGAAGTTTGCGCCGGATCGATTGGGGCAAGCCCGCCTTGCTGGCGCTTATGCGTGGCAGAGCTTGTTGGATGCAGGCGCTATTATTGTTGGCGGTTCGGATGCCCCTGTAGAGAATGGTTCGCCTCTGATTGAGTTCTATGCGGCTGTTGCACGCAAAGACCTTGAGGGTTTTAGCACAGGCGATTGGTCGCCGGAGGAAGCGCTGACGCGGCAGCAGGCTTTGAGCCTATTCACCGCTGCCCCAGCCTATGCCGCCTTTATGGAGGACGATTTGGGCACGATTGAGGTTGGGAAACTGGCTGATTTTACCGTGTTTGATCGCGACTTGATGGTCGTGCCAGAAGCGGAAATTTTGGAAGCTAAAACCGTCATGACGATTGTCCACGGTGAGATTGTCTTCTCCGCCAGAAACTAGACGTCGTTTGCTCTGAAATGGGTCAGCATGTGCGCCGTGATTTCCGGGAGGAAGCGCGGCGGTACATCATGGCCCATGCCGTGGATAACTTCCATTTTGGCACCCGGAACAAGCTTAGCGATGTCGCGGCCACCTTCGATCGGAACAAGCGCATCAGCTGAGCCGTGAATAACGAGGGTTGGAGCTTTGACGCGCTTTGTATAGTCGCGGAAATCGCCGCCTGAGACGATCGCGGCCATCTGGCGTGCAACACCCATCGGGTTATAGCTGCGGTCATAAGAGACGGTGATCCGGTCGCGCATACCGTTTTGGTTGTGGTCTTCGCCCTGTGTGCCGATGACGCCGAACGCCGCGACAGAGGCATCGATAATTTCGCCGCGCGTCGCGGGTGGCGGGCCGCGCCGGATCATGGCCTGCATCACATCGCGGCCTGGCTTTGGGAGCTTTGGATTGCCCGTTGTGGTCATTAAGGCCGTGAAACTCTGCACCCGCTCTGGTGCAAGCGCCGCGACATGCTGACCAATCATTCCGCCCATGGAAATGCCGACTACATGCGCGCTGTCCAGCTCCAATGCTTCCATCAGGCCCATTGTGTCATTGGCCATATCTAGCAGGGTGAACGGCGTCTTTTGTTTAATCCCGAGGCGGCGCAGAATGATCTGGCGGATAATCTTTGGCGGTTTCTCGCCTTTATGCTGATGGCTGAGACCGATGTCGCGATTGTCAAAACGGATAACGCGGTAGCCGCCGCCGACAAGGTCGTCGATCAACTGGTCCGGCCACATGGTGAGCTGGCCGCCAAGCCCCATAATCAAAAGCACCGGCGGAGCGCCGTCCTCGCCGTGCGTTTCATAGGCGAGTTCAATTCCATTGGCGGTTACGGTGGGCATGGCTTGATCTCTCTTGGCGGTTACAGCTGTTAATCTGACGTAATCGGCAAATAGGCGTTAGACCAGTGCTGCCCCTAAGGTAGGCAGCGGATCAATGGTTCGTGAATGCGACGACGCCCCAAATCGTATGATCTGGGGCGTCGCATTGATTTATGTCGTTGGAGCCTAAGCCGCGTCGGCTTTGCTGCCTTTAATCAGTTTCGGTTTGCTTTGTGCGGGCGCGCCGATTTCGATTTTTCGTGGCTTTTTCGCCTCTGGAAGTTCGCGCAGCAGCTCTATGCGCAGCATACCGTTTCTAAGGTCTGCGCCAGTGACGATCACATGATCGGCCAATTGGAAGCGGCGTAGAAAGCCGCGCTCGGCAATGCCGCGGTGTAGGTATTGGCGTTGTTCATTCTCGTCGGCTGGTGGGACTTTGCGTCCAGCGACAGTTAGAAGACCGTCTTTCGTTTCAATATCAAGGTCATCCTCGCCAAAGCCAGCAACGGCAATTTCGATCGCAAACTCGTCATCTGCGACACGCTCAATATTGTAAGGGGGATAGCCTTGCGCGCCATCGAGGCGGGCGGCGCTATCGATCATGGTGGCCATACGGTCAAAGCCGACCATTGTTCGGTATAGCGGGGTGAGATCAATCGTGCTCATGTGTTCAGTCCTTTATTAGCAACTGTGAACCGGCGGCGATCTTTATAAGCCACTGGTCTATGATATGCGGAGCATCTGTTTTTCCAGCCCGACCATCGGCACTGGCAGAATTTCCGGTAGCGACCCGCTTGGCAGCGTCGCTACACACACTATTTGTGAATGCAGTCAGGGCGTTTCAAGCCCTTTTCGGGAGAGACTAATGAAATCACTATTTTTGACGGGCGCTGCAGCGCTTGGACTTACCGCCTGTTCAGGCAGCGAAACGCCAGCGCCAAAGGTGGAAACACCGCCTGCCGCGACTGAAATTGAAGCCGCGCCAGTGTCGGTTCTAGCCGAGATCGCGGCGGGTGAATGGCGCGCCGATGCGGAAAAGGCACGCGATGAATGGCGTAACCCGGTTGAGACGCTGGAATTTTTTGGCATCGAAGCGAGCGATACAGTTGTTGAAATCTGGCCGGGCGGCGGCTGGTATTCCAACGTCATCGCGCCATATCTCGCGACGGGTGGCGGGACTTTAATCGCTGCGGTTTGGGACGTGAATATCTATGAGGGTGAGCGCCTTGAGCGCATCCAGAAGCGTATCGCAGACTATAAGGCTGTCTATGACGCCGACCCCGAAACATTTGGTCAGATTGAGCTTTCAGCATTCTCAGCTGAATCAGGTCCGCTTGCCGAGGCTGGCAGCGTTGATGCTGTCCTAACCTTCCGCAATGTCCACAATTGGATGGGCGGCGACTACACGGCTAAGTTTTTCACGGATGCCTATGCCGCGCTTAAGCCGGGTGGCGTTCTAGGCGTGGTTGAGCACCGTTTGCCATCTAGCGCAGAGCAAGATCCACGCGGCGCGACAGGGTATGTGCATGAAGACTATGTCAAAGCCCTTGCCGCCAGTGCTGGGTTTGAATTTGCAGCGGCCAGCGAAGTGAATGCGAACCCGGCCGATACCGCCGATCACCCATTCGGTGTTTGGACCCTGCCGCCCGTAAGCGCTAAAACCGACCGTGAAGGCAATGCGCCAGAAGGGTTTGATGCCACGGTTTATGAAGCGATTGGCGAGTCAGATCGTATGACGCTGAAATTTGTGAAGCCTGCTGAGTAGGGTAACGCGCTAACCTACATTTAAAAGCCCGTGCCAAAAGGCGCGGGCTTTTTTGTTATCTCGTCTGCTTTCGGCGTCAAAGCGGACATTAGGACCTGTTGCTTCAAGCGGCAGGTAAAACTTATATCTACCCCTCGTACTTTTTTATGATCTGCTTCAATTTTATGCGCATTTGTTTGAGCTGTGAAATTTTACGCTCAACCTCAATGAGCTTATTTTCAAAAGCAGCTGTCGCGATGCGGTCTGTCAAATTCTCGTTCATATACAGTTCTATGTAGGGTCTCATCTCATTTAGAGAAAAGCCTAGTGACTTAGACTGTAGAATAAGTTCGAGCTTGCTCAAATCGGTTTCAGCAAACTCATTGTAAGCTCGTGTTCCAACACTTCGTTTAGAGGGTGTCAAAAGACCGACTTCGACATAATGCCGAATTGTATCTTTCTGCACGCCTGCCTTTTTTGCCAGTTCGCCAATCAGCATTTTTACCTCAAAAAATAGTCCTTGACTGAGGGGTATACCCCCCAGTGTACAAGGATGCAATTCAAGAATCCCCTGAAGGGTCTTTTGAAAGTTAAATTTAAAAAGAATGACTGAGCGGTTCTCGCAATTCTGTCGCAAGCGCTCGAAAGAAAATGGAAAAGGAAAGTGATGTTCGGATTTTTCGTAAAACTAAAGCGCACATTTATTCTGCGTCAAATGGCTAAGTTTTTTGCCAAGTTAGATCGTCGCCCTTTGTTGCGGACACCGAAAGAAGCGGGCCTGAATTTTAGTGAGATCGATTTCAAAGCTTCTGATGGGGAATCGTTCCGGCGCGAAACCTGATGCCGATTGGGGGAATATCCCGGTCGACTTCATCCCGCTCTACAAGCTGTTTAACGAGCACGGATATAATATCTTTACCTATGATTTGCGAAACCATGGTGAGTCAGCGGTGTTTGAAAACGGTAAGCTTGGACTGACCCACACTGAGGCGAACGACGCCATCGGTGCGATGGATTATGTCAAAGAGCATTTTCCCGCTATGGAGCAATACTTATATAGCCAGTGCTATGGAACCGTGACAACCATGCGAGCTATCCACATAGCCCCTGAACGCTTTAAAGACGTTAGAGCTTATGTGAGCCTACAGCCTCTTTCGCCCAAGGGCTTTGTGGAGGGTGTAAGCAAAAATCTAAAAATCTCTCATCCCGGCAATGTTGATCAATTTGTCGGTTATGTAGAAAAACGGAACGGATATAACAAAGAGGATTTGGACGTGTCCCGCATTGCACCATCGACTAAGATGCCAGTGCTTATGGTCCAAATCCGCAATGATTTTCGGACCACGCAAGAGAGCATCCAAGAGATGTTTGATGCACTTGGTTCAAATGACAAAGAAATGTTCTGGATCGACGAATATGACGAGCGTTTGGAAGCCTATAATTATTTCTGGCGCGATAATCCCGACAAGCTGTTTTCATGGATGAATAGGTACTAAGAATGTTTATTGGGCATTTTGGACCTGCCTCATTCTTTGCCAGGCAGGCAATCCCGTTGTGGCACTGCTTCGTTGCGGTACAGGTTGTCGACTACATCTTCTTTCCACTCGTGCTATTGGGAATAGAGCATGTAGAAGTTGTACCCAATGCGACCGCGGTCAACCATTTTGAGACAATCCACATCGGCTATTCTCACAGCCTGGCAAGTGCAGTTTTATTGTCCCTGCTGGCCTATGTGATCTACCCATTGCTGAACAAATCGGCCAAACGCGGGGGCGCGCTTCTGATCGCTGGATTAGTCTTTTCTCATTGGATTTTGGATTTAGTCGCTCACTTGCCGGATCTCCCTCTTTGGCCGCATGGACACGTCGTTGGGATGGGCCTTTGGGCGTTCTTTTGGCCGTCGCTTATTGTGGAATCAGCTCTTTTTGTTTTCGGCGCTATATACTTTTATATCGCAAATAGAGATCGCGTGACGAGGCTCACCCCTTACG
>JAQWGO010000103.1 GCA_029238175.1 Henriciella sp. | reverse complement strand
TCATTCTACTGGCGCGATCGGGCAAGATACCCGTTTACGTGTTCGTTATGATGTCCGGCTTTGTCATTGTACATTTATTGCTCATGAAGAGAGAGCCTTACAATATATATATCATGCGGCGCTTCTTGCGGCTTTGGCCGGCGTTGATGTTTGTACTGGTCCTGTATGCCGTGACCTATTTGATTGGCATGCCAGTGCGCAGCCCAGACAATTTTTGGGGGCATTTCTTCTTAGAAGCGACCATGCTTCACGGGCTTGTTCCGAATGAAGTCTTTGCAAATGCCGCACATGCACTCTCTGGTCCGGGCTGGTCGATAAGTCTTGAGTGGCAATTCTATATCTTAGCGCCGTTCATTCTCGCTGCGCTAACCAAAGGCGGATGGCGCGGCATGACCTTTGTCGCATTTTTGTTCGTCGCCCTATTCTTCGGCGCTTTGAACACAAAAGGCCTAAACTTTATGGGCGAGTCTTATAACTGGAATCATCCGGCAGCCCTGCCCCACCTCTTGGGCTTCTTCGGGCTTGGCATGGCGTCGTACTACTTGTTCCGCAAAGTTGGAGAGTCAAAGATTAAAGCTCATTTCCCACTGATAGGGATGGCGGCAGCCGCTTTTCTTGCAGTTGGGTTCATGGGTCCAGAAGGTCGGACACCGCCAATGCTGATTTGGGTCTTGGTGTTCGCCAGCCTCATTACGTCCGGGTCATGGATGCACAAATTGATCGATTCCAAGCCTTTGCACTGGCTCGGCAATATGAGTTACTCGACATACATAACGCATATGTTTGTGCTCACTGCCGTCCATCGTTTTGTTATTCGACATATGGCTGAGAATGACACGCTTGCGAAATTCTTTTTGACTGTTGGAATTAGCTGGCCACTCATCATGGTTGTCTCAATGGTCTCTTACTATTGGATCGAGAAACCGGCGATCAACTTTGGCCGCAAGCTTGCAAAGAAATGGGAAAAGAAACCCGAATCTGCAGAGACCGCTGGCTAATGCACCTTACCAACCGCGTTCTCGTCACCGGCGGTGCCGGCTTCATTGGCTCTCACCTCTGTGAGGCTCTGCTGGAGACTGGCGCGGAGGTTTTATGCCTAGATAACTTCTTCACTGGCGCGCGAAGCAATGTCGCCCACCTGCTAAGCCATCCACGCTTTGAGTTGATGCGCCATGACGTGACGATGCCACTGTTCGTAGAGATTGATCAGATCTACAACATGGCCTGTCCAGCAAGCCCGGTTCACTATCAGTATGATCCGGTGCAGACGACCAAGACGAGCGTCCACGGCGCGATCAACATGCTGGGCCTCGCCAAACGCACCGGCGCGCGCATTTTACAGGCGTCCACATCGGAAGTTTATGGCGACCCCGATGTTCACCCGCAGCAGGAAGACTATTGGGGCAATGTGAACCCAATTGGACCACGCTCTTGCTATGATGAAGGCAAACGTTGCGCCGAAACACTGTTCTTTGACTATTACAGGCAGCATCAGCTGGACATCAAAGTCGCCCGCATCTTCAATACATATGGGCCACGCATGCACCCAAATGATGGGCGTGTTGTTTCCAATTTCATCGTCCAAGCCCTGCAGGGTGAAGATATTACGCTCTATGGCGACGGGCAGCAGACGCGTAGCTTCTGCTATGTTGATGACCTCGTGAAAGGTCTGATGTCGCTGATGAACAGCCCCGAAGGCGTTACAGGGCCGATTAATCTGGGCAATCCTGGTGAGTTCACGATTAAGGAACTCGCCGAGCAGGTGATTGAGCTGACTGGCTCAATATCTAAGCTCACGCATAAACCTCTGCCGCAGGATGATCCGCGCAAACGCAGGCCAGATATCACCCGCGCGCGGGAGCAATTGAACTGGGGGCCAAGCGTCGCATTGAATGAAGGTCTTGTGAAGACAATTGCCTATTTCGATGAGCTCCTGAAAACGACCTAGCGATTCAAGGCATGTCCTGCTAAAGCGTCCGCAATGACAGCGCTCCCAAAGCAAGGATAGAGCTATGAAATTCTTCGTCGACACCGCAGATACAAATGAAATCAAAGAGCTTGCCGCAACCGGCTTGATCGACGGGGTGACAACTAATCCCTCTTTGATCACGAAATCTGGCCGCGACTTTAAAGAAGTTATCGCTGAAATATGTGACCTGACAGACGGACATGTCAGCGCTGAAGTTGTTGCGACAGAGTGGGAACAGATGGTTTCGGAAGGCAAGACACTTCAAGCCATCGCGTCCAATGTCGCCGTAAAGTTGCCTCTCACGATGGACGGCCTTCGCGCATGCCGTGAACTGTCGAACATGGGAACAGCCGTAAACGTCACGCTTTGCTTCTCTGCAAACCAAGCCTTACTCGCGGCCAAAGCTGGCGCAGCTTACATCTCGCCCTTCATCGGACGACTCGATGATATCAATATTGATGGTATGGAATTGATCGAAGAAATTCGCGTCATCTATGACAATTATATGTTTGAGACCGAGATTCTTGCCGCCTCAATCCGCAATGCGAACCATGTAAAAATGTGCGCCCTCGCAGGTGCTGACGTTTCAACAGTTCCACCGGGCGTATTGAAAGGCCTAGCCAAACACCCGCTTACGGATGCTGGCCTAGCAACCTTCCTCGCAGACGCAGCCAAAGGCGGCGTGAAAGTCTAGGTTTTCGCAGAACACTGACCGTTGGAAGAGGCCATATCGTCAAGGATCTCTTCCAACTGCTCACCTAGAGCGTCCATATTTTCATATGCCGCCTGCGCGTCTGGCGTCGCATCTGAAGCATCGGCTGCTCGGCGTAAATCTTTGAAAACCAACTCTGCGGAGCCGCCATTTTCACGCATCTCCTGCGCAACCATTAGGATAGTAGGGATTGCTTTGGCGCGGTCCGCTTCAGGCATTGTGACGATCGTTTTGGCCGCGCAGGAACAATAGTCATCAGCCGAAATTGATTGCAGCGATACTTCGCGGCTCATCTCTTCATCTGTCATGATAACGGCGCAGGCCATCTTCACTTCTTTTTCTTCCGTCGGTGAACACCCACTCAGCAAGGTCGTCGCCATCAAAGCGCTGATAAGTTGTAGTTTCATTCTCTGGCCCTCCAAAGAGTAGACACCAATGCAAAACGGCGCGTCTGTCCAGACGCGCCGCTTAGATTAGGTAAGAATGAAAGTGGCTAGCCAGCCATAATTGTTTGCGGCTTGCGCTTATCAAACATCGACCAAACACCTTCGTCACCGTGCCATTCGCCTTGCGTTGCGCCCTTAGAGTATTCTGTCGCGCGCGCTTCGAAGAAGTTCGCGTGCTCAACCCCGTTCAGGATTTCTGTCAGCCATGGCAGCGGATGCTTCTCAATTCCATAGATTGGATCAAGCTTCAGCTGCATCATGCGCCAGTCAGCGATGTAGCGAATATAATCTTGAATATCCTTCGGCGTCATGCCCTCAATCTCACCGGCTTCAAACGCGAGTTCGATGAACTTATCTTCAAGCTCAACAACTGTTTCGCACGCCTCGCGGATACGTTGCTTTACTGCTGGTGTTAGCGCGCCTGTTTCCTCGGCAAACGCGTGGAATAGCTTCATCATGCCTTCGCAATGCAGCGACTCGTCGCGGATCGACCAAGTAACGATTTGGCCCATACCCTTCATCTTGTTGAAGCGCGGGAAGTTCATCAGCATCGCAAAAGAAGCAAAAAGCTGCAGGCCTTCGGTGAAGCCACCGAACACAGCCATAGAGGTTAGGATATCCTCATTCGTCTCCGTTCCGAACTGACCAAGATAATCGTGCTTGGCCGCCATCTCTTCATACTCCATGAACGCGGAGAATTCAGAATCCGGCATACCGATCGTTTCAAGCAACAAGGCATAGGCCGCGATGTGAACCGTCTCCATATTGGAGAAAGAGGCCAGCATCATACGCACTTCAACCGGCTTGAAGAGCGGCATATAGTTTTCCATGTAATTCGCGCCGACTTCGACGTCAGATTGCGTGAAAAAACGGAAGATTTGCGTTAGCAGATTACGTTCTTTATCGTTGAGTTTATTGACCCAATCCTTGCAATCCTCGCCAAGCGGAACTTCCTCTGGAAGCCAGTGAACCTGCTGTTGCAGTTTCCAGAAGTCATAAGCCCACGCATACCGAAACGGCTTGTACGAGTGACTAGGTGTTAGAAGTCCGGGCAGTTTAGCCAGTCCGTCAGCCATGAGAATTCCCCTGAGATAAATCTTTGCTACAACATATAGTGTCTTATTCGCCCCTTACGCGCAAGATATATCCTGCCGCATGCGACACGATTTCCACAGGCAGCCCACAGGAAAGGATTTGTTAACCAAATAGGCAAGGCGACTCGCTTTCCCGAGTGTTGCCTGAGAGCAGCATTACTTTAACGCGCAATAGAGATTGAAACCGCCCCAAACCGCTGCGGCCCGGCCTGCTCGATGAACTCTTCGGTTCGATGCACGTAGGTGAAAGCGATCTGCACATCGCCTTGGTGAAGCGCAATACCAAACTGGGCGTCACCCACATAATCGCGGCGATCGGTCACGCGCGGGCTATCTCGCCAAAGATTGCCGTCTAGGAACATGTCACGCGCAACGGCTCTGCCTTCGATACCAGCAAAGAGATACCCACCGAACGGCTGCCCAGGCTCAAATACACCAGCACCAGCGAGAGCAGGCCGGATGCGGGGCGGCCCGAAGTCAGACCCCAAGTCCCAGCCGATACGCGCCATGCCGCCAAGCGTGCCATAGGTGCGGACATTGCCAAGGGTCACACCGCCATGCAGGGCGTGATCCGTTTTCAGACCGAAAGGCAAATCTAGACCCTTAAACTGGCGCATACGTTGAGCGGTTATTTCGAGGCCAACCTCATCTTTGAGTTGATTATCCCAGCCCTCAGGCTCAACCACTTCAATTAAATCATGCCAATTGCGTTGAACAAACTCACCGCCAGCGGAAGGACCGACGACACCCAGATTAACCTGCAAAACATCCTGAACCATCTGCCCCGGACCGAGCCGCGTCGTCCCAACAACGGTTGCTGAGCCATACAACCATGCCGCATAGGGGCGATCGTTTGGGTCTGGATTTACCGCCTCAATGTCTTCTGGCGTGAAGATGGTGTGAGACAGCGCAAAACCTTGCCGCAGCTCCGTGCGCTCAAGGTCAAGAATGGGAATTCGGTTAGCAACCCATTTCAAAGCGGGCGTCACTTCATTCGCAGGCGTAACACGCTCGATCCGCAACCCGTTTGAATAGTTGCGGTCGGTCCCCCCAAAGAGGTCATTCTCAGAGGTTAGCGACCAAACGCCCGGCGTGCGCGCTGGCTGCTCTTCTGCTTCCTGCGCAACAACGCCGGTTGCATATGGTAAAGATAAAAAAAGAGCCGCCAGAGCGGCGGCTCGATAGATTCGAATAAACGCCATGGGTTAGCGCTTAATCGTGAAACTCACACCCGCAAAGTCTTCATTCTCACTGGCACCGAGGTTACGCTCACGATACTCAACTTCGCGGCGAATATAGCTCAGCGAAAGCTGGCCGCCCGCGCGATTAATCGATACGCCTGCCTGCATATCGCCGACGGTCACTTTATCACGTAGAGCCATGTCATTGACTGACATTTGGCCCGTTTCGCCCGGTTCCCAAACAAGCGCTTCACCATCAGCGCCCGCAAATAGGTACCAACTGGTTGTACCGTGCGCAGCGCCGCGTTTATCAAAGTTTTGACCGATACGAACTTCACCACCGAAGCGCTGTGTTTCGATCTCACCCTCTCGCGTAATTGTAACGCGCGGCGCAAAACCTAAGTCAAACCCAAAGCCGGTCTGCTCAGAGGGCGCCGACAGCGACAGTTCAGCGGTCAAACGGCGATTGTCTTGAGGCACAGGCGATAGTGACGCCTGCTCACGGTCAGAAGCGAACGAGGTTAATGTCTGGCTTGAATAGAGGCGCTTGCTCGATAGGCCGCGCTCGGCTTCCAAGTTAATCGGTGCAGAATAAGAGTCAGGCCCTTTAAAAGCCGGGCGCGCCGCAAACTCTGTGCGGCTAAAAACACCGGAATAGTCTGAGGTTAGTTTTGGCGTATCGGTCTGATCCAGCATATGCGTGGCTGTATATGCGTTAGGTCCGGCCGGAGGTAGTGCGTTAGACGTTCCCGTCTGAACACATCCCTGACACGCCAAAGTCACTATAAAAGTGGTCCCTGCGATAATCATACGTCCCAAGCCTCTCATTTGCCAACTCCCCTATCTTCCCCCGGGAAACTGACGGTTGATTGTTACCTTAGTATGAAGAATGCCAGCCCGCGAATCCAATCTCGGGTAAGGCGAGTTAAGACTTAGAAGATGACATTTTCGTGATCATCTGCGGTACTCATTACAGATTCAGGGCCGTATTCCCGCCATAAATAGGGTTAACGGAATTGATCTTTTTTTTCATCTTTTTGGAAACTGCCCCA
>JAQWGO010000094.1 GCA_029238175.1 Henriciella sp. | reverse complement strand
TTCAGAACAGCTCACATTCGAATTATCCCCTTTCATCAAAGAAGAGGGGCGGTTGGTTCTGAAAGCGTCTGATCGATATCTGCACGAGCTGATCAATATCGACCGCACCAATTATCAAGAACTCCAGGATGAAGAAGAGTTCATGGCCGAGGCTAATGCGCGGTTATCTTCCCCGCTTATCAGTATCGCAATGGCGCTTCTTGCTGTCCTCGCGGTCATTGGCGGCAACTTCAGTCGGCGTGGGTATTCTACCCGTATCGTTATCACATCGGCCGCGGCACTAGGGCTGACAATGACACAGCTCGCGGTTCAATCGGCAAGCGGCGGTGATAAAGCGATGAACTATGTCCAATGGCTTGTGCCGATCATCGCGATTGCCGTTCTATGTTATTTAATTTTCTGGCGCGGCAAGCGCATCAAAGGAGCGTCCTAATATGTTAGGTTCACGCATCCAAAGGTACATATTCTTTAAATGTCTATCATCACTGTTGATGGTTCTGGGCATATTTGTATTGACCATCCTATTGGTCGATGTCGTGGAGCAATTGCGGACCGTCGGCGGCGACGTCGACCTGTCACCGCTAGCGGCTGTTCAGCTTTCTTCGATGAAGCTTCCCGGCTTGATTGAGCAGACCTTCCCGTTTGCGATTTTGATTGCGGCGATGATGGCCTATAATCAACTCAGCAAAAGTTCTGAACTGTCGGTCATTCGCGCAACTGGACAATCTGCTTGGCAATTTCTGGCACCGGTTATCGCGCTGGCGCTCGCGCTTGGGCTTTTCTCAATGATGGTCCTCAATCCGATGGGCGCGACGCTCTCGGAACGGTTTGAAAACACCCGCGCCAACCTACTTCAGGAAGGTGGTCGCAAAGTCGAGCGGCTTCGCTCTGACATATGGCTGCGACAAGGTACTGACGATACTCAAATCGTTATTCATGCAGAGACAGTCGACGAAACCGGACAGATTTTTCAGAACGTAAAGTTCCTTGAAGAAGGCCGGGTTTATGACGGTTCTCGGCCAACAGATACGTTCCGATTTGTTCGAAGAATTGATGCCGAAGAAGCCACGATTACAGGTGGCTTTTGGCAACTGTCTCGCTTGATTGAAAACTTGCCCGATAAAACCGCCCAGCGGATGGACAGTTTGGCCATCGAAACCGATCTAGATCCTAACAAGCTTCTGTCTCAGTTCACATCTCCAGACACAATTGGCTTTTGGGAGTTGCCGGGCTTCATTGAACAAACACAGCGCGCCGGGCTGGATACCTCCCGCTTTACAATGCGCTGGTTCGGTCTGACGGCACTTCCTATTCTGTATGCCGCCATGGCGCTGATCGGTGCGATTGTTTGTTTGAGGCTCTCTCGGCTCGGCGGCACCAGCCGTCTGATCGCAACAGGCGCCGCCACAGCGACAGCACTATTCTTTATGACTCAAGTTGCCGCCAGCTTTGGTTCGTCTGGCGCTGTTCCTGCAATAATCGCGGCATGGGCCCCTGCTCTCTGCGCTCTATTCATTTCGCTAACTATTCTCGCCTATCAGGAAGACGGCTGAACACTGGGTGCCTTGACATAGTGAGGCGCGCCAACCACTTTCCGCCGCCTTAAAGGAGCGCCTCCCCATGAAAGTTGTAATTGTCGAGTCCCCGGCGAAAGCTAAGACGATTAATAAGTATCTCGGCAAAGACTATAAGGTGCTCGCTTCTTATGGCCATATCCGTGATCTCCCATCAAAAGATGGGTCTGTAGATCCAGATAATGACTTTGAAATGATTTGGCAGGCTGACAGCAAGTCCCAGACTCGCATCAGAGAAATAGCTGAGGCCGTGAAGGCTGGCGACAAACTCATTCTCGCGACCGACCCGGATCGTGAAGGTGAAGCGATCTCATGGCATATCCTCGAAGCCCTCAAAAAGCGCCGCGTTCTCAAGAAGGACTTTCCAGTTGAGCGCGTCGTGTTCAATGCGATTACAAAGAACGCCGTTACGACGGCAATGGAAAACCCTCGCCAGCTAGATCAAGAACTTGTCGACGCATACCTCGCGCGCCGCGCCCTTGATTATCTCGTAGGCTTCAATCTATCTCCCGTGCTTTGGCGCAAACTGCCCGGCTCTCGTTCTGCTGGACGGGTTCAGTCGGTTGCCCTTCGAATTGTTTGCCAGCGTGAGCTTGAGATCGAAACTTTCAAACCGGAAGAGTATTGGACAATCGGCGCTAAACTGCGCGCGCCTGACGGCACTGATTTCGACGCGCGTCTCCATTCGCTGCATGGCAAATCGCTAAAGAAATTCAGCCTACCAAACGCCGATATGGCCGCCGATGCGTTAGCGCAGGTTCAGAAAGGCGGCTACTCAGTCGCTAGCGTTGAGGCCAAACCGGTCAAACGCAACCCGCCGCCACCCTTCATTACATCTACCCTACAGCAAGACGCCTCTCGCAAGCTCGGCTTTTCTGCCAAACGCACAATGCAGGCTGCACAGAAACTGTATGAAGAAGGCCGTATCACATACATGCGTACTGACGGTGTAAACATGGCGGAGGAAGCTTACTTCCACGCACGTGAGCACATTAAGGGCGACTACGGCGCGCAATACCTGCCTGAAAAGCCACGCCGCTATTCTTCAAAGCAAAAGAACGCTCAAGAAGCACACGAAGCGATCCGCCCAACGGTCTTCTCGGTCCGTCCCGACGATTATAAACAAGCTGACGCCGATCTTTGGAAACTATATGCATTGATCTGGCGCCGGGCTGTCGCATCGCAAATGGAAGCGGCGCAGTTCGAGCGCACCACAATTGACCTCCTGAACAAAGATAAGTCTGCAACTCTGCGCGCCAGTGGTCAGGTTCTGGTCTTTGATGGCTTCATCAAACTCTACACAGAGGGCCGTGACGACACCGATTCTGATGATGATGCCGAAGCACGCCTTCCAAAGCTAAATGAGAACGAGCACGCTGATCTTTTGGATGCCAAATCAGAACAACACTTCACGGCCCCACCGCCCCGCTTCACCGAAGCGAGCCTCGTTAAAAAGCTGGAAGAATTGGGCATTGGTCGTCCATCGACATATGCCTCAACACTATCAACCCTCGAAGACCGCGATTACGTTCGCATCGAAAAGAAGCAACTTATCCCCGAAGACAAAGGACGCCTCGTAACTGCGTTCTTGGAAAACTTCTTCGCCAAGTACGTTGAGTATGATTACACCGCCAATCTCGAAGAACGTCTCGACGTCATTTCCGACGGCAAGCTTGATTGGAAAGCCTTCCTCCATGAATTTTGGAAGGAATTCCACGCCAGCATCGATGAGACGAAAGACTTGCGTGTAACGCATGTGCTCGACGCATTGAACGTTGCCTTGGGGCCTTATGTTTTCCCGGACACAGACGCCGAGGGCAATACGAAAGAGAACCCGCGCCTCTGCCCACTGTGTAAAGAGGGTGAGCTTTCTCTTAAGCTTGGGCGTTTCGGCGCTTTCGTCGGCTGTTCGCGCCACCCAGATTGCAAATTCACGCGTCAATTCTCCACCGATGGCAATGACGATGCAGGTATGAATCCTGACGTCCAAGAGATGGGCATCCATCCTGATACGGGCAAGCCAATCATGCTCAAATCAGGTCGCTTCGGCCCATATTTGGAAATGGAGCAAGACGGCGAAGACGCCAAACCAAAACGCTCTAGTCTGCCTAAAGGCTGGGCGCCTGATACGTTGACTAAAGAAAAAGCACTGATGTTGATCAACTTGCCGCGCACAGTTGGCCTCCACCCTGAAGATGGCGAACCAATCCTCGCCAATCTTGGGCGCTATGGTCCTTATGTTCAGCACCTCAAAACCTATGCCAACGTCCCAACAGTCGAAGAAATGCTTGAGGTCGGCCTAAACCGTGCCGTCACACTAATCGCTGACAAACGGGCCAACCCACGTGGGCGTGGCGGTTCAGCGGCGAAACCCATCCGTGAGCTTGGTAACCATACTGATGGTGAACCAATCAACGTCTTCTCTGGTCGTTATGGACCATATGTAAAACATGGCAAAACCAACGCGACACTACCTAAGGATATTACCCCTGAAGAGGTCACGTTAGAACAAGCCATTGAGCTGATAAACGCCCGCGCCAAGAAGCCGGTGAAAAAGAAAGCTGCAGCCAAGAAAAAGCCTGCCGCTAAGAAAAAGGCGCCAGCTAAAAAGAAGTAATGCGCTCGCCTAAAATTCGTATCCAGGTTTAGGACAAGCCATGAGTGATAAGCTTCCAAATATGCCAGATCATGTGGTCGAAGTGGATTCAGTGTTTGGTGTCCTCAAGGCCTATAAGGATGATTTGATCACAGATCAGATCATCCAGTTTGGCAATCATACGCGTCCAGAATTCGCATTTGCGACCTGTCTATTAAGTCCCGGAATGAACGTGT
>JAQWGO010000004.1 GCA_029238175.1 Henriciella sp. | reverse complement strand
TATGAGCAACGCGCCGCCGCAGGCGCATCCAAATTGGATGCTAACAGCCACGCCGAAAGGCTGGCATTACAACCCGCACCCAATCTGGATGCGCCTTAGCTCTGTATCCAGCCTGCTGACGCAGTCTGGTTTTTTGTGCTGCGCTAAGCGCTAACGCGCACGCAGCAGAAGCGGGTTCCGTTCGCTGCGCGAACATGAACCGGGCTGAGGGCTCTCGCCCCAAGCGACTCAGTTTATCTTAGTGAAAACAGTCTTGAGCCTGGCTCATGCGAGGAGCAAGGTGACGATACGCAACTTGCTTCGACGTTTGGCCGCGCGGCGATTCAGTGTCGGCCAAAGTCGTTTAGAAAATCACCACGATCGTTTCGCTGATAGTACAGTTTATCAATGAACTTTCGGCATTAGCTTTGGCAGTGAAATTCGCAATTGTATAATGCTGGCACACAATCCTATTTTCCCGATTTTGTAGGCTTCATATTTTACTTTTCTGGGCAGATCATGCATTGCTGCAAGCTAGGGGACGAGCGAGATGATTTTTGTGAGCAATATTGCGTCGATATACTGAGAGCTTAATAAATGTCCAAAAACGGAGATTATGTTTTCTCTGTCGCGCCAATGATGGATTGGACGGATCGGCATTGTCGCTCCTTTCATCGTGTGATGTCTAAAAAGGCATTGCTGTGGACTGAGATGGTTACAGCTAACGCCGTTATACACGGCGACCGAAATCGGTTGATCGGGTTTAGCGATGACGAGCATCCAGTCGTGCTTCAGCTCGGTGGTAATGAGCCTGATAAGATGGCTGAGGCGTCACGGGTCGCAGAAGAGTTCGGCTATGATGAGGTCAATATTAACTGCGGCTGTCCATCTGATCGTGTGCAGTCTGGCGCGTTTGGGGCATGCCTGATGCGAGCTCCGAAAGAGGTTGCGGCTTGTGTTGCAGCTATGCGCGAAGCTGTTTCCATACCAGTCACCGTGAAGTGCCGGATTGCAATCGATGAAGACCCTCCGCGCGAGACACTTTTCAATTTCGTCGATACGGTTGCTGATGCTGGGTGCGAAGTTTTCACCGTCCACGCCAGAAAAGCATGGTTAAAAGGCCTAAGCCCAAAAGAAAACCGGGATATTCCGCCTCTGGACTATGATTTGGTGGCTGAACTCAAGGCCAAGCGTCCCGGCCTGCAGATTATTCTGAATGGTGGGATCGCCGATATTGGTGCCTGCAAAGAGCATCTGGAAGTGTTCGACGGCGTAATGCTGGGGCGCGCGCCGTATCAGAACCCGTCCCTGATGGGCGAAGTGGATAATCGGTTATTCGATGATGCCGTACCGGTCGTCTCGCCGTTCGAAGCGATAGAGCTGTATCGGCCCTACCTCAATGAACAGCTTGAACTGGGTGTTAAGCTAAGCGCCATGACCCGCCACATGCTGGGATTGTTCAATGGTATGCCGGGCGCGCGTCAGTGGCGGCGAACGTTAAGCGAGAAGGCTCCGAAGCCTGGAGCGGGTATGAATGTGCTCGATGAGGCCTTGGATGCAGTGCAACAGCATCCCGTGGCTTGTTGATCGCAAGGCGCGGCCTTAGCTTTAAACCCTGACATAAAAGGGGAAACACCATGGCAGGACTTCTAGATTTACTCGCGGGCGCTCAGGCACAACCAGCGAAGCAACAACTTGGGCAACAGTTCGGTTTGAGCGAAGACATGACGCAAAAGGCGTTGGCCGCTTTGATTCCAGCGCTATCTGCAGGAATTAAGTCGAATGCGACTAAGCCGGGTGGCCTTGAAGGTCTTCTTGGCGCGCTGCAGTCTGGCCAGCACAAGCGTTACATTGAAGAACCAAGTCTGCTGGAGCAAGAAGCGACGCGCAATGAAGGCAACGGGATTTTGGGTCACTTGCTTGGTTCTAAGGACATGAGCCGTTCGGTTGCTAGCCATGCCGCCGAAAAGACAGGCCTCGATTCTGGACTGTTGAAACAAATGCTTCCTGTCATTGCGACAATGGTTATGGGGTCTTTGTCTAAGAAGAGCGAAGAACCTGATGTGATGTCATCACTGATGGGCATGCTTGGCGGTGCAGCTGCTCAACCCCAAAAGAAATCATCTGGTCTGGCTGGTTTACTAGGCGGCCTTCTTGGCGGCGGTAAAAAACAACAAGCGCAATCTCAATCTCCGCTTGGTGCGCTCGGCTCTTTGTTCGATGCTGACAAAGACGGATCCGCAATGGATGATATTTTCCAGATGGTCATGAAAGGCCGCGGGTAGTCTTACAATCTGACTGACGATAGCCTTTGCAATCTGCGCGCGCATGCCTAAACAGCGTCTTCTTAGTTATGGGAGCCAGTCATGCGCGACGGCGGGAAAATTGCAGCCTCAATTGATGTCCTTTCGGATGTTTTGGGGCGTTATCAGCCGGTAAAGGTTGCGACGCGCGACTGGGGTAAGCGCGCGCGCTATGCTGGCTCGAAGGATCGCGCGTGGGTTTCTGGCTTAGTGTTGGACGCGTTGCGTAAGCGACACTCTATTTCCCATGCAATGGGAGATGAAAGTCCACGCGGTTTGATCCTTGGCGCTTTGGCGCATTCTTGGGGCTGGGACATCCGCCGGATAGATGACGCGATGGATGAACCGCACGCCCCTAGCAAATTGACGCTGCAGGAGCGTGAGCGGTTGGTGATGGCGCCTGATGTTACTGCTGCAAAACATATTGCGGGTAATTTCCCGGAGTGGATGACGCCTCACATGGAGCGCGTTTTCGGAGAGTTGGCAGTGGTTGAATGTCAAGCCATGGCTGTTCGTGCGGCTGTCGACCTACGCGTGAACACATTGAAGGTTGATGTAGAGAAGGCTGCAGCGCCGTTGCGGTCTGCGCAAGCGGAGCAATCTGAATTGCTCAAGCATGCGTTTCATATTCCCCCTCGTGATCCATCCAAGCGCGAAGCTAGTCTAGATACGATCCCAGCATATTCGAAAGGCTGGGTCGAAGTGCAGGATGCGGGCTCTCAAATTGCGGCCGCGGCAGCCAACGTAAAGCCGGGAGAGCAGGTCTTGGACTACTGTGCTGGCGGCGGCGGTAAAACACTCGCGCTTGCGGCGGCGATGGACGGCAAAGGTCAAGTTTTCGCTTATGATATTGATGGGCGTCGGCTCAGCGCTTTAGTGCCGCGCTTGCAACGTTCCGGCGCGCATAATGTGAAGATGATACACCCTCGCGAGCCTGAAGAGCTCGAAGCGCTTAAAGAGCAGATGGATTGTGTGTTTGTTGACGCACCTTGCACTGGAACAGGTACATGGCGTCGCAAGCCGGATACCAAGTGGCGCGTGAAGCCAAACTCTCTAAAGCTTCGTATTGAACAACAGGATGAAGTTTTGGCCGGAGCGAAAGATTTCGTGAAGCCCGGTGGACGCTTATTCTACGCGACATGCTCATTCCTCATGGAAGAAGACGAAGATCGCGTGAATGCATTCTTGAAAGCCAATCCCGGTTGGACTCAAGAAGATGCAGTACAGCATGCTGTTGAATCAGAGCTTCTCACCGATGAAGGCATTGCCAAGATCAAGGCCGGGCAGGGGCCTGACGGGTCTGTGCGTTTGACGCCGCGCACGGCTGGAACCGATGGTTTCTTCTTCGCAGTGTTGAGACGACATGACTAAAGGTACGCTTTCGGCGTGAATCTTAGTCTCAACAGCGCGTAGATATAGACGAATCCCAACTTGCTCGGTAAAGCGCGGCATGACGGAAGAAAAACACGAACGCGCGCTGATTATCGACTTTGGCAGTCAGGTAACCCAGCTTATCGCCCGGCGACTTCGCGAGAGCGGAGTTTACTGCGAGATTCATCCTTTCAATAAAGCCGATGAAACGTTCATTCGCGCTTATGATCCGCAAGCAATTATCCTATCAGGCGGTCCGTCCAGCGTGACGTGGGATGACAGCCCTCGCGCTGATGCATCCGTATTTGAGTTGGGTGTTCCTGTCCTCGGCATTTGCTACGGACAACAGGTGATGATGGAGCAGCTTGGTGGCCGCGTTGAAAGCGGTACAAGCCGTGAGTTTGGCCGCGCGTTCATTGATAAGGTTGTTGATGATGGCATCCTAAATGGTCTGTTCGATGGCGAAGCCGGAGAGCAAGTTTGGATGAGTCACGGCGATCATGTCGCCGAGATGGCTCCGGGATTTGGCGTGATTGCGAAGTCACCCGGCGCGCCATACGCGGTGATCGCTAATCCTGAGCGCAAGTTTTATGGGACCCAGTTTCATCCTGAAGTTGTTCATACGCTTAACGGTTCAAAAATGTTGCGGAACTTCACGCATAGCGTCGCGGGCCTTAAAGGCGACTGGACAATGGCGGCATATCGCGAAGAAGCGATTGCGAAGATCCGTGAACAAGTCGGTACCGGGCGTGTGATTTGTGGCCTGTCAGGCGGCGTTGATAGTTCCGTCGCGGCTGTGCTGATCCACGAAGCGATTGGGTCTCAGCTAACCTGTGTCTATGTCGATCACGGCCTTATGCGCATGAACGAGAGTGAGCAGGTCGTAAGCTTGTTCCGTGAGCATTATAATATCCCGTTAGTTCACGTAGACGCGTCAGAACTATTCCTTGGAAAACTCGCAGGCGTTTCAGACCCGGAGAGAAAGCGCAAGATTATTGGCGGGCTTTTCATCGACGTTTTTGATGATGAAGCTAAAAAGATTGGCGGCGCAGACTTCCTCGCTCAAGGTACGTTGTACCCAGATGTGATTGAGAGTGTATCTGCCATTGGTGGTCCTTCGGTGACGATTAAGTCTCACCACAATGTTGGCGGCCTTCCAGAGCGTATGAAGATGAAACTGGTCGAGCCGTTACGTGACTTGTTCAAGGACGAAGTCCGGGCGCTGGGACGCGAACTGGGTTTGCCGGATGCGTTTATTGGGCGGCATCCTTTCCCTGGGCCGGGCCTTGCCATCCGCATTCCCGGGGAGATCACGCGTGAGAAGGCCGATACACTTCGCAAGGCCGACGCGATCTATCTGGAAGAACTGCACAAGCATGGTCTGTATGACAAAATATGGCAGGCGTTTGCAGTTTTGCTGCCTGTGAACACCGTCGGTGTGATGGGCGATGAGCGTACGTATGAAAGCGTTTTAGCTCTTCGCGCGGTGACGTCCACGGACGGCATGACGGCGGATTACTATCCATTTGAGCATGATTTCCTTGGTCGCACAGCTACGCGGATTATCAACGAAGTGAAGGGCGTGAACCGCGTAGTTTACGACATCACATCGAAGCCGCCGGGAACGATTGAGTGGGAATGATTCCCCGTCTCTCAGAGACGATCGAGAACATTCGAAAATATAAATAAAATCAATAGTTTAAATCATATTTCCGTTCGTTATCTATCGGCGACTATCGGGGCTCTGCGGGGCGTTCTGACGGTAAAGCTGACGGTATACAAATTGCACCTTTCCACCTAAATTCGTTTTACCGTCATACCAAAGATAAGGGGTGACGGTAAAAAAACAGCGTAAAACGCTGTAAATAAAGGATAAAAAACTACAAAATAGGCCAATTTGGCCTGACGGTAAAAATTGAGGGAAGGAGTAGATCATGCTGACCGATATTGCCATCAAGTCGCTGAAACCAAAGGATAAAACCTTCAAGGTAGCAGATCGGGATGGGATGTACCTGACTGTGTCAAAAACAGGCACCAAGACCTTCCGCTATGATTACAGGATCAATGGACGCCGCGAGACGCTGACAATCGGGCGGTATGGCAAATACGGCATGACGTTGGCGGTCGCGCGGGAAAAGCTTGCTTATGCAAAGAACTTGATCGCTGAGGGTGTTTCTCCTTCGCGGGAGAAAAAACGCGAGAAGGTGAGATCGAAAGCGGAGGGAACTTTTGGGGAGCTCACGCAACAATGGCTGAATGAAAGCGAGCTGTCGGAGTCAACCAGAGACATGCGCCGACACATCGTCGACCGAGACCTGATGCCCGTGCTCGGAAATTACACACTACGTGAAGTGACGGGCGAGGATGTCCGGGCACTGTGTAATAAGGTGAAAAAGCGAGGCGCGCCATCAACAGCGCTTTGTTCCCCGTCAGCGACTATGAGACAGACGTGCTAAATTGCTAAGAGAGGGTTTGTCGCTCATCATTTCCTAGGAAGGGAAAGATGATGAGACAGAAATCACGGGCTGAAGGATCAGCTGAGAAACACGTAAAAGAGATCA
>JAQWGO010000001.1 GCA_029238175.1 Henriciella sp. | reverse complement strand
TATGAGCAACGCGCCGCCGCAGGCGCATCCAAATTGGATGCTAACAGCCACGCCGAAAGGCTGGCATTACAACCCGCACCCAATCTGGATGCGCCTTAGCTCTGTATCCAGCCTGCTGACGCAGTCTGGTTTTTTGTGCTGGGTTTTTCTCACCGCGCTAACGCCCTTTGGGCGACGCGGTGGAAGCAGGTTCCGGTCTGGCCAAGGCCAGCCCATGAACCAAGCTGAGGGCTCTTGCCCCAAGCGACTCGGTTGGTTTGGATAAAAGCGCCCGCGGCCCGGTTCATGTGAGGAGCAAAGCGACGATACGGAACCTGCTACCACCGCGTGTGCGAAGCACTTAGCGCGGTGAGAAAGAGATAAATCTAAACCCGCTTAGCGGGCGTTCAAAAAACTTCTCGTCTCTAATTCCAATCCTTAGCCCTTTAGGCTTCACACTCAAACTTCCATCAAATTCAAACAATCACCTGAACCATAACCTCACCTCTCTGTGCCAATACGGGGCGTAACGAAATGAACCACGTCCAATAGAGACGGGTCAAAGATAAGGTGATGAGAGCATGGCGAAGACCGTTCTGGTAATTGATGATGATCCAACCCAGCGTCGCTTACTAACAGCGGCGGTAGAGAAGGCTGGATTTGCCTGCCGCACCGCCCCGGATGGTGAGACAGGCGTTGCCATTGCTACAGATAGCAATGCTAGCGTCGATGTCGTTCTGCTCGATCTAACCATGCCCGGCCTATCGGGAATGGATACGTTGGAAATGCTGTCAGAGCGCCGTCCGGAACTCCCGGTCGTGATGCTTACGGCCACCAGCGGCATTGATACAATTGTGTCGGCCATGCGCGCCCGGGCAGTCGACTTTATCGTTAAGCCGGCCAACCCAGAACGCGTTGTCGTTTCGATCCGAAACGCTCTGAAACTATCGTCTCTAACCGGCGAAGTGAAACGCCTGACCCGCAAAGCCGAAGGCGGGATGAGCTTTGACGATATGATCGCCAGCGCCCCCGTTATGAAACAAGTCATGCGCCTCGGACAACGCGCTGCAGCGTCAGACATTCCGGTTCTGATCCTGGGTGAAAGCGGTGTCGGTAAAGAGGTCATTGCGCGCTGCATTCAAGGTGCATCTGATCGCTCTGGTAAGCCGTTTATTTCGGTGAACTGCGGCGCGATTCCAGAGAACTTGGTTGAAAGCATTTTGTTCGGCCACGAAAAAGGCGCGTTCACAGGCGCTGTCGCGCGTTCAGCAGGTAAATTTGTTGAGGCTGATGGCGGCACGCTCTTCCTCGATGAAGTCGGTGAGCTTCCTTTAGAGATGCAAGTCAAACTGCTCCGTGCTTTACAAGAAGGTGAAGTTGATCCGGTCGGCGCACGTCGCCCCGTGAAGGTTGATGTCCGGATTATTTCTGCAACCAACCGTGATCTCGCCAGCCGCGTTAAAGAGGGCGCGTTTCGGGAAGACCTGTATTATCGCCTGAATGTCTATCCGGTTGAAATGCCAAACCTGCGTGAGCGGGTTGAGGATATTCCAGCGCTCGTGGATCACTTTATCGGTCGGTTCAATGCTTCAGAAGGGACACGAATTACGTCTGCTTCTGATGACACATTGCGGATTCTTTGCGCCTTTGACTGGCCGGGTAATGTTCGCCAGCTTGAGAACGCTGTTTTCCGCGCGGTTGTTCTGTGCGACGGCGATGTCCTGCAGCCACACGACTTCCCGCAAATCAGCGGTGTTATGCCAGAAATTGCGAGCCTTCCCGAAGTTCCTGCCCGCGTTCAACCTGCCAATGACGCTCTGCCGCCAATCGTTGCTGCGCCAGTCGCAATGACGAATGAGGCCAGTCCCGTGCCCGTTATGGAAGACGGTGAAGTGCGCAGTCTGTCTGCGGTGGAACGCGATCTAATCGCGCATGCGATCGACTTTTATGCCGGGCATATGAGCGAAGTGAGCCGTCGTCTCGGTATTGGTCGCTCAACACTGTATCGCAAAGTCCGCGAATACGGCCTTGAAGAAGATGCCAAGCGGAGTGCCAGTTAAGCTTTAGGGGCTTCCGGAGTTAGAATAAGGTTGATCGCGATCGAAATTCGGTCGCGATTTCCTTTGTGCGTGTTGACTGAATGGCGCAGCCAACTTGGGAAAAGCACCAACAGGCCAGCCTCCGGGCGAATGGCGCTCTGGCTCATCATGGCTTTGCCTGCGGCGTCTTTAAGAACCAGATCCGGAACGCCCATATACGCCATCGGGTAGCGCGGATCTTCGAGCACCAGTTCGCCGCCGGACCCTTCCTCAGATGCGCCGCCATCATCGACATAGTATACGCCGGACCATGTCGCGCCGGGATGGCAATGCAAAGCATTTGAGGCACCCACTGGATTAATATTGGCCCACATATTCGCGCCAAAACTAAAGTCGCGTTTCCCGCCCGCGTGCATATCCGCTAAATGAGGGCTCGCCGTGCTTAGGGCAAACTGCGCCAATTGCCCGGCGGCCGGACCGCCCCAGCGCAGCATATCAATGTCAGAGTGCCAGCCGCCAATATTCGATCGATCTATGCCGCTTGGATTTTGACCTCGTTCAACGGTAATAGCCTGTCTGAGCGCATCGTTTACGGCTTGATGCCCCGGTAGTCTCGCTTTCAGAATGGGGGTCGAAAACAGGTCGAGGCGTTCGGTCTGCGACATATCTAATCCTCAAAAATGATTGCTGGGGCTGGCTTAGTTTGAAGTGCATCAAGGCTTAAGGCAACTTCACGCGCAAGGTCTGTAAATGTTGCGCCGATGGCGTCGTCGGTAAGCGCTGCTGGGGTGCCACTATCACCGCCCTCGCGGATGGCTTGCACCATCGGCAATTGCCCAAGCAAAGGCAGGCCTAGCGCTTTCGCCATTTTTTCGCCGCCGCCGTCACCCATAAGATGGTGGCGATTACCTGCCGGGTCTTCGAACCAGCTCATCGTTTCAATGATGCCAAGTATTGGAACATGTGTCTTGGCAAACATCGCCGCGCCGCGCCTAACATCGGCCAAAGCGACTTCCTGCGGTGTGGTTACAATTATGGCCGCTGTGACAGGTACTTTTTGGGCGAGCGTAAGCTGTGCCTCACCCGTCCCCGGAGGGGTGTCGATGATCAGAAGGTCCAATGGGTTTTCTGGCGTGCCCCATGCTGCATCGTTCAGCATTTGCGTGATCGCGGATTGAACAATCGGGCCGCGCCAAATCATGGGGGCGTCTGGATCTGTTAAATAGCCGATTGAAAGCGTGAGGATGCCATGCGCCTCTACCGGAACCAGTTTGCCGTTAGAATTCGTTTCTGGACTGATATCTGCGGTGTTCAGCATGGTCGGGATCGATGGCCCATAAACATCGGCGTCGAGCAGGCCGACGCGTAAGCCTTGTTTGCCGAATGCTGCGGCGAGATTGACCGAGACCGTTGATTTTCCGACGCCGCCTTTTGCGCTGGCAACCACGAGGATGCGGGAGATGCCGGCAATATACGCAATCTGCGCCGGGCCTCCCGGATTGCCTTGATTGACCGCCTCGTCAGAAAGGCGCGCGCCTTTTCGAACGCGTGTTTGCCCTGCCTGAACCGGTGCCTCAGCAGAATGTTTGTGTGCATGGGGCGCGGCGGCCCCGGGTTGCTGCTGAGCGGTTAGTACGCTTTTCACGTCTTTGACGCCTTCAAGCGACATAATCCGCGTCTCAGTTTCGATACGTCTTGTTTCTGAACGCTCCATATCGGACGGATCGGCCTCGATCACCAAAGTGACCTCACCATTTTCGCTCAGCTTAACGCCTGAAAGCCAGTCCGGATTGCCCAAAGTTGAGCGTATCGTCTCTTCTGAGAGTGTTTTACGCGCTTTCTTGTCCCAAAACATGAGCTATGTCCTTGATGCAGAGGCTGTTCGACCGCAAATAGACACTAACCGAACAAAAAACTAGACAACTGGTGTGACCAGAAGGAGGGGCGATGCCCTGGAACGACAATAATGGGAATGGCGAAGAGCCACCCAAAGCCAATGGCGGCCCATGGGGCGGCGGTGGAAATGGTAATGGCGGCGGTGACGGCGGCTCTCCTTGGAACCGTCCCGGCGGCAATGGCGGAAATCAAGGCGGCGGCAAAGGCCCCGACCTAGAAGAGCAAATGCGCAAAATGCAGGAGCGTTTCAGTTCACGTCGCCGCGGCGGCGGCGGTGGTGGCGGTAAAAAAGGCCCAAGTATGGGGCCGGGTGGTTTTATCGCACTTGGTGTTGTTGGTCTGGTCGCTTGGTTAGCCACAGGCATTGTTGTCGTTGACGAAGGCGAGCGTGCTGCGGTCTTCCGGTTTGGTGAGTATCAAAAGAACTTTACGCCGGGTTTCCACATTCACTTGCCTGCACCGATTGAAACGCATGAAATTCTACCTTCAGAGCGTCAACAAGAAACGCAGGTCGGCATAAATGGCGGTGAAAGCCTTATGCTAACTGGGGATGAGAACATTGTTGAAGTTCAATTCCGCGTCTTTTGGTATTATGATGGCAAGAACCCTGAAAACTTTATCCTAAACGTAGATAACGGTACGCCGCTTGTGAAAGCAGCCGCCGAAAGCGTTATGCGCGAAGTTGTCGGTAAATCGACCCTTGATGCTGTTCTAACGACAGGTCGCGGCGAAATTGCTGCGAACGTCAAAGAACAGCTGCAGGTTCTTTTGTCTGACTATGGCGCTGGTGTGAATATCGAAAACGTTGAAATTCAAGAAGCTCTAGCCCCAGCCCCGGTCCGTGATGCGTTTATTGACGTTATCAATGCGGGCCAGGATGCTGAACGAACAGTTCAGGTTGCAAATCGCTTTAAGAACGAAATTGTTCCGCGCGCCCGTGGTGAAGCTCAACGTATCCTTCAAGATGCGCAAGCTTACCGTGATCAGGTTATTGCCGACTCAACCGGTCAAGCTGACCGTTTTGTGGCGATCTTGAACGAGTATCGCAAAGCTCCTCAGGTGACACGTGAGCGTATGTATCTTGAGACAATGGAACGTGTGCTGAGCCGCACCGACAAATTGATCCTCGACAATGATTCTGGCGCGGTACCTTACCTGCCACTGGATCGGGTTAACCGAACATCGGGAGGGAACTAACCATGAAACCCTTTGGTATTATTGGCATAGTCATCATCGTCGCAGCAGTTGTTGCTTTGTTGAATTCCTTCTTCATCGTTGATCAACGTCAGCAATCGCTTGTTCTGCAAGTTGGTCGTGCGGTTGAGGCGTATAATGAACCGGGCTCTCCGGAACCGGAAGCTGGATTGAAATTCAAAATCCCATTCATTCAATCTGTTGTTACTTATGATCGCAGAAACCTTGGTCTTGATGTGGATGAAATTGAAATCTTCGCGTCGAACCAAGAACAGCTGATTGTCGATGCGTTTGTGCGCTGGCAAATCTCTGATCCACTTGCTTTCTATCAGCGCCTTGGAACACAGCGTGAGGCTCAAAGTCAGCTTAATCGCTTCACCGAAAGTGCGATTCGTAACGCCCTGGGTCAGCAATTGCCCGAAGAGATCATTTCAGGGCAGCGTTCAGAACTAATGGATACGATCCGTGAGAACTTGGGCGAGTCGATTGCTGGACGGGGTATCGATATTATCGATGTTCGTATCAAGCGTGTGGATCTGCCTGCAGACGTGTCTCAACGTGTGTTCGACCGAATGGAAGCGACGCGTAGCCAAGAAGCTGAACAAATTCGTGCCGAAGGTGAAGAGCGGGCTAAGCTCGTCCGCGCTGAAGCAGAGCGTGAACGGACAGTTCTTTTGGCTGAAGCCCGGCGTGAGTCAGAGCAGATTCGCGGTGAAGGCGATGCGAAGCGGAACGAGATTTATGCAACTGCATATGAGCAGGATGCTGAATTCTTCCGGTTCCAACGCGCACTGATAGCTTGCGAAATCGCGTTCGATGCTCGCGATAAAGATACGGATGCTTCTCGAACTGAGCCAACCCGGATTGTTCTTGCACCGGGGAATCTTGGTCTTTGTGACGAGTTTATCGAACAAGCACGCCGGAACGGTACGCCTCGTCGTTAGGCTATCATTTTAGCGCGTAATTGACCCCGCCCCGGTTTACGCCGTGGGCGGGGTTTGCTTATCAGGAGCATAAAAAATGTGGACAATTATCCTTGCCGGACTGGGGCTTTGGTTTCTGCTTGAGGGCGCTATGTACGCCGCTGCGCCCGATGCGATGAAGAAATTTGGGGAATGGTTGTCAAACATGCCAGACGCGTCAGTGCGGCAGTCAGGATTGTGGTCGATGGCATTTGGCGGGCTGCTTCTTTACGGAATGCTTAGGTTTGGCGGGTGAGAACGCCTTGCGTCTTGCCCGGTTAACGCCATAGTTAAGGGCTAGACACGTTACACATGTGCCGGAGAGTGAAATTGATGCGCCGATTGATGATTGCGATTGCTGGTTCAGCTTTGCTGGCTGTTTTACCTGTTGCGGCTCAAGACTCGCTCTCAAATACTGGTGACAGGGTCGACCAACAAACCCGCCCTGATAATTTCACCGTACTATCGAAGCGGCTCATGCCCGCGGTGGTCAACATCACCACGTCGAAAGTCGTTGCGAGTAATCTGCCGCAGTTCGATGAAGGCCAACCGCTAAACGATTATAACGAGTTTTTCGGTCGTGACCCGGAAGGATTTAGCCGTGAAGGCGCGCTAGGTTCAGGGTTTGTAATCTCGCCAGATGGCTTGATCGTGACGAACAATCACGTGATTGAAGGCGCTGATGAGATCAACGTCGTTTTCGCTGATGCCCGTGTTGTGCGCGCAGAGCTTGTTGGAACCGACGCAGCGACCGATGTCGCTGTTCTTAAAATCGAAGAACCTGATCCGCTGCCATATGTAGAATTTGCCGATAGCGAACAGGCCCAAGTTGGCGACTGGGTCATGGCAATTGGTAACCCGTTTGGCTTTGGTGGTTCAGTTTCGGTTGGCATTGTCTCGGCCCGAAACCGCGACATCAATTCTGGAAACTACGACAATTATATTCAGACAGACGCCGCGATTAATTCAGGCAATTCTGGCGGTCCGCTGTTTAATCTGAACGGTGAAGTTCTGGGTGTGAACACAGCGATTATAACCCCAACAGGTGGTTCGGTTGGTTTGGGCTTCTCGATCCCGTCCAATCTTGTGAAACAGATTTCAGGACAGTTGATTGAGTTCGGTAAAGCGCGCCGGGGTTGGTTCGGTGTAAATATCCAAAATGCTGACCGTGCATTGGCCCAAGCTTACGGCATGGAGAATGGCGGCGGTGTTATCATCACACGCATTGCCGATGATGGTCCAGCCTCAGAGGCCGACTTTGAAATTGGCGACCTCATTCTCAAATTTGATGGCCGGGATGTGAGAGATGAGCGCGCGCTCAGCCGGATCGTCGCTGACACTGAGATTGGTAAGACGGTTAAAGTCGATCTCGTCCGTGATGGCCGTGAAAGAGTTGTCGAGCTTGAGCTTGGCGAACTTAAAACTGACGATGACGAAGATAAAACAGACATCCCAGAAACCGACAGCACCCTGACGGATAACCCTATGGGCGTAGACTTCGTTGAGTTGGACGAAGACCAACGCCGTCGCTACAGCGTTCCAAGCGATATTACAGGCGTCGTCGTTCGCTCTGTCTCACCGCGCGGGCCTAGCTTCGGCAAGTTGCGTAAAGGGGATGTTGTAATGGAAATGGCGTTTAAGTCGGTTGAGACAGCCGAGGATGCGCTGGTCGCAATGGATGAGGCCATGGCACGTGAAGGCCAGCCGCTTTTGATCCGTGTTTATCGCGGACGCCAAACTAGCTTTGAGGCAATTGATCTAGAGCCGAAGACTTAGTCTTTCCAAACGATTTCGCTGTCCGTGTAACCTTGGAAGTAAAGCGCTGCCGTTAGATCTGTGTGATTTATTGCAGCATCGGCCGCTGCGGCCACAACCGGTTTCGCATGGACCGCAAGGCCAAGACCTGCGGCCTCAATCATCGCCAAATCGTTCGCTCCATCGCCCATGGCCAGCGCGTCATGCCGATTAAGCCCGTTCGCAAAAGCGGCATCATCGAGGAAGTCTAGCTTAGCCTCTCGGCCTAAGATGGGTCGTCCAACGTCGCCGGTTAAAGCGCTCCCATCGTCGATCAATGTATTACCCTGATGAGCGTGGAAGCCCGCAGCTTGTGCGACTCTGGCGGTGAAGTATGTAAAGCCGCCTGAGACAAGCAAACAGTGTGCGCGATGGGCCGCCATCGTCGCGGTGAGTGTCTTGGCGCCCGGCATTAGAGATATTCGCTCAGCATAGCATTGCTCTAAAGCATTGAGCGGCAGGCCTTTTAGCTTGCCGACACGCTCAGTCAGCGCGCCTTCAAAATCTAACTCTCCGGCCATCGCTCGCGCCGTGATTGCGGCGATTTCGTCCTTCAGTCCTGCATAAGCTGCCAGCTCATCCAGACATTCTTGCTCAATAATCGTCGAGTCCATGTCCGATACGAGGAGCTTTTTCCGGCGGTTCCGTGCTGGGATCAGCGCGATATCACAAGCGGGGTCCATGACCTCACTTATTATCTGCCGCGCCGCGGATACGTTTTGCTCTCCGATTGCAACTGCGATCTCAACGGCGGCCCAGCGTGCTTCTGTTCCAAGCAGCCGGACATGTGCGGTTTGGGTCAAACCTGCGTCTGCGCATGCTGTTTCTAATGCTGCGCCAAGTTTCATGAAGCCAAGGTTTACGGGCGCAACGGCGATTGCAACATGTGATGATCGTGCGGTTTTCACTGTCATCTGTACATTCCTATCTTTACGGCGCGCGGTGACCTTCCTACGACTTGAAGCATGAAGCCAGCAATCCTCATTCATGGTCCAACCGCAAGTGGCAAGACTGCCTTGTCTGTGGCATTGGCCAAAAGACTTGATGGCGAGGTGATTAACGCCGATTCCATGCAAGTCTATGGGGACCTTAGGGTAATTTCGGCGCGGCCAACCGAATCTGAGATGGATGGCGTGCCTCATCACTTGTTTGGGCATGTGCCAGCCGCAATGCGCTACTCAACCGGAAAGTGGCTTGAAGCGGCGACGCCGGTCATCTCTGATGTGCAACGACGCGGGAAAGTCCCGATCATTATTGGGGGCACGGGCCTCTACCATCTCTGTTTGGTTGAGGGCCTGTCCCAAATTCCTCCGGTACCTGACGAAATTCGCGCTGATGTCTCAGCCATTACAAGATCAGGCGGCGTTGAAGCCCTGCGCTCAAAGCTGGAAGAAGTTGACCCCGAAACGGCAGCGCGGTTTGGTAAAGGCGATCGCCAGCGATTGGCGCGGGCACTTGAGGTTTGGTTTGCAACAGGCAGCTCTATTGCAAGCTTTCAAGGTCAAAAGACACGGCCCGTGCTTGGGCCAAACGAATGGCTTGGTATTGCGCTGACGCCGGTTCGGGCCAAATTGTATTCGCGCATCGACAAGCGCTTTGAGGGCATGTTGATGGAAGGCGCGATGGAGGAGGCAAGAGGCTTGCTTGCTCAAGATTTGCCGCCTGAGCTTCCTGCTATGAAGGCGCATGGTATTCCATGGCTGCTGGAATATCTGCGTGAAGAAATAAGCGCGCAAGCCGCTGCTGAAAATGCAAAGCGTGACACAAGGCGTTATGCCAAGCGGCAATTCACATGGATAGGACGACAATTCCCTTTCTGGCCGCGTATCCCAAGCATGTCTCTGGATGACCGAATGAGGGTGATTCTTGCCCTCTATAGGGAGGTTGACGGGGGCTAAGGGGTAAGTTATGCCCTTTTTAGATTTTGGGAGGAAACGCTTCATGCGTCCAACAGTCGTACTCGTTATTAGGCACCTGCGCTGACGTTCCCAAACGTCGGTCGCAGGTGCTTGTAACAAGGGTCTCTCATTCGGGGGCCCTTTTTTTCTTACCAAAAACCAGACCTTAACCCGAACCAATTCAACCCCTGCTTACTCACCAAGGACCAAGACATGGATACGCAGACACAGCCTGAGGCCGACACCGAAACCCGCACGATGACTGGCGCGGAAATCGTGATTACCGCGCTAAAGGAACAGGGCGTGGATGTGATGTTCGGCTATCCAGGCGGCGCTGTTTTGCCAATCTATGACGCCTTGTTTGGTGAACCCTCGATCAAGCACGTTCTTGTTCGCCATGAACAAGGCGCAGGCCATGCTGCAGAGGGCTATGCGCGGTCTACGGGCAAAGCTGGCGTGGCACTTGTGACATCAGGCCCGGGCGCGACGAACATGGTGACACCGATTGCGGACGCGATGATGGATTCCATCCCGATGGTTGTTTTCACGGGGCAAGTTCCGTCACACCTTATCGGTACAGATGCCTTCCAAGAATGCGATACAGTCGGGATTACGCGCTGCTGCGCCAAACACAATTATCTCGTCATGGATGTGAACGATCTTGCCCGCACGGTGCATGAGGCCTTTCTAATCGCCACAACCGGGCGTCCGGGGCCAGTTGTTATCGATATTCCAAAGGACGTTCAGTTCGCGACAGGTCGATATATCGGTAAAGAAGGCGTGCATAAGCGCACTTACAAACCGGTGACTCAGCCTCAACCAAAAGCGATTCGCGAAGCCGTTGCTTTGATGAAAAAGGCGCGGCGGCCTGTATTCTATACGGGAGGCGGCGTCATCAACTCTGGCCCCGAAGCCAGCACAGCATTGCGCAAGCTGCAAGCGGCAACCGGCTTTCCGGTAACCTCAACTTTGATGGGGCTGGGCGCGTTTCCAGCAAGCCACCCAGATTGGCTGGGCATGCTTGGGATGCACGGGTCTTACGAAGCTAATAACACAATGCACGATTGCGATCTGTTGATCTGTATTGGGGCACGGTTTGATGACCGGGTGACGGGGCGCTTGGATGCATTCTCGCCGGGATCAAAGAAAATCCATGTCGATATTGACCCAAGCTCTATCAATAAGGTCGTTCGGGTTGACCTGCCGATTATCGCCGATTGCGCAAATACGCTGAACGCGATGTTGGACGAGTGGGGCACGACCGCTGCCCCGGACCTCTCAGACTGGAAGACGCAGATTGAAGGCTGGAAAGCGCGCAAGTGTTTTGACTATGCGAAAAGCGACACTGAAATTAAACCGCAATACGCGGTTGAGCGCTTGTATGAGCTGACCAAAGATCGGGACACTTACATCTCAACCGAGGTTGGGCAGCACCAAATGTGGGCAGCCCAGCACTATCATTTTGAGGAACCTAATCGCTGGATGACCAGCGGCGGTCTTGGAACGATGGGATACGGCTTGCCAGCTGCGGTTGGTATTCAAGCAGCGCACCCGAACGCGCTCGTCATTGATATAGCTGGTGAAGCCTCGGTACAGATGGTTATGCAGGAGCTCTCAACGGCGGTTCAGCACAGATTACCCATCAAGATCTTCATTCTGAATAATGAATGGATGGGCATGGTGCGCCAGTGGCAGGAATTGCTGCACGGTGAGCGATACTCGCACTCTTACTCTGAAAGCTTGCCGGACTTTGTGAAACTGGCCGAAGCTTATGGCGGCATGGGCATCTATTGTGATGATCCCAAAGAGCTGGACGCGAAAATTCTGGAGATGATCGCTTATGATGGTCCGGTGGTCTTTGATTGCCGCGTCACCAAGGCTGAAAACTGTTTGCCGATGATCCCGTCAGGCGCAGCGCATAATGAGATGATCTTGTCTGAAATCACTGGCGACGAAATTGATGAAGCGGGCCGAAAGCTTGTCTAATGCAGGTCGGTCTCTTTCCCCACCATCAAGCCTCTGGCACAAGCACGTTTCACAGACAGGGGACCGTGATGAGTGTTGATGTGATTTTCGGGTGGTTGAGAGACAATCTTGAAGTGTTGATAGCTGTTCTATCCGCGGTTGTTGCAATCTTCGGCGCCCTAATTAGCCGGAATGAAACGCGTAAACAGCGTGCTTTGCAGCTAGAGAACCTACGCCAAGGGATTGATGCGCAAAGCCTTGGTTGGGGCAATATTTGTATTGATACGTTAAACCGTGCGGCGATGTTTGCGCGTACGCGTCAGCATCAACCCAATGACGCAGCGTTCTTGCAACAACGGGTGAATATGATGCTCGCTCTGTCATCACTCGTCGAGCGCGGTCGTCTATTCTTTCCAAATATTGAGCCGGGCGGAAAAGGCGCGGAAAAAGAGGGTGCATATCGTGGCTCTCGTCCGCCGATTCTGGACGCCCTCATGTGTGCCTATTATGAGATTGAGGCGCTAACGCGAAGTGCAGGCCCGACAGCCGATAATAGCGGTGATTATATCGAAGATTGCCGCAGATTGCTTGTCTCTGAACTTCAGGCGCACTTCGACCCTCGTCGACGAGACGCCGTCGTTGGACGTTATGATGATCAGCGCCTAGAGCATCGCAGCGACGCACGTGAGCGCGCCTCGACACTGAAGAATATGCTAAAATCACGCCGACCTGAACTGAATATCGAAGACCGTAGGGAGACCGTTCAATGACCGATACGGTGCAATCCATTCCAGCAAGTGCCTATGATATGAGCCATGTTGATGAAGTTGAAGAGCGCCGCACGCTTGCAGTTATCGTCGACAACGAACCCGGCGTGTTGGGCCGTGTCGTCGGTCTGTTCTCTGCACGTGGATACAATATTGAGAGCCTCACCGTAGCGGAAGTCGACCGCCGTAAGCACCGTTCCCGGATTACGATCGTCACGAATGGGTCGGCACATACGCTGCTTCAGATTGAGGCGCTGCTTTTGCGGCTGGTCCCTGTTGCGAACGTGACCGACATTACCAAGTCAAAACGCGGGGTTGAGCGTGAGCTGGCGCTCATCAAGGTTGCCGGTACGGGCGATAAACGGGTTGAAGCCTTGCGTCTTTCTGAGATTTTCCGCGCGCGCGTCATCGATACGACAAATGAGAGTTTCATTTTTGAGCTAACCGGAGTTAGCGACAAAATCGATCAGTTTTGCGCTTTGATGAAACCACTTGGGCTGGTTGAAGTTAGTCGCACGGGCGTTCTGTCGATTAAGCGCGGGGCGCAAGCTGGCTGATGACCCAATGGGCGCGCCTTCGATCTGTTCTGGATGCCGTACACGTGCCGCAGAATGCTGGCGCTTGGGTGGATGCCTTGCCGGATGAGACGGGCGTCGCGGTTATTTCGTTTGTGAATGCGCATGGGTTCAACATGTCGGCAAAGGATGCAGACTTTGCCGAGGCGCTTACAGGTTCTGACATTCTGCTTCGAGATGGCTCAGGCATGAAGATCCTGATGAAGATGATGGATAAGAACCCGGGTGAAAACCTGAATGGCACCGACCTAATCCCCCAAATTGTCGAGCGTTTTGCCCGCGAGAAGGCACCGATTGCGTTTATGGGAACCGCTGAACCTTGGCTGTCAATCGCGGCGCAGGCTATTCGGAATGAAGGCGGCGATATTCGTTTGGTTGAAGACGGGTTTCAGCCAGAGCAGCACTATGTTGACTGCCTCACCTCAACGCCTTGCCGCCTTGTAGTGCTGGGCATGGGAATGCCGAAACAAGAACGCGTTTCAATGATGATCAGGGACAAATTGACTGGCCCAATGGTTGTCGTGAATGGCGGCGCTGTGCTCGATTTTCTGGCAGGCCGAGTAACCCGTGCGCCGAAATGGATGCGTAGCCTTGGTATGGAGTGGCTCTACCGTCTTTTCAAAGAGCCAAAACGTCTCTTTCGCCGCTATGTCATCGGCAATTTT
This sequence comes from Henriciella sp., assembly GCA_029238175.1. GTDB lineage: Bacteria > Pseudomonadota > Alphaproteobacteria > Caulobacterales > Hyphomonadaceae > Henriciella. Next base: position 32,073 of record JAQWGO010000001.1, on the reverse strand, counting down.
CAATTCCTCTGGCGTGCGCTTCGACTGAAGTTCGGCGCGGCCTGATAGTTTCACAAGATACAAAAGTTCTAAGGAGTAACACGGACATGAAAGTATATTACGAGCAGGACGCCAATCTTGACCTGATCAAGGCCAAGAAAGTCGCAGTCATCGGGTATGGCTCGCAAGGGCATGCGCATGCATTGAACTTGAAAGATAGCGGCGGCAATGTTCGCGTTGGTCTTCAGCCAAGCTCAAAGTCACGGGCAAAGGCAGAGGCCGCTGGCCTTGAGGTGATGACGCCAGCTGAGGCGACGCAATGGGCAGATGTCGTTATGATCCTTGTCCCAGATGAGCTGCAAGCGGTGCTCTGGGCGAATGAGATTGAGCCACACGTGCGCGAAGGTCAGCATATTATGTTCGGCCATGGCTTTAACGTTCACTATAATCTGATCCGTCCAATGGACGGCGTGGATATTTCGCTTTCTGCACCGAAAGGTCCTGGCCATACGTTGCGCGACCAGTATCAGCGCGGCTTTGGCCTGCCGGGTCTGATCGCGATCCACCAGGACGCAACCGGAACAGCAAAAGACGTTGCTTTGTCTTATTCTAAAGGCATCGGCAACACGCGCGCTGGCGTCATTGAGACGAGCTTTAAAGAAGAAACGGAGACTGACCTATTCGGTGAACAGGCCGTTCTTTGTGGCGGTATCGTTGAACTGATTAAAGCCGGTTTCGAAACCTTGGTTGAGGCTGGATTCGCGCCTGAGATGGCCTAGTTCGAGTGCCTTCACGAGACAAAGCTGATCGTCGATTTGATTTATGAAGGCGGTATCGCCAACATGAACTACTCGATCTCAAACACAGCTGAGTATGGCGAGTATGTTTCTGGTCCGCGTATTATTACGTCCGAAAGTAAGAAGGCCATGAAGTCCGTATTGACCGATATTCAGGACGGTACGTTTGCCCGCAACTGGGTGCTGGAAAACCAGGCCGGTGCGCCAAGCTTCCACGCGAAACGTGCGCGTATGAATGACCATCTTATCGAAGAAGTGGGCGAGAAGTTACGCGGCATGATGCACTGGGCGCAGAATGACCGCTTGGTTGATAAGAGCCGTAACTAATCACTGATGGACATCTAAAAGACAAAGCCCTGCCAATTAGGCGGGGCTTTTTTTATGCCTTTTTGATCTGCCAACCTGCCGCATAGGCTTGGTCAGCTTGTGAGGCATAATCGGGTGACCAGCCGCTGCGCTGAACCCGGTTCCTGCCTTTAGACTTTGCCACATAGAGGGCTTTATCAGCGGCATTATACCAGCTTTCGAAAGGTACAGGGGCTTCAGGGTCAACTCGCACTAGACCCACACTGGCCGTGACTTTTCCGGCGATTGGGAAGCTATGCTCTTCAATCGCGCTGCGCAGACGGTTGGCGCAGGCGTCCGCAGCAGCACTTGAGGATGTGATCAGAAGAATACTGAATTCTTCGCCGCCAAACCGCGCGCATAAATCTTCACCTCGGCATTGAGACTTTAGGATGTGAGTGATCCCTTTTAGCACTTCATCGCCAACCGCATGCCCGTGGGCGTCATTCACGCCTTTGAAGTGATCAAGATCTAGTGTCAGAAGTGAAATAACCCGATTTCTCATAGGGCCAGCTGCGACCACATGGTTGAAGCCTTCTATGAACGCGCGTCGGTTAAGCGCCCCCGTTAGTGCGTCTGCATTGGCAAGATCGCTGAGCACGCTTTGCCTCATCAACGCGCTATCGCGTTCTTTTCGTATTTGGAAAATTCTCCAACAAATAACACTCGATGTTAGCAGGGCCTCAATCAGGAGTGAGGGGTACAGCCCGTACTGAGTGATGAGGCTCGGCTGAATGATGTCTGTGCCGCGAAGAATCCGAAGGCTCACATAAGCGATCATTGGCGACCATGCGATAAGCTGAATTTGGCAGATTCGTAATCCGTTCTTGCTGCCGATGATAAGCGTTCCAGTTATCGCCATCAGGGGTAACAGGAAGCCTACATGGTATATAATGGAGCCATAATGGCTAAACTCTGGCGCAACCGCGATTAAGATAAACGATGTGATAACCGGCGTAATTCCGCCAAGGAAAAGACGGGTAGACCACGCTTTGCTGATGTTTTCCCTGCCGCAAAGCTCTCTGGTGAGAAGGCAAGCAAAGAAAAAGGCAATTGGAATTGAGGTATGATTGATCGTGGAGCGAATGATGGGCGTGATCTCGAAAGGTAAAACAAAGATCAGGCCTGACCAAGAGAATCCATAGATCAAACCAAATAGGATCATGCCAAAATGGTAAGGCAGGAAAGCCATTCTAAGCGCAAAATACACCAATGCGGTTAGGATTAAGGGTGTAATCAGCAGACCCGTCAGCAAGCTATATATGACGGCATTTCTGAGATGGTGGCGTTTTTCGACGCTTTCACTGACAATGGCAATGTCGCGCCAATTGGTCATGTCCCAAACTTCTTCAATGCCCACCAAAATTTGGTCCACGTCTTGGTCAAGCGTTTGATCAAATGGCAGCACCAACGCGTCAGGAATTAATGTGAAATTGCGAAGCTCATCGGCTGGATAGTGCTTTTCAGAGACGATTTTTCCGTTCGATACCAGTGATAGAGAAATATCTTCATGGTATGACATGCGCAGGCGTAGCGCCGGGTCAGAATATCGCCCCTGTAAATCGCGAACATCAATCAACAGCCAAACATGCGTACTCTGCGCGCTTAGAGCCCTATCTGAGCAGTCGAACGATCCACTATAGTATAGCGCTTCATCTGGTGAGAGCCCTTCCGCCTGGGTTAAGGCGCAGACTTGCTGCCCGATATGTCTATTTTCGGCAAAGGCCGATGGCGCGCCGAAGCTCCACACTGAAGACAGCAAAAGCGTAAAGATGATCAGGTCACGCACAAATCTCATCACCCCGACTAGCAAATCCGAATTTAATTGCGGTTTCAAGAGGACGGCGAGTTTGCCGACTGGTGGAGAGATTTCGTTTACATTTAGGGTTGAATACGTTGACACCGCTGTCACGTAGGGGCATATCTTTGGTCAAAATATAAGACTTGTAAGGGAGCAATATGGCGGAGTTCATTCCCGTCGGCTCGTTCGACATCGTTATCTTTGGTGGCACGGGAGATTTATCCCGTCGCAAGCTGATGCCTGCGCTTTATCACCGTTGGGCAGACGGCCAGATACCTGAAAACTCACGTATAATCGGTGTGTCGCGATCTGACATGGACGATTCGGCATTTAAGGCTTTTGCGTTTGATGCATGTGAGGAAGCAACGCCTGAGAAACTCGATAAGACTGAGTGGAAGAAGTTTGAAAAGCACCTCGCTTATGTTGCGATGGATGCCACTGATCCCAAAGCTGATTGGGAAGCCTTGAAAAGCTTGCTCACGCTTGATCCTGAGCGTCCTTGTATTTTCTACTTAGCCGTAACGCCGAAGATTTATGTGCCGATCTGTCAGGCGCTCGGAAAAGTTGGCCTTTCCGACGGCAATAGCCGCGTTGTGCTAGAAAAACCGATTGGAACTGATCTCGTATCAGCGCGCGAGATTAACGAAGGTGTCGGCGCGGTTTTTTGCGAAGAGTGTATCTACCGGATCGATCACTATCTCGGCAAAGAAACGGTTCAGAACCTCATGGTCCTGCGCTTTGCCAACTCACTGTTTGAGCCGCTTTGGAATCGTACGGCGATCGACCATATTCAAATCACGGTGGCTGAGCATTACGGCGTCGGCGAGAGGGCTGGCTACTATGATGGGTCCGGCGCGCTACGCGATATGGTGCAAAACCATTTGCTCCAGCTTCTCTGCCTGATCGCGATGGAACCGCCGAATTCAATCGATGGCGATGCGATCCGGGTTGAAAAGATTAAGGTCCTTGAGGCGCTTCGCCCGATGACCAAGGATAAAGTCAGTAAAAATTCAGTGCGGGCGCAATATAAAGCCGGTTCCGTCAAGGGCGAAGCCGTTGGTGGTTATCTGGAGGAATTGGGCCGCGACAGCGACACCGAGACTTTCGTCGCACTAAAAGCGACGGTTGATAATTGGCGCTGGGCCCGCGTGCCATTTTACCTGCGTACAGGAAAGCGCATGAAGGGGCGGCATTCTGAAATTGTCATACAATTCAGACCGGCACCGCATGCGATGTTTGGTCAGTCTAAGGGCCATGGCCAATCCAACCGACTGGTCATCAATGTCCAGCCAGATGAAGGCGTGAAACTATATCTGCAGATTAAAGAACCCGGCCCGGGCGGTTTGCGCATCAAATCACTTCCGATGGATCTTTCTTACGAAGATAATTTCCAAGTCCGATACCCAGATGCCTATGAGCGCCTCCTAATGGATGTTGTGCGGGGCAATCTTTCGCTCTTTATGCGGCGGGAAGAAGTCGAAGCGGCTTGGAAGTGGGTCGACGGGTTGTTAGAGGCTTGGCAGGAAGCTGAAACGCCGATGCATACATATCAGGCGGGCGTTGAGGATGGGCCAGTCGAAGCGCGCATGATGCTGCGCCGTGATGATCGCGATTGGTGGGAGATCAAAGATGACTGAGCTACATCCGGTAATTGCGAGCGTCACAAAGCGAATTGAAGATCGAAGCGCTGATAGCCGCGCCGCCTATCTTGAAATGATCCGCGCACGAAAGCCGGACGGCTATGCGCGTGCGAAACTCACCGAGGGCAATCTTGCGCACGCCTCCGCGGGCTGTGCCGTCATGGATAAGGCTGAACTGCTTGGTGGTGGTTGGCCGAATGTGGGCGTTGTCACAAGCTATAATGATATGCTCTCGGCGCATGCGCCATTCGAACACTATCCAGAAATTATCCGCGATGAAGCGCGCAAAAATACAGCAACAGCGCAGGTTGCTGGCGGCGTGCCCGCGATGTGTGATGGTGTCACGCAAGGCCAAGACGGCATGGAATTGTCGCTCTTCTCTCGGGATGTGATCGCCATGGCGAGCGCTGTTTCAATGAGCCACGACATGTATGATGGCGTGCTGCATCTTGGCGTTTGCGATAAGATTATTCCGGGACTGGTAATCGCGGCATTGCGCTTTGGGTGGTTGCCGCATGTGATGGTACCTGCTGGCCCAATGCCTTCGGGCTTGCCCAACCCCGAAAAGCAACGCGTCCGCCAAGAGTTTGCGCTTGGCAATGTCGGCCGTGAAGAGCTGCTCAAAGTTGAGGCTGCAAGCTATCACACACAGGGTACTTGCACGTTCTACGGGACTGCAAACTCGAACCAGATGATGATGGAAGTCATGGGCTTCCACCTTCCCGGTGCGGCATTTCCAAATCCGAAAACAAAGCTTCGCGAAGCGCTGACGCGGGGGACCGTTCGGCAAGTGCTCAGCAGTTCTGTGAAGGGTGAATACGCTCCTCTTGGTGAAATGGTAAGCGCTGCTACTTTTGTGAATGCGATTGTCGGTTTGATGGCCACGGGTGGCTCAACCAACCACACGCTTCACTTGCCTGCTATGGCTGCTGCTGCTGGCTTCGAAATCACATTGGAAGACTTCGCGGAAATCAGCGCCGTCGTACCTTTGCTGTGTAAGATATATCCAAATGGCCCGGCTGATGTGAACCATTTTCATGCTGCTGGCGGAATGGGTTTTGTGGTTCGCCAGCTCCTCGAAGCCGGGTTGATGAACGGTAACGCCATGGGCGTGGCGGGGCCCATATCAACCTATAGTCAAGAGCCGTACTTGGACGGCGATGATCTGAAATGGCGTGAGGCGCCAGCCGAGAGCGGTGATTTGGAGATCATTCGTCCCTATACAGACCCGTTTGCGGCCACCGGCGGTGTCCAAATGCTCGATGGTAAGCTAGGCCGCGGTGTGATCAAGGTCTCGGCGGTTAAGCCAGATCGTCATATTACCGAAGCCCCATGCCGTGTTTTCGATCACCAAGACGCGGTAAAAGCCGCCTTCAAAGCCGGAGAGTTGGACCGCGACGTTGTTATCGTGGTGCGCTTTCAGGGCCCAGCGGCCAATGGAATGCCAGAGTTACATGCTTTGTCTGCTCCGCTGGGCGCGTTGCAGGATAAAGGCTATAAAGTCGCCTTGGTAACGGATGGACGTATGTCTGGGGCGTCGGGCAAATTTCCTGCCGCTATTCATGTCGGGCCAGAAGCATCCCGCGGCGGCCCCCTTGCGCGTGTTGTCGATGGCGATGTCATTCGCTTGGATGCGACGACCGGCGAGCTCACAATTAAAGTTACTGATGAAGAATTTGATGCGCGGGAGGCTGTTGTCTTTCGTCCAAATCAAAGCGCGATGGGGCTTGGACGAGAGCTATTCGCTGGCTTGCGCGGTTCAGTTAGCAATTCTGAGCAAGGTGGAAGCATCTTTTCGATGCTGGGGACGAGCTGATGCCGGATAGTGTACTCGTTGGCGATATCGGCGGCACAAATGTTCGCTTTGCGCGGGCTAAATTAGGCTTTGCGGGTCATCTTGAAGTTAATGATATCGCGGTCATGCCCGGTGATGATTTTTGTAGCTTCGAAGACGCTTTGAAGCAGTATTTGCGTGGCCTCGGAAACAATCGACCGAATAAAGCCCTGTTTGCTTTCGCTGGACCAGTTAGCGACGGCATTGTCAGCCTGACCAATCGCAATTGGACCGTGAATAGCAAAGCGCTCGCATCGAAACTTGCCTTTGATCGTGTGCGTTTAGTCAATGATTATGCGGCGATGGCGCGCTCCATCCCTGAGCTACCTGATTCAAGCTTCCGTGTTCTTCACAAGGGCGATGTTCCCGAAGAACGCACGCCTATACTTGTTGCCGGACCGGGAACGGGGCTCGGCATGGCGACTTTGCTTCCTGAGGGTGATCGCGGTTGGAAAGTTATGACAGGCGAGGGCGGCCATGCCGCATTTGCAGCTAGAAATGACCGTGAATGGGCTTTGACTCAACGTCTGCGCAAGACGCACGGATATGTATCTAAAGAATTGGTTTTGTCAGGCTCAGGCTTGAATGCGGTTCACCAAGCGCTCTGTGAGATTGATGGTGAGGCGTGGGTTGAAACTCCGCCCGCCGAAATAATGCAACGGGCGCTTAGCGGTGATCAATTGTGCCGCGATATATGTGAGATCCGCGCGGGTGCAACGCTAGACGCACTAGGTGATGCTGCGTTGATAAATGGCACGCGCGGCGGGGTCGTTATCACCGGAGGCGTCGCTGAACGGTTAGTTGACTGGCTCAGCCAGTCCGGCGCCCTTGCGCGTTTCTTCGAACGCGGACCTATGAGTCCATACATGGATCCTATTCCGGTTCGTCTGTTGATGGAGGGGCAAGCGGCCCTTATCGGAGCGGCAGCACTACATTTTGATGAGGAGGTTGAGCAATGATCAACCTAGCAACGTTCCGCCAAGCGCTTGATGGTGCCCCAATTGTACCTGTCCTTACGGTTGAAGCCGTTGAGCATGCCGCACCCTTAGCCGCCGCATTGGTCGCTGGTGGTTTGAAAAGTGCAGAAGTTACGCTTCGCACGCCTGTCGCACTTGAAGTTATTCGAGAGATGAAACAGGCTGAGCCATCCTTGCTCGTTGGTGCAGGTACGATCTGTTCAGAGGGTGATGTCGATGCTGCGCTTAAAGCTGGCTCAGACTTTTTGGTCTCGCCAGGCGCCGGCCCTGATCTTCTTAAAGCGCTCGCCTACCATGACGGTGTCATTCTTCCCGGCGTTTCGACCGCCAGCGAAGCCATGGCGCGGTTTGAAGAGGGATATGGCGTTCTGAAATTCTTCCCAGCCGAAGCCGCTGGCGGCGCGAACTTCGTTAAATCTCTTGGCGGGCCTTTGCCGCATATCGATTTCATGCCGACTGGCGGGATTAAGCAGCATAATGTGAGAGACTATCTCACATTGCCAAACGTTATCGCTGCGGGTGGAACGTGGATCGCTTCGCCTGCTGAAATGGCGGCTGGTGATTGGGCGGGAATCGAAGCCAAGGTCCGCGAAGCTGTTGAATTGGGTAAAGGGACTTAGGACATGATCGGTCGGCCTTCAGTATCAGGATTACGAGGCCGCAGTGCCAAGATTGTTGCGACTTTAGGACCGGGTAGTTCATCCTCAGCGAATATCCGCTTGCTCGCCGAAGCCGGCGTAGATGTTTTCCGCTTGAACTTTAGCCACGGCGAGCAGGAAAAGCACAAGCGTACCTGTGATACGATCCGTATGACTGAGGAGTTGCTTGGACGGCCACTTGCGGTTTTGGCAGACCTTCAAGGCCCAAAAATCCGGGTTGGAAAATTCCCGGGCGGCGAGTTGAAGCTTGGCTTTCGCAGTGAATTTGATTTGGTCGTTGGGCAAGAGACTGATCAGCCTGATACGATCCCTGTGCCGCGCAAGGAAATTTTATCTGTCCTAGAAGAGGGTGATACCATCCTCGCTGATGACGGGCTGCTTATTTTCACGGTCGTTCGCGCCGGGGATAAGCCAAAGGTTCGCGCCGATGTTCCGGGCGTTTTGAAAGACCGAAAAGGGTTTACGGTGCGGGGCAAAACTCTGCCTGTCCCGGCTCTGTCTGAGAAAGATCATAGCGACCTTGCATTCGCGCTTGAGATGGGCGTCGATATTGTTGCGTTAAGTTTCGTCCAAACCGTTGCCGATATCGAAGAAGCCAGAGCGATCATTGGTGATAAAGCGATGATTGTTGCCAAGCTTGAGAAGCCTGCCGCCATTGATAATCTAGATGCTATCGTTGATGCGACCGATGCAGTGATGATTGCTCGCGGTGACCTTGGGGTTGAGTTTCCACCAGAAGAAGTGCCGCTGATCCAACGCCGTATTGTTCGCGTGTCTCGTAATGCGGGAAAGCCCGTTATTGTTGCGACCCAGATGTTGGAGAGCATGATTGAAAATGCTGCCCCAACGCGCGCCGAAGCGAGTGATGTTGCGACCGCAATCTATCAAGGTGCTGACGCTGTTATGCTATCGGCTGAAACTGCTGTGGGCCGCCATCCTGCGACGGCTGTGGCAATTATGAATCGCATCATTCGCGCGGTTGAGGGCGCGGATGATTATCGCCAAGCTTTGGAACAATATGATGGCGGCGGTGAATGCCGCAATGATATTGATACGGTTGCAGTTGCGGCGATGGAAATTGCAACGCGCAATGATGTTCCCTTGGCACTCCGAACGGGCGATATTTTCCGCCTTGCACAGTTTTCACGTGTGCGCGGCGCGCAACCCATCCTCTACGGATCATTGGATAAGACCCGGTTGAGACAGGCGCAGCTGCTATGGGGAATTCATGCGGCGACGATGGAACCCGGCGATGATTGGACAAAGCGTTTGATGAGTTCCGCTGGATGTGAGGGCGCTGTCGCCTATGCTGCATGGCAGGGTAAGTCTGCTGATGGTCTATGGGCATGGGCAATCGGGGTAGAGCAGTAATTCTCACGTTACTGTGACGCTGCTGCCCCCTTTATTGATCACCAGCGAATCCCCATAACAAGTGCCAAGACAAATTATCGGCCGCTAAGGCCAGACGGAGACGGTGATGGCCGACACAGAACAGAATACGCGTCACGCGGAAATCCTTATAATAGGCTCTGGCCCTGCGGGCTGGACCGCGGCGGTTTATGCGGCGCGTGCGATGCGCGATACTTTGGTTGTTGCGGGTCTGCAGCCCGGCGGTCAACTGACCATCACAACTGACGTTGAAAACTATCCGGGCTTCGCTGAAATCCAAGGCCCTGAATTGATGATCAAGATGCAGGACCATGCGCTTAAAATGGGTGCGAAAATGGCGGAAGATCATATCGCAACGGTCGATTTTGATAGCCGTCCGTTCCGCGCGGTTGGCGAAAGCGGCACAGTCTACACCGCTGATAGCGTCGTGATTTCAACAGGTGCGCAGGCGAAGTGGCTTGGGTTGCCGACAGAGACGAAATTCCAAGGCTTTGGTGTATCAGCTTGCGCAACTTGTGACGGCTTCTTCTATCGCGGCAAAGACGTCATTGTCGTTGGCGGCGGTAATACGGCTGTTGAAGAGGCTCTGTTCCTCACAAACTTCGCCAGCAAAGTGACGCTTGTGCACCGCCGTGACACGCTTCGCGCAGAGAAAATCCTCCAACACCGCTTGCTCAACAATCCGAAGGTTGAAGTGAAGTGGAATACGCAGCTTGAAGAAGTTCTTGGTGATGAAAATCCGCTCGGTGTGACGGCGGCGCGCCTAAAGAACCGTGATACTGGAGAGATTGAGGACGTTCCTGTCCACGGTATCTTCATCGCAATCGGTCACGCCCCAGCGACTGAACTGTTCAAGGGCAAACTCGATATGCATGACAATGGCTATTTGATTACTGCGCCAGATTCGACAGCGACGAATATCCCCGGTGTTTTTGCGGCAGGCGATGTCACTGATGAAACTTATCGTCAGGCGGTCACGGCTGCGGGCATGGGCTGTATGGCTGCGCTAGAGGCGGAACGCTTCCTTGAAGAAAGCAAAGCTATGGAAGCGGTGGCTGCGGAATAGTTTCCGTCACAGCATATCCTTAGCTTGCTTTTCGGTCGGGCGGCGCCCTTTCTGTTCGAGAGTCTTCAACAATATTGCAGCGCGGGTTTGCATCACGCGTTCGAGTTCGGTCTCAGTCGGAGAATCTAATGCCGCTTGCAAGGTAGCTTCGATCTCTTTGCGGAACTTATTAGAATTTAATGCGGCAAGGGCGCGCGCGTATTGCCAATGCGTGGATGCATCACCGGGTGATGCTGATATGGCTGTCTGATAGTGCTTGCGCCCCTGCTTGGTGGAGGCGCCCATGAAAGAGGCGCCTATTGCGCCGCCGCGGCGACGAACTTCGACATGCCAAACGGCCATAAAGCCATTTGCATAAAGGTTGTCTGGATTATCGCTCAATACAGACTCTACCAAGTCTCTAGCTTCTTCTCCAAACCCTGCGCGCATGGCTTCTCGGTTTGAAAGGGGATGGGCCCTAAGCGATAATGCGATCGCAAGTTGCAGGCGACCCTCAATATGATCAGGGGCTTGTTCTAGAGCTTGTCTCGCTAAGGCTTCCGCTCTTTCAGCAAGCTTTTGATCTGGGACATAGTTCTCTGCGCTCATCGCTTCGGCGAGTAGGCTACGTGCGGAAAATGCGAGTGCGTCTGGCGTATGGTCGGCTTGGGCTAGTTGCACCGCTTCTGAATATCGCCCTTCGGAGAAAGCGCGTGCTTGTTCTGCATTTTCCGCCATTGCGTAGGGGCTTATCAGCAACAATATGAGGGCAATCCACCGCATGTGCGTCAGAATAGCGCAGAATCGCGACTCGCCCAATCACAAATCCACCTTTCTATAAAAGATATGGAACGATTTGATGCAGATGCAGTGGTTATTGGCGCAGGCGTAATTGGCCTAGCCGTCGCAAGGGCCCTTTCAATGCAGGGACGCGATGTGATTGTGCTAGAGGCCGAAGCGCTAATTGCCTCGCATACGTCTTCGCGAAATTCTGAAGTCATCCATGCCGGTATCTACTACGCCAAAGGGTCATTAAAGGCCCGTCATTGCGTGCAAGGCCGCCGGAAGCTTTATAAATATCTAGATCAACATAGCGTCACCTATAACCGATGCGGAAAGCTTGTCGTCGCGCATGGCGATGAGGCAGCAGGCCTAGAGGGCATCGTTGGCCGTGCCCGCGATAATGATGTGGAAGACCTTGTTATTATGGACGGCGATGCTGCGCGCGCGCTTGAGCCAGCGCTAGCGCCAGAGATAGAAGCAGCGATCCATTCCCCAGTTTCGGGTATCTTTGATAGTCATGGCTACTTCCTAGCACTGCAGGGCGAGCTGGAAGATCGAGGCGGCATGATCGCGTTCGAGACTCCGGTTGAAGGCGGCGAAGTAAAACCAGACTGCGTTGAGCTCGTCACAGGCGGCGCAATGCCCGCCATCATTACCGCAAAAACCGTGGTGAATGCAGCTGGCCATAATTCCGTATTCCTCGCAGCTAAAATCGCTGGAGACCATGTCGCGACGCTGCCTGTTCCTCGATATGTAAAGGGGAGTTATTTCAGCATTACGGGCCGCACCCCATTTTCGCGGTTGATCTATCCGATGCCTGGCACCTCCAGTTTGGGACTGCATTTGACCGTGGATCTGGCCGGGCGCGGCAAGCTTGGTCCTGACGCTGAATGGCTCGATGAGGACGCTGAGCCGCCATTCGACTATCAAGTTGATCCCGCGCGCGCAGAGCATTTCTTCAATTCTGCGCGGCGCTATTGGCCTGATCTTCAAAAGGATGCACTGGCTCCTGATTATGCTGGCGTTCGACCAAAGCTGGTCAACCCGGGTGAGCCTTCAGGCGATTTTCGGATTGAAGCTTCAGGCCCTCATCTGATTAACCTACTGGGCATCGAAAGCCCCGGCCTGACATCGTCGCTATCCATTGCAGAACACGTTGCTGAACTGGCCAGCTAGTTCGCGTTTTGCGATTAGTATGCGATTTCTAGACAGGTTCTGTATTTCTATCCCCAATGGAGAAAGGCGCATGGCTTTTCGGATAGATATCAAGGAGCCTGATCATGGCTAAGAAAGACAAAACAGCGAAAAAAGCGAAGAAGGCTGCTGAAAAAGTGAAAGCCCAATTCGTAGGCGCGGCAATCGAGAACAAAGGCCTCGACGTAGCACACAAAATCTGGCTTGCTGGCGTTGGCGCATATGGCAAAGCCTATGACGTCGCAGCTGACGGCGTTGGCAAAGTCAGCGGCCAAAGCGGCGTTCTTTTTGATGATCTCGTCAAACGCGGTGAAGAAATCGAAGGCGACGTTCGTGCGCGCCTTTCTTCAAACACAGCTGTTTCTAAAATGACTGAGCAAATGAGCAAAGTTGCTGAGCAAGCGTCTAAAGTTGCCGAGCAGGTATCTAAGGTTCGCGGCCGTGTTGCTGAAGCAACCGAAGACGCAACTGAGGCCGTTTCTAAGTTCCAAGAAGAGCAGCGTGAACGTCTTGAAGCCCGTATGGAGCGTATGCGTGACGCACTTGGTCTTAAGAAGTTTTCTTTGAAAGCCAAGAAGTCTGAAAAGCTTCACAGCAAGCTGGACGACCTCGAAGAGCAGGTTGCTGACCTTAAAGCCAATGCAACGGGTGCTGACGACAAAGTCAAAGCCCGCGTTGAGCGTCTCAGCGCCGAAATCGCAGCTGTTGGTGACAAGCCAAAGAAAGCGAAAAAAGCTAAAGTTGTGAAGAAAGCCGCGCGGAAAGCGAAAGCTGCAAAAGCCGCAACACTTCCAATGGCTGATGAGAATGGTCGCCTTGAGGCACCAATTGGTGCTGCTGACGATCTGAAAATGATCAAAGGTGTTGGCGCGGTTCTCGAAGGCAAGCTTAACACAGCTGGTATGTTCCACTTCTGGCAGATTGCCGGCCTTAAGAAAGCTCAAATCAAGCTTCTTGAAGCTGATATGAGCTTCCCGGGCCGTATTGGTCGTGATGAGTGGGTTGCTCAGGCGAAAACATTTGCCAAGCAAGTCACTGCTTAAGTTACGGTAATACACGGATCGATTACGACCCCTTTGCAAAAAGATCGTAATCGGTTATGTATCCGCTTAGTAGAGTATGAGTAGAGTGGATAAAGGAGGCCTTTTTGGCCTCCTTTTTTCGTTTCTGAAAATGTTTTGATCGGCTATCGGGCTTTTGACCCTAGGTGGATTCTAGCGGATCACTGGTGATCTCGACGGTCACGTGATCGACATCGAAGGCGTCTTTCAATCTCGCCTTAACCGTTTGCCGCAGCGATTCGGGACAGGCGCCCGGCTTTGCGGTCACATCCAAAGTGACGAGGAATTTAGACTCGTTCAGTGCCCATGCGTGAACATGACCAACTTCATAAGCATTTATCAGATGCATTCGCAGATCATCCTTGATCGCATCGGGTGATAGCCCAGCTGGTACACCCTCAATCAGGATATGACCTGTACTGCGAATGATCCTGTATCCACCAATGGCTATAATCACAGCCACAAGCGACGATAAGATCGGGTCAATCGGCATCCATCCTGTATAGATAATGACGATTGCCGCTCCAATCGCTGCAACCGACCCTAAAAGGTCGCCAGCGACATGCCACAGCGCGCCGCGCATATTAAGATCTTCCCGATCCCCACCATGAAGCACAAAGAAGGCGGCGATGTTCACGAGGAGGCCTCCACAGGCAACGGCAAACAGCACGCCGCCCATAACGGGTTGAGGCTCGGATAGTCTTTGAATCGCCTCGACGATGATCCATGCGGCAAGCACAATCAGCGCAAGGCCATTTACGAACGCTGCAAGAACTTTGAATCGCGCCCACCCAAATGAACGGGAAGCATCCGCAGGGCGCTCGGCCAGCTTAAACCCTAGCCAAGCGAGCCCAAGAGACCCGGCATCTGTAAGCATATGAGCTGCATCCGCTAAGAGTGCCAGTGAGCCCGAGATGACCCCGCCGACAACTTCTACAATCATGAAAGAGAATGTTAGAAATGCCGCGATAGCGATACGACGTCGACCATCTATGGTGTCGTCTAGAGCATGATGGTGTGCGTGGTCGTGGCCATGGTGGCTATGATCGTGTGACATTCATCAAAACTAGGTCGTCACACTCAAATAGTCAATTAAAACAGGGGGTTATAAAAGTTATAACGTATCGTATGCGTGCTGGAGGAAAAGGGCCAATAAATACTCAACCTTTTCAGGCGTTTGGTCTGATCTCGTCTGTTAGTGTATCAGCGATGTCCAGCTCATCACTATCGGCCATGGCGCGCACGAGCGAGACGAGGATTGCTTTAACGCGATCGTCTTCGATTTTTGAGAAGCTACGAACAAAATCCATGAGCTGCCGTGATGACCCAATGTCGTTGAAATCAGAACTGCTTGCATCAGATTTTACAGGATCAAAAAACCAACCGGCTGAGACTTCAAGTTTTTCAGCGATGAGGTAAAGACGGCCCGCACTGACGCGGTTAGCGCCTGTCTCATATTTTTGGATCTGTTGGTACGAAATGCCTAAAGCCTCGCCCAATTGATCTTGAGTGAGACCCATCAAGATCCTGCGGCGACGAATGCGATCGCCAACCAGTCTATCAACTTCGCTCGCGCTTAAAACGTCTTTGTCGAGTTGTGTCATAACTATTCCTTCGCCCTCCGCACACAATAGTGCCTACGAGGTGATATACGGGAGACGTAGGTCGCCGTCCGCTTATGACAAGTGCGTAACCCTGCATCGATTTGATTGTTTTGCCACAGTCACAGGCTTTACAAATGCTGGGCCTTGGGGAAACTGCGCCAAACTCATCATTGGTAGATATTTGTAATGCGTACGATCCCGAAAATTATGCTTGCGTTGCCGCTTTTGGCTCTGGCCTTAACCGCCTGTCAGAATTCCCGCCGTGATGAGCAATTAGCTTATGTCGAGCGCCCCGTTGAGCAGCTTTATTCACGCGCAACTGAAGAGCTTGATAAACGTGATTATGATGATGCAATTTTGCTCTTCAATGAGGTTGAGCGTCAGCACCCGTATTCTGAATGGGCGCGACGTTCGTCTTTGATGTCGGCGTTCGCGTCATATGAATCGCGTCGCTATGATGATGCAATCAGCACGGCTCAGCGCTATCTATCTCTTAACCCAGCAGGTCAGGGCGCTGCTTATGCGTACTATCTGATTGCTGCGAGCTATTTCGATCAAATCATGGATGTTGGCCGGGACCAGAAGACGACAGAGCTTGCAAAGGCCGCGCTCAATGATGTGGTCCGCCGTTATCCGGGAACCGACTATGCTCGTGATGCGACATTGAAACTCGACATGGTTCAGGATCAACTTGCTGGCAAAGAAATGGAAATCGGTCGTTGGTATCTCCGCCGCAACCAACACCTTTCAGCTGTGAACCGTTTTCGCACGGTCGTGAAAGACTATGATACGACAAGCCATGCCCCAGAAGCACTTTATCGTCTTGTCGAGACCTATTTATCTTTGGGCCTGAAGCAAGAGGCTCTCGCCTCCGGCGCGGTGCTTGGGTACAATTATCCTGAGACAAACTGGTACCGCGACGCATACCGTTTGTTGGGGAATGAAGGCCTTGATCCAGAGGCCGCTAGCGAGGCGCAGAAACGAACTTGGTTGCAACGGCTAATTCCCGGCGGAAAATAGCACTTGTTCTCATTTTGTTCTAATGATATGAGGGGGCATGATTGTTGCTCTCTCTATCCGTTCTTTTGTCCTGATTGATAGTCTCGACCTTGAGGCTCAGACAGGGTTCACAGCGCTCACTGGTGAAACAGGTGCCGGTAAATCTATCATTCTAGATGCGCTAGGTTTGGCGCTTGGCGGTCCAGCGAATCGAAAACAGGTTCGCACAGGCGCCGACCGTGCATCCATCTCAGTCGAATTTGAGCTTAATCAGGATCACGCCGTATGGGCGTTGCTTCGGCACCACGATATTGAAGTCTCCAATGAAGATACCCTCATCCTACGCCGCATAATCCAACGCTCAGGCCCATCGCGGGCTTTCTTGAACGAGCAACCTGTCAGCACGGCGCTTCTAAGTGAGATTGGTGAAGCGCTTGTAGAAATTCATGGCCAGCATGCAGCATCTGGCCTGATGCGCCCTTCATCCCACCGCGCAATGCTAGATAGTTTTGGCGGCCATATAGAGTACGTGAAAGCTTGCGCATCGTTATGGCACGCTTTCGAGGCTGCGCGAGACCACCGGCAAGCTTTAGAGGCGGCGGCGAAATCTGCGCATGAGCGACGAGATTGGTTGAGTTTCGCTGTCGAAGATCTGTCCAAGCTCGCACCAGAGGCGGGTGAATGCGAAGCGCTCGTAGCACAAAGAGGAGTGCTCTTACAATCAGAGCGAATTACTGAAACGATAGAGGAAGCTCATGATGCGCTGCGGGACAAGGCGTTGGATGAGAGCCTCTCAAAAGCGGCTAGAGCGACTGACCGCATTTTGCACATACAAGGTCTGGAGGCTTTGGACGCAAATATTTTAGTGGCCGCCAAGCAAGCGGCAGAAGCGGTTGAACGTACGCTGATTGAGTTAGCAGAAGCGCAAGAGGCTGTCCGGGGTCTTTTGCAATTTGGTGGACATGATTCTAACTCGCTGGAGTCCGTTGAGGGGAGGCTATTTGCCCTCCGCGCGGCGGCTCGGAAGTATGACTGCACGCCAGAACTGTTAGCTGAAGTCCTTGAGCGCCATTGCGCTGATCTTGCGCTCTGTAACTCTGACACTGAGGCTTTAGAGTACGCGAAACAGGCAGAGACAGCCGCTCGCGCAGCCTGGGCGGAGGTTGCACAGAAGCTTACTGAGGTTCGTCATAAGACCGCAGCCCGTCTCGAAACGACCATTATGAGGGAGCTAAAGCCGTTACATCTTGGCCGGGTTCAAGTGCAAGTCGGCTTCATCCCAATCAGTGAAGATGAAAGTGGCGCGAAGGGGCTTGAGCGGGTTGAGTTTCAAGTTGAAACAAATCCGGGCGCAGGATTTGGGCCTCTTAAAGCTATTGCATCTGGCGGCGAGTTGGCGCGGTTTTCATTGGCGCTGAAATGCGCGCTCAGCACGGCAGGCGGTGCAGGAACACTAATCTTTGACGAAGCTGACCAAGGCGTGGGCGGTGCAGTCGCGGCGGCCATTGGTGAGCGCCTTGGCGGCCTTGCAAAAGCACGTCAAGTCTTCGCGATTACCCATAGTCCGCAAGTTGCATCATCTGCACAGCGCCAGTGGCGTGTTATGAAGGCTCCGACCCAAAAAGGTCAGTTGATCACGCATGTTGCACAACTTGATGATGGTCAACGACTTGAAGAAATCGCCCGAATGTTGTCAGGCTCCAGCATTACCGATGAAGCGCGCGCCGCTGCATCGAAATTGCTGGAGGCGGCATGAGTGAAGCAAACGCTGTTGAGAAACTGACAGAGGCAGAAGCGAGCAAAGAGCTTGCGCGGCTTTCAACCGAAATCAAGCTGGCCGATGCGGCTTACTATGCTGAGGATGATCCACATCTTACGGATGCTCAGTATGATGCGCTACGCCAGCGTAATATCGAAATAGAGGCGCATTTCCCTCACCTCAAACGCAAAGACAGCCCAACTAATCGCGTCGGGGCACCGCTTAAGGATGGGTTTGGCAAGATTGAGCACGGTGTTCCGATGCTATCGCTAGATAACGCATTTAGCGAAGAAGATGTCACAGAATTCGCCGCACGCATCCGCCGTTTTCTAGGACTTAGCAACGATGAACCGTTGAGCCTAACCGCCGAGCCTAAGATCGATGGTTTGTCCCTGAGTATCACCTATGAAAACGGGAAGATGATAAAGGCAGCCACGCGCGGCGACGGCAAAACGGGGGAAGACGTTACAGCGAACGCAAAAATGCTTGCGGACGTGCCTCAGACATTGGGCGGTGGTGGTTGGCCAGCTAATATTGAAATTCGGGGTGAGGTCTATATGGCCGCCAGCGATTTCGCCGCATTAAACGATGCTGAAGAAGCGGCAGGTCGCAAAACTTATATGAACCCCAGAAACGCCGCTGCGGGCGCGCTTCGACAAAAAGATCCGTCTGTTACAGCGTCTCGCCCGCTGAAATTCTTTGCTTATGCATGGGGGGAAACGAGCGCGCCGTTCGCCGAGACCCAATCAGAAGCCGTAAATGCGCTGGCCAATTGGGGGTTTTCAACCAATCCGCTGTTTGCGTCGCATAACTCTGTCGACGGATTAATCGAAGCCTATAATGACATTGCTGAACAACGCGCCGACCTTGGTTATGATATTGATGGCGTCGTCTACAAAGTTGATCGTTTAGACTGGCAATCTCGGCTGGGCCAAGTGAGCCGGTTCCCGCGATGGGCCATCGCGCACAAGTTTCCCGCTGAAAAGGCGATTACAAAACTTGAATCAATCGACATACAAGTCGGGCGTACGGGGAGTTTGACCCCAGTTGCGCGGCTAACACCCGTTACGGTGGGCGGTGTCGTTGTATCAAATGCGACACTTCACAATGAAGATGAAATTGCACGACTTGATGTGCGGGTAGGTGACCATGTTGAAATCCAACGCGCAGGTGACGTCATCCCGCAAGTCCTGCGTGTTACTGACTCTGACCGTCCCGGGCGCGGTGAGGCATACCAGATGCCGACCGTTTGTCCTGAATGCCAATCATTAGCAGTGCGTGAGGTCGACGACAAAGGAAACGAAGATGTCCGTCGCCGCTGCACCGGTGGACTAACCTGTCCGGCTCAAGCGATGGAGCGGCTAAAGTATTTTGTATCCCGCAAGACGCTGGATATTGACGGTCTGGGGGGCAAACAGATCGAGATGTTTTACGAGCGTGGGATCATTCAGGCGCCGCAACACATATTCCAACTTGAACAACGTATTTCAGATGCTGGCTTACCGCCCCTTTCCGAATGGGGAGGATTTGGTGAGACGTCAGCTCGAAACCTGAAATCCGCGATTGATCAGAAACGAGATGTGCCATTTGCACGTTTTCTGAACGGCTTGGGCATTCGTCATGTGGGGGAAACAACGTCTGGCTTGATGGCGCGAACTTTTGTGAAATGGTCTGAGTTTTGGGCGGCGGTGGAAAGTGCAGTGGAAAATCCGGACGGTGAAGGTGCAGAAGCATTAGTCTCAATAGACGGTATTGGCGGCGCTGCCGTTGGTTCGCTAACCGCATTTGCCAGCGAACCTCATAATCAGGCAATGTTGGCGGAGTTACTGTCTGAGGTCACTGTTCTTGATGGAGAAGCGCCGAGCAGCGATAGCCTGATCGCAGGAAAAGTCGTCGTGTTTACAGGGTCGCTTGAGGCGATGACCCGCGACGAAGCCAAAGCCAAAGCGACATCTTTAGGCGCAAAAGTTGCTGGTTCAGTGTCAAGTAAAACAGATATATTGGTCGCAGGGCCGGGCGCCGGATCAAAGCTCAAAAAAGCAGAATCCCTCGGCGTGACGGTGATGACAGAGGCCGAGTGGATAGATTTCGTGTCAGCCGATTAAAGCGTGCGGCAGGCCCTATCGAGCCAGTCTGCCACTTCGCCTTCAACCAAGGGGGCAATCTCAGCCAGCACCCGCTGATGGTAATCGTCGACCCAATCACGTTCTTCTGCTGACAGTAAGTCGGTGTTGATTAGATCGCGTGCGAGGGGCGCAAAGGTGAGGCATTCGAAGCCTAGCATAGGTCTCTCACCGCCTTCGATCTCCTCGGCTGGCGTCACGTATTGCAGGTTCTCAATCCGGATGCCGTATGCCCCTTCTTTGTAGAAGCCCGGCTCATTCGACACGATCATGCCTGGCGCAAGCGGGATGGCATTCCACGGTTTCGCGATGCGCTGCGGCCCTTCATGAACGCCAAGGAATACCCCTACGCCGTGACCGGTTCCGTGGTCATAATCCAAGCCAGCTTGCCATAGAGAATGTCGCGCAAGGATATCGAGGTGGGTGCCTGTTGTTCCAACCGGGAAGCGAACTCGATCAAGCGCGATATGTCCCTTCAAGACAAGCGTATAATGACGGCGCATATCGTCGCTAGGTGTGCCGATCGCGACTGTTCGGGTAATATCCGTGGTACCATCTGGATACTGCCCGCCGCTATCGACGAGATAAAGCGAGCCGCGCTCCAACGGGCGATTCGATGCTGATGAGACACGGTAGTGCGGTAGCGCGCCATTTGGTCCCGCGCCTGAAATCGTTTCAAACGATAGGTCCTTTAGATCGGCGAATGCGTTGCGGAAATTCTCCAACTTCAACGCTGCATCGATTTCCGTTATCTCTCCAGATTGAGCGACCGTATCAAGCCAATGCAGGAATTTCGTAATTGCCGAACCATCACGGCGATGCGCATTTGCGGTGCCTTCAATCTCTGCTGCGTTCTTTTTTGCCTTTGGCAGCAATACTGGATCAGGCTGCCGGATGATCTCTGCTCCGGCTTCAGTCAGTGTTTGGAAAAACCAAGCTGACGCCAGATCGGGGTCAAGGCTTACTTTTTTGCCGGTCAATCCGCCCAGATGCTGATCCAATTGATCGATTGGGAGTAAGGTAACTTGATTTCCAAGATGCTCGCGAAGCCCAGAACTTTCTTTCGCAGGGTCCAGGAACAGATCTGCGCTTCCGTCACGGCGAATGATCGCACGGCCGAGTGGAAGCGGAGAGCACGCAACGTCTCCGCCGCGAATATTGAATAGCCAAGCAAGGCTGGCAGGCGCGGTAATAACGGCAGCGTCAGCGCCGTCTTTGGCGAGTTCTGCGGCGATTTGGTTACGCTTATCTTCTGACGTTACACCCGCGAATTCGATACCATGCGCATAGACTGGCGCTTGCGGTTGAGTGGGGCGATCTTGCCAAGCTAAATCGATAGGGTTTTCGGACACGGACTTTACGCTTGCGCCGGCTTTCGTCGCAGCTTTGGTGAGTGTGCTGACATCATTCGGCGTCATCAAGCCTGGGTCATAGCCAATGATTTGGCCGGAAAAGTCTTGCTCTGCCAGCCATCCGAATGGGCCGGGGTCTGGTACGGCGACGCGGTCAAACAGGATATTATCTGTCTGATCGGCGGCTTGAATTGTGTAACGCCCATCAATGAAAAGGACCGCGCTGTTCGTAAACACGAATGCCGAACCATATGAGCCCGTGAAGCCGCTTGCCCATGCAAGGCGTTCATTGGCATCGGGCAGGTACTCGTTCTGGTACTCATCTTCATGTGGGATATAAAAGCCATCAAGCAATTGTTTCGCCATTTCGGCGCGCAGTTTTGGCAGGTTCGTGCGGCCAAGTTGTGGGCCGCCTTTCACGTCAAAATTTTGTCTCATGCCGCTTAGGTAGTGCGGAAATCAGCCCCATGCAAAGGGGTAATTCGGCCTAAGCGCCTTTTTGGAAAACCAGTGTGGACCAGCCGTCTTTACGGATCCGCTTCACAAGGTTCAAATTGCGCCCAGTATAAGCCGCTGAAACAAGCGGTTCCTGACGATTGAGCAACCCAGATAGGATAATGTGGCCACCCTTCTCGGTTAGGCGTTCAATCTCTGGTGCGAGGCCAATCAAAGGCTTCGCGAGGATGTTAGCAAAGACCAGGTCAAAGGGTGCTGCGGATTGAATAATCGCGTTGGCCGCGCTGCGCGTGTGGTAGGCGCGGAACTTGTTGCCGACATTATTCTTCGCCGCATTGTCGTTTGCAACCACAACGCTCTGCGCATCGATCTCTGTGCCGATGGCGCGTTCCGCACCCGTCTTGATTGCGGCAATCGCAAGCACGCCAGATCCCGTTCCAACATCTAGAACAGTCTTCGGCACGCCGCTGCGAAGCACATGCTCGTAGCCCAATAGGCATCCGAGGGTTGTGCCGTGATGGCCGGTTCCAAATGCGGGACCGGCTTCAATTAGAATATCAACTTTGCCCGGCGATGTGGCTGCTAAGGCATGACTTCCGGCAACAATAAAGCGGCCGGCTTTTACGGGCGGAAGGCCTTCGAGCGAGAGCGTTACCCAGTCTCTGTCTTCTAATGCTTCAACAACAGGGTTCAGATCCGGCGAGGTTTCGCGGATAATATCTGCGCAGGCCTCTGCCGCGGTTGCATCATCGGCATAAGCAGCCAATCGCCATGTAAGACGCGTGTCTTCTTTGGCGTCGACGGCGTCCGCCGGCGTTGGGTCTGTCCAAGCAAGGGCATCCCAAGCGGCTTCGATAGAGGCGCGAGGGCCACGTGCAGTAATCTGATACATGCGCGCGGCCTTAGCACTCAGTTTAGCGCGCGCCTAGTGGCGGTGACGGTAGCCAGTGCGCGTCCGGCTTTTCCACTTGCGATCATGATGCGCCCATGGCTTGTCGCGATCCGTGTGTTGAACGTTATAGCGCGGCGCGTGATCTGAATGGGTAGCAATATGGCGGCCGGGATATGTCGTGTGTGTCACCGTTGCAGGAACCGTGCGTGTGTAGATGTGCGTTGTTGTCTGAGGGTGCACGTAAGTGCGCGTATAAGTGCGGGTCACTTGGCTGCTGTGTGAACTGTGTCCGCTATGGTGGCCGTGGCTTTGGTGATGGCCGCTATGATGCCCGTGGCCCTGTGTGTGATGATTGCCATGGTGATTTGCATGCCCGTGATGCGATCCGTGACCTGAATGGCTCGTGTGGCTGCACGTATGGGTCGTCTGGCAACAGTCGCCATGCGTGACGGTGATGGTCGTGTCATGGCTGTGATAGCCACTATTGCCGTGTGTATGGCTGAAGCTTTGCGCAACTGCTGGCGCGCTAAAGCAAGTAGCGGTACCAAGAAGGATGAGTGCTGAACGTATCATGTATTTCCCCACGTGTTTGCCGCAATCATTGCGGGCTTAGCTATGGTTAACACATTATTACGCTGAATACAGGCTGAAGGCCTCGTTAAGTCTTGTGGTCATGTTTGCAAAGCGTTGTATAAGGCGAGCATGACTCAGAATATGAACATTGCCGTCGCAGGCGTCGCAGGCCGAATGGGCCGCCAATTGGTCAAAGCCGCTATTGATAGTGGCCACGCGATTAGCGGCGGCAGCGAAGCGCCTGGCTCGACCGCACTGGGACAGGATATTGGCGTGCTTGCTGGTTTGAGAGATATCGGCGCGTCGGCGCATGCGGGTATCGGTGAAGCCGCAAAGGGCGCCGGCGTCTGGATCGATTTCACAGTGCCGGGCGCAACGCTCACCGCGCTTTCGGCGCTACCGCGCCTAGGGGTGAAGGCGGCTGTGATTGGCACGACCGGGTTCAGTGCGGAAGAAGAGAAACAGATCGCAGACGCGGCCGCCAACATTGCCATTGTTAAGGCTGGGAACTTCTCTCTCGGCGTTAATTTGATGGAGGCATTGGTGCGTCAGGCGGCAGAACGCCTTGGCGAAGATTGGGATATTGAAGTCCTTGAAACCCACCATCGCCGAAAAGTGGATGCACCGTCTGGTACTGCACTCATGCTGGCTCAAGCTGCCGCTGACGGACGCGGTAAACCGTTATCAGAGCTAAAGACTGCGCCATATGATGGCCCGGACGCTAAACGCGAAGCAGGTAAGATTGGGTTTGCGGTGCGCCGCAGCGGCGGTGTTATCGGCGACCACGAAGTGACCTTTGCTTCTGACCTAGAGATCGTTTCGCTCCAGCATACGGCACTCGACCGCGCTGTGTTTGCTCACGGCGCGATAAAGGCGGCCGAGTGGGCGGCCAGACAGGCTCCCGGACTTTACGATATGAGCGATGTAATAGGGCTTTAGCAACGCTATCTTAGGGTCTCTCTGTTAGTCGTCATGTTGAAAAGTAATCAAATCAGCAGGGATTTTTACCATGGCATACAACACAATGGTCTTACCGCGTGTACGTTTTCAGGGTAGCGGCGACTATAGTCCTGCGACGATATTTCTAGATCATGTTGTTGCTGTTGTTGAAGCTGCCAACCAAATTCGAATGATCCTAAACGGTGGTACAGAACTTATCATCGATATGGAGATGGAAAAGTTCACAACGCGGTTGAAGCTGGATAATCCTGATACTTAGATCAGGTCGCGCAATAGTTCAGTTTGAACCCCGGGGATTAGCCAACCCCCGAGATCTCATATAGGCGGGCCTTCATCTGAACCTATTTCTTAGGTCTCAGGGATTCAATAATATCTGCGTCCGCCCAGAATACATCGGCGAAACTTTCGTCAGGCTTTTCACGGTTCAAATCGACCGTGTGAAAGAAGAAATACTTCCCGTCCGGCGTGACGCTGCCATACGCATCTTCGTATTCGGTGTTTATGCCTTCGCCCATGTTTATAGCAGGTCCCCAGCGACCGTCGTCTTGGCGGAAGCTGATATAAAGGTCTGAATCGCCATAGCCGCCGTCACGGTCGCTATCCCAAATAATGTAGCTTTCATCAGGGGCGATAAACGGGTGCGCGGTAAATGCGCCGGAATTGATCGTTTCATCGAACGCTTTTGGCGCTTCGCGCTGTCCATCCACCATACGCGAAAATCGGATAGTACCAACTTCATCACGTTCATCAAACACATATGTTCCAGTCGATGACACTGTTAAGCGCATAATTTCAGTATCTTCATAGGCAGCACCAAGGCTTTTGCTTTCTGTCCACCCGTCTTCTGTGCGCTCTCGATACATGTTGCCCAAATACATCGTGTTTCCATCGGGCGACAGGGCGACTTCACCGGTACGCGGTTCCACGCTGGTTTCGCGCCATTCTCCGTTTTCATAGCTAAAAGTATGGGTGTTAACCGGCCCGCGGTTGACCTGCCGCGTGAAGTAAAACTCCGTCATCCCTGGTGCGAAAACGCTCTCGATTTCCAGGCTGTCGGTTGAAATAAGTCCGGGCGCGAAAAGCTCAGCCTTTAGGCCGGGAGGATTTTGACCAAGGACGGTGAGGGCATTGGCCTCAGATGTGTCATTGGTGGCAGAGCTTACGCAGCCCCCCAGTGCAAGCGTAAGCGACAAAAGCGCCGCCGGAAAAATCTGTTTCATACCATGTCTCTACTTGTTTCTGAGTGTCTCAATAATCTGCGCATCAGCCCAATAGATGTCGCCCTCATCGGATCCAGCTGTTCTACTGAAAAGAATGTATTTTCCGTCGGCGGTCACGAAAGCGCTGGCTTCGCGGCCTTCGGTATTTATCTCCGGCCCCATATTGAGGGCTTGTCCCCATGTGCCATCTTGCTGCTTGAAGCTGATCCAGAGGTCGCTTCTGCCATATCCTTCTGCTCGCACGCCATCCCATATCAAGTAGGATTCATCCGGTGCGATGAAGGGATGAGCATTGAATTCCCCAGTGTTGATTTCGGGGCCCAGCTGCTCGGGTTCTTGGCGTACACCATCTATGAGTGTTGAAATACGAATGACGTCGCTGCCTTTATAGTCATCCAAAACGTAAGTGCCATTAGAGGATGAAGATAGTCGCATTATACCCCATTCTTCCCGATCAAACATTGGGCCGAGGTCCTTTACATCCGACCATCCGGTCTGGGTGCGGTCCATATAGCGCTTCCCCAAATGCATTGTCTGTCCATCTGGGGACAAAACAGGACGGCCAATCCTAGGCGTTACCGACGTCTGCTCCCATTGGTCGCCACTACGGGTGAAGGCGATTAGAGACCACTTTCCCGACTCGGAATCCCTTCTTGTGAAATAGAATTCCGTCAAATCTGGGTTGAAGAAGCCACTTAAGTCACGCCCCTCTCCGCTCACGATTCCCGGTGCAAAGATCTCGGGGGTCGTCCCGGGTGTGTTTTGCCCAAGGTACGGCCCGGTCAGGTTAGAAGCGCCTGATTGAGAGGCGCTTACACAGCCAGTGATAAGGAGTGAAAGCGAAAGAACTGAAGATGCTAGAATACGTTTCAACTGGGTGTCCTCCACCGCGTTGAAGTCGCGGCAAATTTAAGATTTCTTGTGCTGGCAGGCAATTGGGGGCGTTCTGTAAACTAATGTTACAAATGTAGCTTATTGGGTGCTGAGCCGATGTCCAGTATCGGACCCGAAAGTTTTATGGGTCTGAATGATGCATCTAGGGGCGATCATCCATGATTACGGCGATTTTGCCGAATTTTGAGTAGTGATCAAACTTTTGTGAGCGGCGATTCAGGATTGATCGTCAATCTTGAATACTTGTCAAAACGCACGCCGCACCGTTCTATTGAGCGGTGCGGCTGTTTTGTGTGTTGAGTAGTGAAACCTAGCGGCGACCTGCGAGGCGCTTGGCGCGGCGACGGCGGCTTTCTAGGGCGCGGGGGCGGTAGGTCTCGCCGGTCTCTTCTGTTTCGACAGTTGGTTCTGTGATGATGAACGCGTTTGGCGTTTGAAGGGCTTCTGCGTCGAACACGAATACTGGTGTTGTTGCGATTGAAACTGATGATGTTGAGATGCGATGTGTCATGGTGTTTCTCCGAAAATGATGTCCGCGATATGCGGTGATGTTTGAAAGGGTGGGGTGAGGCCTAGCGGCGGCCTGCAAGGCGTTTGGCGCGGCGGCGGCGGCTTTCCAAAGTGCGAGGGCGGTATGCCTCTGGCGCTTCGTTGCTCTCAATGCTCGGCGCAATGAGTGTCACCGCGTTTGGGGCGTTAAGAGCCTGCTGTGCGAAAGTGAAAACTGCGGTTGCGACGGCGTTTGTTTGTGCAGTGTTAATAAGGTTGGTCATGTGTATCTCCATTTGTGTGTCAGCCCCGTTGGCTGTGAGGAGAGAGATGACCGAGCCAGCAAAAAACTTCCTGACGCGCTTCTGATGGATATATTAAAAAATATTACGGCGTTGATATTGTTGAAAAATATTCAGAATATTGAGCGATGTTTCTGTTTGGTGTCATATGGGAACTTGTATTTCACGCAGCCGAAAAGGGCCGGACAGCCCGCGTAAAGTCCGCTAATACCTGTGTGGGCAGGTATCCCGCTCCGGAAGATAGAGCTTGGATGGTTGGGTTTGCCTGAGCGTTTTGGTGCATCTAAGGTCGTCTGACCTTGAGGCCCTATTCGATGTTGGATACCTGCCTGCGCAGGTATCGACGGAAATTAGCCACTATCCTCAAATGGGGGGACTGCGCGCAACATAAGGCGGACCCAGACCCAGCGAACGAGATGGCCAGTACGCTCTAGCGCTTTGGCCATTGCCCAAACAAAATAGTTCAGGTCCACATCACCAGCGGCATTGTCCATATAATCGAGGTGGCGGCGCGGTGCGGTTTCCTGCCCCCACATCCATGCGCGCAGGTCGTTTCTGTCATCCGACCAGAAAACGACGTGAACTTTGCCGTTCGGGGCAACCTCAAACAAGATATCCCGGCGCAAACCCTCAGCCCAGCCACGCAGCCAGACAAGCTGCCACCAAATCCACGGCCAGTAATAGACGGGCACATGGGCATAGTGCTTGGGGTTGAAACTGATCTCCATAGGTTTGGAGTATAGTTCAGGTTGGATGGGGTGGGGATAGATTTCTCTACATCACATTCAGGATTTATCGCTTTACGGGTTGCCCGTAGAGTTGGGATGCGTGCGCTAGGAGTTTAAAAAAGAGCGTCCTGATTGGTCCGTAATGACTGATTACAATCTTTTTTACCGCCGAGATGTCCGGAGGTGGACCCTCGGATCAAGTCCGAGGGAGCGAAACGGCTAGGGGATTTTCATCCCGATTAAACGTCCACCTGCGCGTCTAGTGCATTTGCCTGAATGAATTCACGGCGTGGTTCCACGACGTCGCCCATGAGGCGAGAGAACATGTCGCCAGCCTCTAGCGCGTCATCAACGCGGACTTGCAATAGCGTGCGCGCATTGCTGTCGAGGGTCGTTTCCCACAGCTGGTCGGCGTTCATTTCGCCAAGACCTTTATAGCGCTGGATCTTCATGCCCTTGCGACCAGCGGCGAGGACAGCTTCAAACAGGCTTACAGGGCCGGTCACGACGACTTCGCCAGCTTTATCATTCCGAAAAATGCTGGTTTCAACATAGATAGCGCGGATTTGCGTCGCCAGATTGTTCAGGCGTGCGGCGTCAGAACTGGCCAGCATTTGACGATCTAGAACCGCTTTTTCCTCAACCCCGCGTACGATGCGCGATAGAGTCAGGTTGCCGTCTTCGAAATGACCCGTCCAACCATCTTCGCCTTCTTCGGCGATTAAGTTCAGGCGCTGGGCCGCGGCTTGGGCTTCATCATCAGAGGCCCCTGGTGCCAAGGCGCCAGAAATGGCGGCCTGTTCAACGATGTCACCCGGCGCACGCAAGCTAAGGCGCCATAGAGATTGTTTGAACTGCGCCGCAGCGCGGACACGTTCACGTAAGTCTTCGCCAGCGATTTGAGTGCCATCCGCAAGGATGAGCGCCTCGCCAGTGGTACCCTCATTGATGAGGTAAGTGTTCAGCTCATCATCATCTTTCAGGTAACGCTCAGAGCGCCCGCGCATGACTTTATACAGAGGTGGTTGAGCGATATAGAGATATCCGCGCTCAATAATCTCTGGCATCTGACGATAGAAGAAGGTTAGCAGCAGTGTTCGAATGTGCGCGCCATCAACATCAGCATCGGTCATAATGACGATCTTATGGTAGCGCAGCTTGTCGATGTTGAATTCTTCACGGCCAATGCCCGCACCGAGCGCGATAATCAGCGTGCCGACTTGATCGGAAGATAGCATTTTGTCGAACCGTGCGCGTTCAACGTTAAGGATTTTACCACGTAGAGGCAGGATGGCTTGGTTCGAGCGGTCGCGGCCCTGTTTCGCAGAGCCGCCAGCTGAATCACCCTCCACGATGAAGATTTCAGATTTGGCCGGGTCTTTTTCCTGACAATCAGCGAGTTTGCCGGGCAGGGACGTAATGTCGAGTGCAGTCTTGCGACGGGTTAAGTCGCGGGCTTTACGAGCAGCTTCGCGTGCAGCGGCAGCTTCGACGATTTTCTGCATCACCATCACGGCTTCTTTAGGATGCTCTTCAAACCATTCTGACAGCTTTTCGTTGACTAGACTTTCGACGACCGGGCGAACCTCAGACGAAACAAGCTTGTCTTTCGTTTGGCTGGAGAATTTTGGATCAGGTACTTTAACCGACAGAACGCAGGTAAGACCTTCACGGGCATCATCGCCGGAAATTTCAACTTTTTCCTTTTTCGCGATGCCGGTCGTCGCCGCATACTTGTTGATGATCCGGGTGAGTGCGCCGCGGAAGCCCGCCAAGTGTGTGCCGCCGTCGCGTTGTGGAATATTGTTGGTAAAGCACAGCACGTTTTCGTGGTAACTATCAGTCCACTCCAGCGCCGCTTCAACTGTGATGCCGTCCTTTTCGCCCGTGACAAAGATTGTCTCAGGAATGAGGGCAGACTTGGTTGTGTTCAGGTGCTGTACGAAGGCCGCAACGCCGCCCGCATATTCTAGGATCGTCTCGTATGGCTCAGCTTCGCGCAGATCAGTGAACTTGATGCGTACACCGGAATTCAGGAAAGCCAGCTCACGCAGGCGATGTTCCAATGTCTTGCGGTTATAGTCCGTCATCGTGAAGGTTGAAGATGACACCATGAAGCGCACAGCGGTGCCCGTATAAGGGCCACTTCCACTGCGGTGCATAGGACTGTCGCCAACTTCTTTTAGCGGCGCTTCCGTGCGGCCACCATCAACGAAGCGAACATGGTATTCTTTGCCATCACGGTGAATGTTCAGGTCGAGCCAATCAGATAGCGCGTTGACCACTGAAACACCCACGCCGTGCAGGCCGCCGGAAACTTTGTAGGAATTATTGTCAAACTTACCGCCGGCGTGCAGCTCTGTCATGATGACTTCAGCGGCGGAGCGACCTTCACCTGCGTGTTGGCCAACTGGAATGCCGCGACCATTATCAGTTATCTCAGCACTGCCATCGGGATGTAGCGTGACGGTGACAAGGTCGGCATGTCCGGCAAGCGCTTCATCGATCGCGTTGTCGACAACTTCGTAAATCATATGGTGCAGACCTGACCCATCGTCAGTATCACCGATATACATCCCGGGACGTTTTCGAACCGCCTCAAGCCCCTTCAAAACCTTGATAGAATCCGCGCCATATTCTGGATTTTCTGCGATATCTTCAGACATGGTTTCTCCGCCCTCGGTGATTCGTAATAATTACTTGTATTTATAAGGGAATTTGACCCAAAAGGGAAATCTGAAGGTGGTATTTTAAAGGCAATATAAAGCCATAAAAAACAATGAGTTAGTGGGCGAATTCTGCCCCTAACCCCATAGGGTGATGCAGTCATAATAGATTGGTGCGAATTTCGGCAATAATTACGGAGAACTCGACCATGCTTTCACTTTTTTCTCGCGCCGCTTTTGTCACAGCCTTCGGTCTCTCGCTAGCGGCTGCTGCCACTGCAGAGGACTATAAATGGCCCCTGTGCGATGCGTTGCCTCAACTGATTGAAGCGGGGAAAGAGACCACCCCGTTCAAGAGCATGTCAGACGCTACGAACCGAGGTGAGTCGATGGGCTATAGGGATGCTCCGATCGGCCAAAAAATGGAAAGTGAAAAGCGTCGTTGCTTTGTGTACGTGGCTGGCTCACCAGAAGGCGTGGTCGGTGGCGGCAAGCATAATAAAATCGAATGCGTCACTTACCGCTCCCCGTATGGTGAGCAGTTGACCATGAGTGAGGTGGACCCAGAGCGCGCATATCTTGGCGGCATTCTAGGGACATGTGAGGCTCTGAAAGGGTGGACCTATATGCAGCCAACAGGAACTGGCCGCACCAATAACGATACTTGGACTCATCCAGAGACAGGTATTCAAGTGCTCGCTGAGCTTGAAGAAACCCGTAGAGGCAGCAAGCGGAGTAGAGCCCGCCTGAGCGTCACGCATGAAGTGACCTTCATCGTGCGGGCCCTGAACCCAAGCTATGTTGATCCAGACGTTGCGCGCGCCCAGCGAGAAGCAGAAGCGGCATTGTCAGAATAGTCCTTAAGGCTTGCCGCTGCGTTTGCTCTAGCGCATGCTCAGTTTTGAGCGGCTTGGGAGTGGCGCAATGGCAATACTGAAATGGATACTGATTGGCTTGATCGGCCTTATGTTCGCAGCATGGGCTTTCTACCTCTGGTCGGGTATGTCTCTCAAGCCTCTTGATGATGACGCGCGTGCGCAAGCTCCGGGTGCATTTTTGGAACGACCAGAAGGTAAGCTGCACTACCTTTTAGAGGGGCCAGAAGATGGGCCGATCATTGTTCTGTCTCATGGGTTTTCTACGCCAAACTTTATCTATGAGCAGAATGTTGAGGCGCTGAATGCTGCTGGGTTTAGGACGCTGCGATATGACCATTTTGGCCGGGGTTGGTCTGACCGTCCTAAGGTTAAATACGATATTGATTTCTATGACCGGACACTCATTAGTCTGCTCGAGGGGCTCAATATCGAAGAGCCGGTGGGGCTCGTTGGGCTGTCTATGGGTGGCCCCATCACAGCTGAGTTCACTGCCCGCCATCCTGATCGTGTCAGCAAACTGTTTCTATTTGTCCCCGCTGGGCTTGACCTTGCTGGCGCAGATAGCGGCGCGGCAAAGCTAGTTCGAACGCCAGTTATTGGCGACTTTGTGTGGCGAATGATTGGGAAGAAAACGCTTCTCGGCGATCCTCAATATGATGAAAGCGCCGTGTCAG
>JAQWGO010000011.1 GCA_029238175.1 Henriciella sp. | reverse complement strand
AGTTCTGATTGAGGCTGAAGATATTGCGCCAGCAAAGCACTGGAAAATCCTCGGAACGAGTTTGAAAACCCAGTTTTCTAACAATATCCGCAACAATTTTGGCTTCTTGAACCGCGCCGCGCCAGAAGGCATTGGCGCCGAAGACAAGCTGTTCGTCCAAGAGGGCCGCAAAGTCTTCAAAGAAGTTGTGCCAATGGTCGCCAAGATGATCCAGGCTGAGTTAGATCGCCTCGGCATCGACGCACCGGATCTACGGCGCATGTGGCTTCACCAAGCCAACGCGAATATGAACCGCTTGATCTCATCGAAAGTCTTGGGCCGCGAAGCGACGCCAGACGAAAGCCCTACAGTCCTCGACACATATGCGAATACCTCGTCAGCCGGATCCATCATTGCGTTCCACAAGCATCATCAGGACATGGTCGCCGGCGACAAAGGCCTGATCTGCTCGTTCGGTGCCGGATATTCAGCCGGAACAGTGTTCGTCGAACGCGCTGCTTAGCGCCTATACAGAGCGGGTTTGATCATCTCAAACCCTCCCACCAATCGATCGTTTGCATCCATACATCTGTCGCCATCAGCGCCGGATGAATGGCTTTCAGAGCCTCTATATCTGCGGCCCAACCTCCATCCTCATTGTTCCAAGAGAATTGGTTCACCAATGAAGGCCCCGCTTTATACTTCCCCTGTCGCCCCAGAATTGAGATAAAGAACCCGATGACTTGCTGCATGGGACGTGTCAGAAAAACATAGCGAACGGGGCGACCAACGGCAGCTGATAGTTTGCTTGAAAAATCTTCCATCGTGATGGCCTCACTGGCAAGCTCAGTGGGTTTTCGGTACAGTGCGGGATGTTTTTGAAACGCCAAAGACGCGAATACGCCAAGATCCCGCATCGCGATCAATTGGAATTTGTGGCGTTTGTTGAAGCCGAACTGAAACTTGCCTTTCTTACAAATATTTGCCCTAAATCTCGGCCCAATCATATTGTCCATGAACGTAACGGGTTTCAGTATTGTGGCATTCAGTCCGCTATCTGCAATCGCACGTTCAATCTCGCGTTTGCCATCGAAATGCGTAATCCCTAGGCCTTCGGTTCTCTCGGTCGCGCCAACTGAACTAAAGACAAAATGATCAACATCGCATGCATTCACCGCGGCAATAAGATTTCGCCCCATGCGAAGTTCGGCTTCGTAGCCATGTTCCCAAAAATCGGTAACGCCGAACACGCCGCTCGCACCTTGAAAAGCAGTTTTCAATGAGCTGACATCATCCAGATCGCCCTGAACGAGCTCTATGCCGTCGCGCCGCAGCTTTTCAGCTCCTGCACCGTGTCGGTTCCGCGTGAGAGCTTTAACACGCCACCCGTCGCTCTTCAGTTGCCGAACAACCGCGCCGCCTTGTCGCCCAGTCGCACCGCAAACGACAATGAGATTTGATTCATCTTGTAGTTTTTCCATCGTGTCCGTATGGCTCACGTGATGAGACGCCGCATGAACAAATCTGCTGCATGGTCAGGGGAGCTGGCACTGGGTCCGATGTCGGCTGTGTTTGTTGGTCAGGGCGGCATCACCCCGTCCCATGCCTCGGTCGCTCATAAAGTTGTTCTAGGCGCGTACCATATTGAGATAACCGGGGTTCACGGCACGCAACACACATTTGTAAAAGCCGGCGCCCGCCACAAGATGCTCGCCCGCGATGCTAATATCATCATGATCATTCTCGATGCGCGCAGGTTTAGTGAAGCCAGCGCGAGGGGATTGGCCAAGAGCCTCAATGATCGACCGCCAAGCAGCTTAAGCGCACCGGATATCGTCGCGGGCTTAAGTGAACTTCCTCAAAACCCACTTCCGTCTCGTATAAATACGGCGATTGACCTAATCGATCAAACAAGCTGCGTCGCCGAGGCTGCGACGCTTTTTGATCTCTCAGAAGGACAGTTTTCTCGCCTCATTAAGCAACATCTTGGAACACCGCCCCAGAAATGGAAGAACTGGCTAATGCTACGCCGCGCACTCGACAGAATTGTCGATGGATGTGACGTCACAAGCGCGGCGTTTGAGGCTGGATTTGCCGATGCATCGCATTTTTCGAGGTCTTGCTACCAACATTTCGGGATAAGGCCATCTGTGCTGCGCAATAGCCATCTCCAAATTCACCCAAGCCCGGAAGCATGTAGAGATGTGTTTGAGACATACTGAACCGGGTGAAGTTCTATTGATCGGAAACAAAAAAAGCGGCGCCGATCAGCACCGCTTTTTTGATTTTTTGTGAAAGCGAGATTTACTCGTCTTCCTCTAATAGGTCGCCCCATAGGACGGCCTTACTTTCGCGAACCGCCGTTACCGTAATAACCACTGCTGCTCCAGCGAGAACCCACCATGCCGTACTTGTTTGTCCGGCCCATTCCATCATCATTTCAATCATCACCATTTGCCTCGGGTCTTTGCCTCTGTTGAGCCTAATATGCGCTCCAACTCTTAACGAGACCTGAGTCAAAACGGACGAAAACAGGGCAAATGGTAATCAAAAGCGGGGCATTTCTTTACCCCAGCTTTCAATAGGGTAAACGTACGTCCAATGAGCACTCGAACACCCTCCCGAAAACCACCCGCCCGTGTCTGGCAACGTATGTTATCAGGCAGGCGCTTAGATCTGATGGATCCATCTCCCGTTGATGTTGAGATTGAAGACATCGCCCATGGCCTCGCAAGGGTGGCCCGCTGGAATGGCCAAACAACCGGGCCGCATGCTTTCTCTGTCGCCCAGCATAGCGTGGTCGTTGAGGCGCTTTGTGTTCACTTAGAGCCACGTCTCGACCCGCGATCACGGCTGCTTGCATTGCTGCATGACGCACCAGAATACGTCGTTGGCGACATGATCTCACCGTTTAAAGCTGTTCTTGGCGACAGCTATAAAGCCGTCGAAGCGCGTCTTGCCTACGCCATCCATGCCCGTTTTGGTCTGCCAGCTGAAACGCCTGCCAGCCTGAAGCGTCTGATTAAGAAGGCCGACAATATCTGCGCATGGTTCGAGGCCACACAACTCGCGGGTTTTTCAGAGGCCGAATCTGACCGTTTCTTCGGGCACCCGCCGCGCGGCCTAACCATGCAACTCGAACCGCAACCCACCGAAGAAGCGCAATCCGACTTCATCGCGCGTACAGTCGCCCTAATCGCCGAAATGGAAGCTCCAGCAAAGCGAAAGAAAGCATGAGCCTCGTTATTGGCCTTTCAGTGGTGATCGTCGCCTATGACGGTGAGAAACCGCGCGTTCTAACCCTTCGCAGAGACGGAGGCTTGGCCGCCCTACCCTTTGGCGCATTCGATCCAGTAAAGCATCGCACGTTCGAACTTGCTCTGCGCGGCTGGGTGAAGGAACAAACAGGTTTCCAACTCGGCTATGTCGAACAGCTTTATACATTCGGTGACCGTGACCGCGAAGCACCCGAAGCGACGATTACAGACGCCCCAAATGATGCGCGTGTCGTTAGCGTCGGATATCTCGCCCTTACACCCGAGGCTGAGCGCCTTCCTGATGCGTTTGAAGCCCGCTGGCGCGGTTGGTATCGCCACTTCCCGTGGGAGGACCACCGCCGTGGCCGCCCCGGCATGCTGGACGCTGCGATCTCTCCCAAACTCCTCACATGGGCTGCCGGAAACTCAGATCGCTTATCACGGGCCGAAAACGCGTTCGGTCTAAACGGCAAAGACTGGCCCGATGAAGCCGTGCTAGAGCGGTATGAGCTGCTCTACGAAGCTGGCCTCGTCGAAGAATGCGCCCGCGATCGCGGGTTGCCACTTCCAGAGCCACAGCTTGGCGAGCCAATGGCTTCTGATCACCGCCGCATTCTGGCAACCGCGATGAGCCGCCTTCGCGCCAAAATTCGCTATCGTCCCGTTGCTTTCGAATTGATGCCTGACCGCTTCACACTGACAGCCCTTCAAAGCACGGTCGAGGCCCTGCTGGGACAAACACTGCACAAGCAAAACTTCCGCCGCGCTCTAGAGCGTACAGGCTTAGTTGAAGGTACGGGTAAGATGGAAAGCGGCACGGGTGGTCGCCCGGCAGAACTCTACCGTTTCCAGCGCGAAGCCCTCCGCCGCGCCGGAAAAAGCGGGCTCAGCGCACCGGTGGTTAGGGGCTAAGTAACAGCAGACCGCACCTTAAAGCGTGGCTGGTCCCATTCCTTGCTCACAAGGATTTCTTCCAGTGCCGCCATCGCATCCCAAACGTCGACAAAACGCACATACAATGGTGAAAATCCAAACCGCATGGCGTTGGGCGCGCGGAAGTCCGGGATGATGCCGCGCGCAATCAGTGCCTGAACAATCGGATAGCCCTGTTCATGCAGCAGACTGACATGCCCGCCTCTCACCTCTCCAATGCCCGGTGAGATTGGCTGCAAGCCTAGACGTTCCGCCCACCAAAGGCAAAGATCACCCAATGCGCGCGCCTTCGAAGCCAGCGCGGCAACTGATACGCCGTCAAATGCATCCAATGCAGCATCCAAAGCGCTTAGCGACAAAACGCTTGGCGTGCCCGCCGCGAAACGCGCTGCACCAGCGGTTGGTTTATAGTCTTCGTCGAAAGCAAACGGCGCAACGTGCCCAAACCATCCTGAAAGCGGCGATGATAGCTGATTGGCAATGTCATTCCGTACAAAGACAAAGGCAGGCGCGCCTGGTCCACCATTCAAATACTTGTACGTACACCCCGTCGCCAAGCGGGCACCAACCGCACCTAAATCAAGATCGACACACCCTGTCGCATGGCTCAAATCCCACACGATAACACCGCCGCCTGCCTCGGCCGCAGCCTCGTGCGAAGTCATGTCGGCCACAACGGCTGTGCGATAGTTTACAACGCTTTTAATAAGCACGCCGCCGCTCGAAAGCTCAGCCTCGCCTTGCCCACTGGCGACACGGACAAATTCAACACCAGCGAGGTCACTCAAGCCTTGCGCCATGTATTGGTCAGTTGGAAACTCATCGGCCTCCACAATGATCCGGCGCGCTTTCGATAGTGGCAACGCAGCGGCGGCCAGCTTATACAAATTGATCGAAACACTGTCGCATACGATCACCTCTTCGGTCTTCGCGCCAATTAGGCGAGCGATTTTGACCCCGACAGTTTTCGGTAGATCAATCCAGCCCGCATCATTCCATGATCGGATCAACCCGTTCGCCCAAGCATCCGTGGCTGTGTGCTGCACCGCTTGTACCGCGCCCTCAGTGGCGGGCCCCAAGGAATGACCATCTAGATAAGTCACACCGTCCGGTAGGCGAAAACTTGCACGCGCACCCGCCAATGGATCAGCGCTATCTAAAGCAAGCGCTTCATCACGCGTGTTTGGGAGAGAATATGTCATAGCGACCTTCTGCTATAGCTTAGACGATAACACTAGGGCGGCGTTCCCACTTGCCAATCTCGCATCTGTGTTGGACAGGTATGAACATGTGGAAACCTGTTTGCACCGCCATCGCCCTCTGCGTTTCAGCCTGTGGCCCGCCCGCCGCCGATGCGCCCATGAATATGCCCGAGACGCCCATAGCGGATACGACCGAAGCTCCAGGACGTACAGCGATGCTGAGTTGGGTCGATCTATTATCACAGCCAAAACCATCGCCGACCCACGCCATAAAGATCGGAGACGGCGCAACAGACATTGTCGATCTGTGGCTTCCAGAGACTCCCGGACCACATCCGGTCGTGCTGATGGTGCACGGCGGATGCTGGCAAAAGGAAATCGCTGATCGCACCCTTATGAATTACGGCGCCGAAGACCTGCGCCAGCGCGGAATGGCTGTCTGGAACATCGAGTATCGCGGCGTCGACGAAATAGGCGGCGGCTATCCGGGAACATATTTAGATGTTGCGAATGCTGCCGACGCTCTGCGCGTTCATGCGGAGACTTATAATCTTGACCTCAACCGCATCGCAGGGACAGGTCACTCTGCGGGCGGGCATTTGGTAAGCTGGCTTGCAGCGCGTTCGAACCTTCCCGAAGCCAGCCCACTCTATATGGCTGACCCAATAAGCATGATTGGTGTATTAAATGTCGGCGGCCTCGCCGACCTAGAACTATCAACACGCGTGACTGAACGCTCTTGCATGGGCGCAATTCTCGACAAGCTAACCGGACCTGCCACCGAAGACCGAAGCGACGTGTTCAGTGACACATCTCCGGCACGGCTGCTTCCTATCAAAGCTAAGCATATCAGTCTGAGCGGCGACATGGACCGCATATCCCCGATTGGCCTTGCTAAAGATTTCGCTGCGCGCGCCGCAATGGCTGGTGGACAGGCTGAAGCGATCATTATCGCTGGAAATAATCATACAGATCTCATCGCACCGGGAACGGAGGCGTTTGAGGCCCAAGCCAGGCAGCTATCGAACTGGCTTAGCGCAGACTAAAAGATAACAGAAAGACTTACTCATGCTTGGACTCATCACAGTGGCCTTGACGATTTTCCTAGCAGAGCTTGGCGACAAAACACAGCTCGCCACTCTGTTATTTGCTACAGACAGTAAGTATTCTCCGTGGCTGATTTTCATCGCGGCCAGTACAGCCTTGGTTGCTTCGTCAGCGCTAGCAGTAATTTTAGGCACGGCAGCAGAGCGATATTTATCGATGCTACCTTTAAAGCTAATCTCTGGCTTGGGTTTTACGGCAATCGGTTTGTTCATGATTGTGGGACATGTACGGTCCGGAGCCATGTAGTAGACACCCTAACTTCCGCGCAGCTCATCTTGCTCATCCCACGGAAACTCAGACATCGACAAAGCTTCGGCGCGAACGGCCGGGTCTTCGGCATAGCGTCCTTTGCGGGCATCTGGCAGCTCTGAAGAAATAGCCTCCATTAAGGTCTCGCCGAACGCATCAATCTCGGTGCGACGCGCGGGACCTTTCGTCGTGATGATAGGCGCGTCCAGCGGTGGATGAAAAACTACCCTCACCACTGCACGTCCTTTACCCAGCAATTCTGGTCCACCAACGATGCTGACCGGTACAATCGGCGCGCCGCTGAGGGCCGCAATATAGGCCGTTCCAGGCCGCGCTGGTCGCAGAAACTTGGCCCATGATCCACCTTCAGGAAATATCCCTAAGACACCGCCTTGATCCAGAACCTCACGCGCACTCGAAAGCGTCGACCGCGAATACCCACCCCTGAACGCTGGGATGAACCCCCATAGATTCGGGAAGATATTGGTCCACCCTGGCGCGTTCGGACGCACTGCACCGGCAACAAACTCTATCTGTCTAGGGGCAGATGCCAGCAACAATGGCGGGTCAACAAAGTGAAAATGGTTCGCCGCGATGATAACCGGGCCCGTCATGGGAATATTCTCCAAGCCTTCAACTTTATAGCGCCCCAGAATACGAACGAGTGTTCCAGTCAAAAACCTCAACACCCAACGAATTACCCGGCGACGCGGATATTTTACGGCTGGCTCTTTCGCCATGTGCACCCCTGCAACCCTGATGAGTAGCCCATCGTAGACTACTGTGCCTATGACCGCCTGATTTAAACCAAGAGTCCAGTCGCAATGTGAGTTTGTTATCGGCTCGTTCAAACTACATTGCTCCGAGCCGTATCCGACTCGGAGCAACACTTTTCCTGCAGGGAGGGTAATGGCTAGAACTTATAGCCGAGGCCCAGACCAAATACGGTCGGATTGATATCAACATCGGCGTCAACTTTCGCCCCAAGCGCAGTTGTAAAATCAACCGTCACGTCGGTATTAATCCAAACCTTTTTGACATCAGCGTTAAGGGCCCACCCACCAGGCTCTCCATCCAAATCATAGTCAAACCCGGCTTGGATTGCCCCACCAAAACTAGGGTCATAGTCGATGCCGTCCGCCACCGAGCCTTCATCCTCATTAAAGAAGAAAGTCGCATTCACACCCGCACCGATATAGGGCTTGAAGGCCGTGCCAGTATCAAAGTGATATTGCAAGGTAAGCGTTGGCGGCAATAACCAGACATCGCCCAGGTCAACCGTTGCATCGGTCAAAGCCCCGGGAACAGTGACATTCACCGCCTTAACGTCATGCGGCGTCACTGCCAGAATCAGCTCAGCAGCAATATTCTTGTTGAAGAAATACGTGATGTCGAGCTCGGGTACGTACTGATCACCAATATCGACGTCCCCCGCCAGGGCGGCATTTGCAACCGTAAGGTCTGCGCTCTCGTCCGGCGTCACTGCGATGATGCGTCCACGTACCATCCAAGGGTTATCTTCCGCGCTTGCCGCCGCAGCGCCAAACAGAGCAGAACTTGCCATTAGGGCAGAACAAAACAGCGTTTTCATGGGTAAGGTCCTTTCTCAACCAACTTTATGGCGAAGGCTTACCCTCTGAAATTGTTTGAGAAACTACGTAACTTGCCGTGTGAATCCTTGTCGCGCGACATATTTTCACGAGTACGTAAGGCTGCTTAGTGACAACCTAGGCCCTGCTAAATCGCAGCGGCTAGAAATCCGGCTGGACAGAGATGACAGTTGCACGGTCCACGCCCAATTGGTCGGCCATTTCATATATTACGATTTCTTCCTGTGGGTGCAGCTCGCCATCACAAAGCGCCATAACCCACATCAATTTTACCGTGCGCACGCGCTCAGCAAGTGGAAGCGTGCGCACTCTCTCGATCGCTGCGTCAACATCAGCTTTTTCAAGATAGCGCATTTGGGTGCGAATAGACTTTGGCGTCTCACGCGGCATCCAAGGCACTTCTTTGGCCATCGCAATAGCTGTATTTACTTCAGCTTGATGAAGATGGCCGTCCGCTATCGCGACATGCGCCAATATTACTTTTTGCGCTTCAATTACTGACACTAGATTATCCCCCATGGATTTTTTCCTTCTAGTCGTTCTTGTCATGAATGGAAGCTGAATATTCGCCTCCCCCCTTCACATTTTCGTGCAAACACCCGACATAGGGGAATGGCCCATTCACACGCTCATGCTCACGCAAACACGCCTTGCAGCCCACAGGAGGCTGAAGCCTTTCTTGCAGAGGCCGAAACACTGGTGGCCCGTAAGGGACAAAAGCTCACTCGCATCCGACGTAAGGTCCTGCAATTATTGATCGAAAGCGAAGAGCCCGCGAAGGCCTATGACCTCCTCGCAAACCTAGACGGTGAAGGCGCTGCGAAGCCGCCCACAGTTTACCGTGCGCTCGACTTCCTCCAAGAAATGGGCCTCGCGCATAAAATCGAAAGCCTCAACGCATATGTCGCGTGCGGCCATACAAGCCACAGTCATTCAGCCGTCTTCTTGATCTGCGACGCGTGCGGCGGCGCAGAAGAGCTTCACGCCGTTGAAACCACCGCATCGCTTCTCAAAGAGACGAAGGCCGCAGACTTTAGTATTAGCCACGCCGTCATCGAGGCGCGTGGCACTTGCCGGAATTGCGCCGCATGATCCCGCTATGGTCGGGGAGCGCTAATACATGGGATTGTGACGAGATGGGTCACATGAATGTGCGGGTCTATGTCGAGAAAGCGATGGAAGGTCTCGGCACTTTTGCCTCTGCGCTTGGGATGCCACACGCCTATCGTGAGAATGCGCCATCGACTTTGCTACCGCTTGAACATCACATTCGCTACATTCGCGAAGTTCATCCCGGTAAGCCTCTTTCCATGACTGGTTGTGTCCTTGAATGGGATGAAACAACCGCTCTACTCTATCAGGATATGCGACATAGCGATGGTACGCCCGCAGCCGCGTTCAGAACCCGCGTTCAGCATGTTGATGCGAAAAGTGGCAAACCGTTTCCTTGGAGTACGCGGTCAATGGCTCAACTTGAAGCCTTAACGGGTGTTGCGCCAGACGACACAAAACCGCGCGGTCTCGACCCAGATACTTCGCCCATTCCGTCGAGCACCGCAAATTTGAATTTTGCACTAAAAACTGGCGCGCCAGAGATCGGGCGCGGTTCAGTTCCGCTAAACCATTGCGATGTGTTTGGCCGCATGCTCGCGCCATGGTTCATGGGCCGTATTTCAGACTCCGTCCCGAACCTACTCTATGATTGGCGGCAAAAAGTGGCTGCAAACACTGATGGTGCCAAAATGGGCGCGGCGGTACTTGAGTATCGGCTCATATATCGCAAGTGGCCTCGCGCCGGCGACCGTTTCGTTGTCCACACAGGATTAGCCCGCGTCGCTGAGAAGACCCATTCCTTGTCTCACTGGATGCTCGATCCCGATACTGGCGATGCTTGGATCACCAGCGAGGCCGTCGCCGTGACATTTGATCTGAATACGCGCAAGGTCATTCCAACGCCGCCGGACCAAATGATCGCTTTAGAAGAAATCGCCCCGAAAGGTCTTACTCTTTAAGGGCGTAGGGTGCGCTTGATCGGCCCAACCTCTTCCTCACTCATGCCCTCAATCAAGCTCGATATGTATGCGGAAAGTTGGTCACGCACATCATAAGGGGCTTCCATCGGCAGGAAATGGGTCGTGTTTGCACGTTCTTTGAGAACAAGATGCGGGCATTTCTTCGTAAGTTGCACAGCAACCTTCTCAGTCAAAACCGGCTTATGTTCAGGGCGCAGCACCGTAATCGGAATTTTGTGCTTCTTCACCTTGGCCAGTGCGCCCCATGGGCGGTTACGCTGCGCACCAAATGTCGCCGCCTCCCATTTCGGAGAGCACAGCAAGCGCCATAATTGCTCATCACTATCTGGATCGTTCTCATCAAAACGATCAAATCCATCCAGGATATAGTCGTTTAAAAACGGTTCGCGCCATGTCGAAAACGCGCCGCGCCCTTTATAGCTTTGTTCAATCTCGTCACGTGATCCAAACTCAGACCGCCGCTTGCGCGCCTGCTTGACCATCGGGCTACTGCCGGAGGCAAAAGGCATCAAATGCATGTAACGATAAAAGCTAGGCGCCAAGATCACGGGATCAACCAGCACGAGGCCAGCAACCTTTTCAGGCCTTGCGCCAGCCACCATCAGCGCGACAGCGCCGCCCATTGAGTGACCACCAAGCACAACAGGTTTTGTCGGTGCCTCACGGTCGAGAAAGGCGATCACATCATCACGGTGCCTCTTCCACGATTTCATCTTTCCCGGCTCAGCAGGCAATGTCGTGCGGCCATGCCCGCGCAGATCAACTGCCTGCACCTTGGTTCTAAGCCCCAGAGGCGCAAGGATTGACTGATACGTCATCGAGTTGAAGCCTGTGGCATGCAGCCATAGGCAAGCTAACCGGGAAGCCGGATCGCCAAACTCAAGGGCGGCCATGTCACCCTCTGGCGTTTCAAATGTAAATCGACGCATACTCTACCTTGAACCAAATACTCTGCGCAGCAGCTCGGTTGATCTTGCTACCGGGTTATCGCGAATTTTCTTCTCTTCAACTGCCAAATAATTAAACAGGCCATTGAGACCATACTGAACTGCAAAGCTCGTAAGGTCAGATTTGTAGTCAGTCGCAGCGACAGCTAAAAGCGGCTGGCTGGACGTAAGATTATCAAGTGTTTGATAAGCGCCCGAACTGGTCAGCGCCGACTCTACATAAGGTGTAAACGTCGTGCGAAGGTTGGCTTCCGTTTTGTTTCTTAGGAAGTCTGTCGCAGCGGAATCGCCCCCGCGCAGCAAACCCATCGCGTCCTCAAACGTGATCGACTTTACGGCATCAATTACAATCGTTTTCCCCGCTGGAACCGCCTGCTCTGCTGCGCGGTTCATTCGCAATTGCAAATCATCCAAAGGTCCAGACAGCCCCACATTGGACAGCTGGCTCTGCACTTGGCCTAGTCGTCCCGGAAGCGGAATTTGAATACTTGGGTCTTTCCAATATCCATCCGTAACACCGATTTGATCGGCAACGCGTGTCGCTCCGATCTCTAGTGCTTGGCGCAGACCTGCTTCAACTTCAAAACCCGACAAACCATCCTGTCCGGGTTGTCCGTCAGCGCCGCCAACAACCTCACCTAAAACTTGTCCCAGGTTGCCAAGGTCTGT
The DNA here is from genome assembly GCA_029238175.1 of Henriciella sp. Classification (GTDB taxonomy): domain Bacteria; phylum Pseudomonadota; class Alphaproteobacteria; order Caulobacterales; family Hyphomonadaceae; genus Henriciella. Next base: position 20,928 of record JAQWGO010000011.1, on the reverse strand, counting down.
GCTTTCACACCCAGCTGGCATCAAACATAGGGCAAGCGCCCCGAATATCATTGAACGCATTGTTTTCTCCCTAAAGCCACCCCTAGCTTACTATGGATAATGAAGCCTGAATTGCCCCACAAATCAAACGTCAAACTGCTTCCCGCAAGGTCACACTGGCGATGAAAGCCCGCTTGAGGTACTTTACGCGCAACTAGGAGATTACCGATGCTGAAGAAAACCCACGAGTGTTTCACCGTTTCGATTGAAGATAATGTCGCGCACATCACACTAAATCGTCCACAAGCCATGAACGCAATGAACAAGGCTTTTTGGAACGAGTTGCCAACGATTGTCCGCGATATTGACCGCGACGCCTTGGCCCGCGTTATTGTTATTTCTTCGACAGGTAAGCACTTCTCAGCGGGCATGGACCTGTCTGTGTTCGGTTCGCCCGGTTCTGTCAGCAATGAAGGCATGAACCATTACACGGCCGCTGAAGTCTTCCGCAGCAATATCAAGCAAATTCAATCCTCATTTAACGCGCTTGAAGACGCCCGCATCCCTGTGCTGATTGCCTGCCAAGGCGGCGTTATTGGCGGGGCGATCGACATGATTTCTGCAGGTGATATCCGCTGGTGTACCAAGGATGCGTTCTTCTGCATTCAAGAAACAAACATAGCGATGACAGCTGATGTCGGCACATTCCCCCGCCTACAGCGCTACATTCCTGAAGGTTGGGTCAAGCAGATGGCCTATACAGGCGAACGTCTAAAAGCCGACAAAGCCAAAGAGATCAACCTCGTCAATGAGGTCTTCGATACTCAAGAAGAAATGATGGAGCATGTGCTCGGCGTTGCTAAAGAGATCGCCAGCAAAGACCCACTCACCGTTGTTGGTTGTAAGACCCTGATCAATTATGCCCGCGATCACTCAACAGCTGATACGTTAGATTATATCGGCGTTTGGAACGCTGGCATGATGCCGCATGCACACATGAAAGAAGCCTTCACTGCGATGGCTGAAAAACGCGCGCCTGTCTATCCAGACCTTGGCAAACTGCGCGACGACCCGATGTAGACGGCGGTTTAACCGATGCGAAATACCATGGTCGCCTTCAATAGAGGGCGGCCATTTTCTTTCGCCTCACCACTCGCAAATACTAATGTCCGTGTTTTACGGTCGATACGTGGAATAAAAGAGAGATCAGCCTCACCGCCCGACTGTCCCGTCACATCAACCGTCACAGAAACAGTGTTCAATTCAGCACCATCAATTTCTAATCGAATGGCTTCTTCTGTAACCTTCTGAAGAACCACTGCGACCGCGCTTAAATCCAAATGCACCGAAGACAGATGCCCTACGCCATTGGTATCAATCCTCAGTGTGGAGAGCGGAATAATCAAATCAATCATACCCCCTCCTAGATGCCCGCCTCAGAAATGAAAAGGCTCACTGCGCGATAACGCAGCGAGCCTTTCAGGAACCCAAATTTAACTCTGGATCAGGCGGCAACCGCGGCCTTCTCTAGGACCGGCATCATATCCGCGACAACCAGGTCACCAAGATGACCGAACGCTTCCATGCCGTAAGTCATTTTCATGTAGCCGCTGATTGATGGCAACAGTTTCGCAATCTCTTTATGTCCAAGACCGGCTTTGTGCAGGCTCGTAAACATGCCCTCGCCGACATGGCGGCGCCCGCCCGGTGTCTGCTCAATTAGTCTTGCGATGACGCCCGTCGCAGCACCTGTTTCAGCGCCCGTTATAGCTGAGAGCGTTCGCGCGCCTGGCATTTTGCGGAAAATAGCTTCGGCGAGTGGGGAACCCTGACGCTCAGCCGTATTCAGAACAATTCCAATCGCTTCTTTAGTGTCAGCCTGGCTAAGGCCAGTCGCATCAGAAGCGGTTTTGATCATATTTCTTAGCATGGGGCGGTTCCTTTTTCTCACTCGGGTTAGAGTGATAATAACCTGCTCCCCTTGCGTTAAAGTTACCAAAACCGCCGTTTTCGTTCACCAATACCCTAAAAGTGGTTAAATACTGTTAGGGCCGCGTAAACAGAATCGTCCATTCTGTTTACCTTTGGCGCTACATCCGCTCCGGCGCTGTGATGCCAAGCAAGCCTAAGCCCGTCTCAAGCTGCTTCAGCACGGCTTCGCACAAGCCAAGGCGCGAGGCTTTGACATGCGGTTCGACCCCATCTTTCAAGACTGGGCACGCCGCATAGAACGCACTGAAAGCTTGGGCCAAGCTAAACACATGCTCACAGACATAGTGCGGCATACGCTTCTCTCGCGCCAAGCGCAGCGCCAAGGCAAACCCATCAAGCGCAAGAACAAGCTTGCGTTCTTCAGCTGCAGCAATCGCGATAGTGCCAGCCTCAAAGCCCTGCTCCGCCGCACGGCGTAAAATCGCTTTGATCCGCACTGCTGCATATAGAAGGTAAGGCCCAGTCTTACCTTCGAAACTGGTAAAGCGCTCAAGATCAAACACATAGTTTGTTGTGCGCTGGTTCTGCAGGTCGGCAAACCGCAACGCCGCGCGCGCGACCAGCTTCCCAATCTCTGCTTTCTCATCCGGACCGATATCTCCGGATAGATTAGCTTCGCCAATCTTCTTCGTCGCTTCTTCAAGCGCCATAGCATTCAAATCAGCGAGTCGAAGCGTTCCGCCTTCACGGGTCTTAAACGGCTTTCCATCCTGACCATTCACTGTCCCGAAACCAGGATGCTCAAGATGGTCATACGCAAACAGGCCCGCTTTATCGGCGGCGCGGAAAACCTGCTCAAAGTGCATCGCTTGGCGCGCATCGACAACATAAAGAATACGGTCTGGATTGATTGTATCTACGCGATCCTTGATTGTTGCCAGATCGGTCGTGTGATACCCTGTCCCACCACGCGAGTTGAGAAGCATAATCGGCGGCATGGGATTCTTTAACTGATCTTTGCCCTCAACGGCCACGTTCTCGCCTTGGCGGGCAATATCAACAATCACCGCGCCGTCGCTTTCAACTGCGAGGCCTTTATCTTTGAACAATTGAACGACGTCCGGGATCAGGTGATCGACATCGCTCTCACCCTTCCAAAGATCAAAACTAACATCCAAAAACGCATAATCTGTCTTTAGCGCCGCAACCGACACATCGATAAAATGCTGCAGCAAAGCGCGGTATCCCGCACGGCCAGCCTGCATCTCCGCAACCGCCTCTTGAGCGCGCTTCGCATAGGCTTCGTCAGTTTTTGAACGCCCTGATGCCATTGGATAAATACGCGACAGGTCTTCCATATTCACAGGAGACTCTGCAGGAAATGGCCCCTGATAGCTCTGATCGAAATACAGCAAATCAGGTTGTTCTTCTTCAACGGCGACCAGCAACAGCCCCATCTGAAGCCCCCAGTCGCCAAGATGCACATCTCCCGTCACATCATCGCCAAGGAAGCGCAGCAAACGCACAAGCGTATCGCCAATGACCGCAGAGCGCAGGTGCCCGACATGCATCGGCTTTGCGACATTCGGCCCGCCAAAATCAACGACGATTTTTTCCGGGTTCGGCGCTGCGCCGCCGCCAGCCTTGGTATCCGAACGCACAAACTCGGCCGCGCCAGAAAGCGCCGCATCCGTCACAACGATGTTCAGAAAGCCCGGCCCGGCGATATCGACGCGCGACACCGCCTCGTGCTCAGCGATTCGCGGCGCAATCTTGGCGGCGAGTTCGCGCGGGTTCATTTTAGCCTGTTTCGCCGCGCCCATGCAGCCATTACACTGAAAGTCTGCCAGTTCAGGTCGGTCAGACTGTTTTACCGCGCCCCAGCGCGCATCCAGGCCTTCAGCCTCAAATGCCGCAATGCACGCGCCCGCCAATTGCGTCGCGAGATCTGTCATATCCTGTCTCCAGAAAGTCTAGGGGTTACTGACCCGCGCCAAGGCGGAAGCGCTGGCCATTCTTGTTGAACTCAACTTGGTCTTCAGTCAGCTCAAACCCAACCAAAACTTCAAAGTTGGCAGCTGAAATCGTCGTATCCGCACGTGGAATGACAATCCGCTGAACCAGTTCAGATGCTCCGGTGACATCGCCGTTGCCAAAATCTGCACGAACAGTGAACCGTTCTTTGTTCAAAACTTTACCGCTGCGCCGTGTGACGGCCACCCAATAGGTGTAATCATGCGTATTTGAAGTGGCTTGCGGACCTTTTCCAAACGCAAAATCAACCTCAATCTCGGCGCGCACCGGCTCGTCCGATGCATAGCGACAGAACAGACGCACATCCACAATCTCGCCCGTGTAAGAAATATTGCTAAAGGTCGGGCTTTCCGGATTGCTCAACTCCACAACACGTGAAGCTGTATAAACAGAGCCAGCTGGCGGACATGCGCCTGCATTTTGCCTTGAATCAAAGGCATCACGCAGGCCTGAGCCTGAATTACACGCGGCAAGCATTGCCGTAACTGCTAGAAGGGCGGAAATACGCATTGCGATGCCTTGTCACTCTTGGCCTCATGCTCGAGGCTGTCCATGTATTGGAAAAGAGTGTTACCGGGCCATCGCAAGGCGCGCAACGCCCTATATGCGCGCCAAACATGAGGACGAGTTAAGATGACGAAGCCATTGACCATTCTATTGGCAGCTCCGCGCGGGTTTTGCGCTGGCGTAGACCGGGCAATTCAGATCGTCGAGGAGGCCCTCAGCAAGTGGGCCGCGCCCGTCTATGTCCGCCACGAAATCGTTCACAATCAGCATGTCGTCTCTCGCTTAGAAGACCTTGGCGCGATTTTCGTCGAAGAATTAGATGAGTGCCCAACCGATCGCCCCGTGGTTTTTTCTGCGCATGGTGTTCCCAAAGCAGTCCCCGCAGCAGCGCAAGCGCGCGATATGGTTTTCGTCGACGCCACCTGCCCGCTTGTATCTAAAGTGCATGTTGAGGCTGAACGTCATCATAAGTCGGGCCGCGAGATTATCTTGATTGGCCACGCCGGTCACCCTGAAGTCATTGGTACGATGGGGCAGCTGCCCGACGACGTCATGACACTGATTGAAACAGTCGAAGATGTCGCCAAGTTCGAGCCTAAGGATCCCACAAACCTCGCATTCGTGACTCAAACCACACTCAGCGTTGATGACACCGCAGAGATCGTCGCGGCGCTGCAAGTCCGGTTCCCAGAAATAAGTGCACCACACAAAGAAGATATTTGCTACGCCACCACAAATCGCCAGGAAGCAGTAAAAGTCATGGCTGAACGCGCCGACTTATTCCTCGTCATAGGCGCTGAAACATCATCGAACTCAAAACGCCTTGTTGAAGTCGCTCTGCGAGCAGGTTCACCAAAGTCAGAGCTCGTGGCGAGTGCCGAGAATGTCGACTGGGATTGGTTTGAAGGCGTTGAGACACTTGGCCTAACCGCCGGGGCTAGCGCGCCCGAAGACTTAGTTCAGGGCCTCATCGCCGCATGCCGCGCACGATTTGATATCACCGTTGAAGAGATCACCACCGCTGAAGAAAGCGTCGTCTTCAGGTTGCCTCGCGTCTTAGAGCGTACATAGAAAAAGCCCCCGCATAATAAAATGCAGGGGCTTCTAATTTGTTCAACTAGCTAAAGCTTAGAACGGTGAAACACCGAGCGCTTCCACTGTAGAAACAGTCAGGTAACCAACTGGCAGACCGTTTGCGCGCTGGAAGCTTTCCATTGCACGAAGTGTCGCTGGTCCAAAGGCACCGTCAGCTGGAGCTGTGTAGCCTGCTGCCGTTAGAGCAGCCTGAACTTCAGTGATCTTAGACGATGTGGTGTTCGTGTCACAAAGGACTTCACGCCACTCAAGACCGCCGCCACCAGTTACAACGCGCTTTTCAACCGTTTTGTAAGTTGCTGGAATTTCGATACGATCTTCGTAAGCAGCCGTTACAAGCTTCTGGACAGAAACTGTTTCGTACTGTGCCGGAATAATTTCCTCAACAACACGTGGTGGCTCAACGACAACCTGCTTCGTAACAGTTTTCATTACGGCTGGAATAACTGTGACATCTGTTGTTTCCGCAGAAACCAAACGCGTACGTGTTACAGTGTCGTACTGAGCTGGCACTTCAACCATACAAAGTAGCTCGCCCGTTGCGACAGCGTCGGAACCGACTGGCGCAGTGCCCGTACCAGCAGCGCCGCGACCATAAAGGCCAGCACCTGGTTTCCAGGTTGTGTACGCATCACGAACAAGAACTTGCTCTGTGTATGTTTCGTACTTCGCAGGAATAACGACTTTCTGCTCACGAGCAGGTTCGACTTCGATTGTCTCAGTTACAGTCTCGTAAACAGCCGGAACGGTCTTGTAGACAGTTGTGCCTTCTTTCAGAAGACGCTGCTCAGATACAGTTCGTACTGCGCAGGAATAACATTGATCTCGAAAGAGGCTTCACGATCGACAACCTGCTCCGTCAACACTTCTGTTGTTTCTGGAATCAGGACGCGAGCAAAACACTCACCTGCTGTCGCCGATGGTGGCAGATCAGCAGCTTGGCCAAAGGCAACGCCTGCGAAAGCAGCAGCAGTTGCACTGGCTAATAGGAATTTCTTCATTTCATTCTCCCCTTTGGACTAATACGAATCAATTCGCGTCAGGCACGAGTTAAACGACTGGACCTCAACCCTCAAGAGAGCAGTACAGCCGAAACTATTGGGCCTAAAGCTAGAGTCCCAACGCGTTAACCATAAACGAGACGCGTGGACTGGGCTAGAGTTTCCCTGCTCTTTCTGCTGCTACGTAATGATGGCGGGCTTTTCGACCGATTGCACAGACTCGCAATTGCGACTCATGCCCCTTGCGGCTATAGCCCGCAAAAGGCTTCAGGAAGACTTATTATGATCCCACGTTACGCCCGCCCCGCAATGACAGCAATCTGGGAACCGGAAAGCAAATATGGCATCTGGTTAGAGATTGAAACGCTTGCCGCCGAAGCCATGGAGAGCCTTGGCCAGATCCCTGCCGGCACCTCCGCTGTCGTCAGAGAAAAAGGCGCTTTTGAAGTCTCCCGAATTGACGCCATCGAAGCGGAAGTAAAACATGACGTCATCGCCTTCCTAACAAATGTCGCTGAACATGTGGGCGAGCCTGCCCGGTTCCTGCACAAGGGTATGACGTCATCTGACGTGTTGGACACCTGTTTGAGCGTCCAATTGGTACGCGCGACCGACCTTATGATGGAAGGTCTGGACCGGGTTCTTGCCGCACTCGAAAAACGCGCCTTTGAGCATAAGCTGACACCGACGATCGGACGCAGCCACGGCATTCATGCTGAACCCACAACGTTTGGCCTGAAGCTCGCGACATTCCATGCAGAGTTCCAGCGCGCCAAGAAACGCCTAGAGCTTGCCCGTGAAGAAATCGCAACTTGCGCCATTTCTGGCGCTGTCGGCACATTTGCAAATATCGATCCGCGCATCGAAGAATATGTCGCTGAGAAGCTGGGCCTATCTCCGGAGCCTGTTTCAACCCAAGTCATACCGCGTGATCGCCACGCCATGTATTTCGCCACACTTGGCGTGATCGCCTCAAGCATCGAACGCCTCGCGACAGAGATCCGTCACCTACAGCGCACAGAGCTATATGAAGCTGAAGAGTTCTTCTCGAAGGGCCAAAAAGGCTCAAGCGCGATGCCGCATAAGCGCAACCCCGTCCTGACAGAAAACCTGACGGGCCTTGCACGGCTTGTTCGTATGGCGGTCGTTCCGGCCATGGAAAACGTCGCCCTATGGCATGAGCGTGATATCTCACACTCTTCAGTGGAACGCGGTATCGGCCCAGATAGCACGATACATCTGGATTTTGCCCTGCACCGCCTTGCCGGCGTGATCGAGAACCTGCTTGTCTATCCAGAAAACATGCAAGCCGTGATGGATAAGATGGGCGGGCTCCACAATTCACAGCGCGTCCTTCTGGCACTGGTTGAAGCAGGCGGAACAAGCCGCGAAGATGGCTACCGCTTGGTTCAACGCAACGCGATGAAGACATGGGCTGGCGAAGGCGCATTCCTTGATCACTTGAAAGCTGATCCTGAAGTGACCGCCAAACTATCTAATGAGAAGCTCGAAAGCCTATTTGACGATGCTTATCACTTCAGCCGCGTCGATTATATCTTTGGCCGTGTGTTCGGGCGCAGCTCATAACGCATCACTTACGTGTTTGTGATGCTGCATATTCAGATTGCTTGCCCTATACAGGCTGCAATCTGAGGAGCATTCCATGCGCGCCATCATTGCTAGCCTAGCCATATCGTTCGCCGCGGCGCTGCCCGCTGGCGCTGAGCCTGTGCTGAAGATCATCAACTTCACTGCAGATTGGTGCCCGAATTGCCAGATACTGAACCCTCGTTTGGACGAAGCGATCAAGGCGTTCCCTGAAGGATCGATTGAGATCGTCAATCTTGATATGACCAAAGCGCGCCGGGGCACGCCGCAGCTCGAGGTCGTACAGGTTCATACCGACGCCATGCGTCTCGCCGGCAATCACAACGCGGCATACCTTTGGAACTGGTATGGCGGCGTGACAGGCATTGCCGCCGTCATCTCTGCTGATAATGGCGAGCCTTTGACCTGCTTCATGCGGACGCTCAGCACAGACCAGATAGAAGAACGCCTGAACCTCGCAAAGATTCTGGCCGAACGCGGAACTCCAGGACAACGCAAGCCACAAGGCCCAGATTGCCCCGCCCCAATGCGCTGATAATTTATCTCGATAAGCTCTTACGCCTTCACCCTGCCGCAATCTCTTTGCACTAAGCCCGCTTGAAAGACTTAGCGCGGAGCAAGGTGTGACAGCCAGCAATGGAAAATCCGGCCTTAAAAAAGCGCCGCCTAAAAGGCGCAGCGATGCGCCCGTGAAAGCACCGCCCCGCAAAAAGCGTCCTATTCTAAAGTGGAGCCTCATTTCAGTCGCCGCACTCACAATACTGGGATCGGTTAGTGCATATCTCTACTGGCAAAGCCTGTATCGCGGCATGCCAAACCTACCCGCTACCGCTGAGCTTTGGGAAGCTAATCGCGAAGCGGCGATTGAATTTCTAGACGTTAATGGCGACACAATCGCGATCCGCGGGCCGCGTTATGGCCGCGCCATCAATATTGACGAACTTCCACCACACGTCCCCCGCGCGTTTATCGCCGCCGAAGATAAACGCTTTTACTTGCATGACGGCGCAGACACTCAGGCGATGGCCCGCGCCGCATGGTCTAATTTCACATCGGGACGAACAGTTTCGGGCGCGTCGACGTTGACCCAACAATTGGTGAAGAACCTTGTTCTATCACCGGAGCAAACGCTCAAGCGGAAAGTACAAGAAATCAGGCTCGCCCGCCGCTTAGAGGAACGCCTATCAAAAAACGAAATCCTCGAATTATATCTCAACCGCGTCTATTTCGGCTCGGGGTTTTACGGTCTTGGGGCGGCATCACGTTTCTATTTTGGCAAAGAACCGAAAGACCTAACACTCGCGGAAGCTAGCCTTCTTGCGACCCTTCCCAAAGCGCCATCCCGGCTTGCCCTCGATGATAATATGGCTGGTGCGAAGGATCGCCAGACCTATGTGCTGAACCAAATGTTAGATGCGGGGTTCGTCACGCCGGAAAGCGTTCGGATCGCCCTGGCGGCTGACGTAACTCTCGCGCCAGAGCCTATTCGCGATCCACAGTTTGGCTTCATCCTCGACGCCGCGACAGAACGCGCAAATGACCTCTTGCCCGAGCTGCCAGACGATCTTGTCGTCACGCTTACGGTAGACACAAAAATGCAAACCGCAATTAGCGCAGCAATCGACGCACGGATGGAAAGCGAAGCAGAAGCGGTGAATGCCGGACAGGCCGCCGCAATTGTAATGAACAAAGACGGCCACGTCCTCGCGCTTTATGGTGGCCGCGATTACACTGAAAACCAATTCAACCGCGCGATCCAAGCTAAGCGACAACCCGGATCAGCCTTTAAGGCCTTCGTCTTTGCCTCTGCGCTGGAACAAGACATCAGCCCCTATGACGTCCGCGTTGACCAACCCGTAACCATCGAAGAGTGGACGCCGAAGAACTTCTCTCGCGCCCATATGGGGCCGGTTACGGTCGCCGAATCCTTGCGCGACAGTCTCAACACGATCGCGGCGCTCCTCGGGCAAGAGGCGGGGCTGGACAATGTCATCAGCCTCACCAAAAAGATGGGCATTGACGAAGATTTCCAACCCTTCCCATCGATTACACTCGGCAGTCAGGAAGTCTCCCTGTGGGATATCACCCGTGCCTATGGATCGTTCATGACAGGCGGCACACGCGTAGACCCCTACCTGATCCAAAAAATCGAAACTTCGCGCGGTGAAGTGCTTTATGAGCGCCCTGAATATGATCGCCCGCGCGTTTACAGCCGCGAGAATGCAGAAACAATGACCGCCATGATGGCTGACGTGGTGCGCTCTGGAACAGGACGCGCTGCCGCTATCAAAGGTTGGCCTGTTGCAGGTAAAACCGGGACAAGCCAATCCTTCCGCGATGCATGGTTCGTTGGCTATAGCGCTGAACTGGTTGCTGGCGTCTGGACTGGCAATGATGACGATACGGCCATGAAGGGTGTGACTGGCGGCGGCCTTCCGGCGCGCGTGTGGGCTGATCTGATGACCGCCGCACATGAAGGCCGCTCCCCGGCCATTCTACGCGGCGCGGATAAGCTGACAGAGCTGACGCCAGATCAACAGGCACGCGTCGGTTATTATCGCGATCTGGGAATGGCCTTTGCTGGAATTGCCGGTAACTAAACGTGGTTCCACCAAGCCAAGTCTGAGAATGACCGCAAGTCCAACTCATGCGTCCAAACAGAGCGGTGCTGGCTCGCGATATGATAGTAAGTTTCCGCCATATGCTCTGGTTGAAGCAATCCATCTGCTGCGCCGCGCGTTTCGCGCAGTTTTGTAAACAATTCCTCGCCCAACATTTTACCTAGCGTATCCGGTGCATCAACGGCGCCATCGACCAGAATGTGCGCCACATGAATACCTTTAGGTGCAAACTCTGCGTTCAGCGTCTGACAGAGCATCCGACGCCCACCCATGGCGGCGGCATGCGAATGCTGCCCGCGATTACCGCGCATCGCCGCCGTCGCGGAAGTGACTAGAATTTTTCCGCCGCCGCGCCCCACCATTAGCGGACAAACCGCTTTCGCCGTTCGGAACAGCCCCTGCGTCGCTAGTTTCCAGCCCATTTCAAAGGCGCGATAGCTTGTATCGGCTAAAGGTCGATCTCCAATCTGCGCACCCAAATTGTAAATCACGACCTCAATCGGCCCGATCTCTTTCTCAATATGCGTAATCCGGTCCTCAATGACATTCTCATCAATCGCATTCATCAGAAAACCGGTTGCACTGCCGCCTTCGGCCTCAATATCATCGACCAGCTTTTGCAGCCCTTCATCATCGCTGCGGCGACACAGGACGGAATGATAACCTTCGCGCGCAAACTTCTTGCCAACAGTTCCGCCAATTCCGGCGCCAGCTCCAATAACAAGACAAACGGGTTTCATTTGATATCTCCTGACTTTTCCCCAACTTATTGATGAAAAGATGCCACGCAAGCTGTATAGCGGCGCACGCAATTCACTCTCACCTCAAAGTGACTGGCCAGAAAGCCCCGCCTAACCTAACACGCCCCATGCCCAAAACGTTCCGCGTCTTCCTGATCACCAGCCTCGCAATGATCGCGTTTGCCGCAAACTCTGTGCTTGGGCGCTTGGCTTTGATTGAAGGTGAAATTGGCGCAGGCAGCTTCGCACTCATACGCCTGATCAGCGGTGCAGTCGTTTTGGGGCTACTCGTATTTGCTCAATCCTCAAGACCAACAGGGTCATGGCTTGGGGGCTTGGCCTTGCTGATTTATGCGGCATTCTTCTCTTACGCCTATCTTGCACTCCCTGCCGGAACGGGCGCTGTTATCCTCTTCGCAGTGGTTCAAATGACGATGCTAGGCTGGGGAATTGCGAAGGGTGAGCGCCCTTGGGCGCTGCAATGGATCGGCCTCATCCTGTCGCTGTCTGCTCTAGTATGGCTCGTCTCACCCGGGATCGCAGCCCCTTCTATCCTAGGCGCAGCGGCAATGGCTATCGCAGGCATAGGCTGGGGCGCATACTCCCTGCTAGGTAAGGCGGCTGGCGATCCGGCAACAGCGACAGCAGGCAACTTCATTCGCGCGAGCATGATGGCCGTTATTCTGGCGATTCCCGTCCTGATGCTTCATCCAGAACCTTCACCTAGCGCAAATGGCGCCATTCTCGCCATTATCTCTGGCGCCATAACATCGGGGCTTGGTTACGCGATTTGGTACACCACGCTGAAAGATCTAACCGCAACGCGCGCAGGTGTCGCGCAACTTACCGTCCCTGCAATCGCGGCGACAGGGGGCGTGTTGTTTCTGCATGAACCGATCACGCTTCGCTTTGCTTTAGCTAGCACTGCAATCCTGGGCGGGGTGGCGCTTGCTGTCTTGACCCCCGCTCCCGCATCCCGCAAAGCCAACCCATGACAGAGATCAAATCCGAACCCGTAGCAACGAATAAAAATGCATTCCTATTCGTTGTTGTTGCGGTGATCCTGAACATGATCTCATTCGGCATTATCATGCCTGTGATGCCCGCCCTTTTGAAAGATGTCACGGGCTTAGCAGCCGAGGAATCAGTGGCCTATGGCGGCTGGCTCAGCATGACATTTGCCATCGCGAACTTCTTTGCAATGCCGATCATTGGCGGGCTTTCAGACCGCTATGGCCGACGCCCTGTCTTGCTGGCTTCGATTGGCATGCTTGCCTTGGACTTGTTGATTATGGCGCTCGCGCCAACGCTCGCCATTCTGTTTGTAGGCCGCTTTCTCGGCGGCATGTTCTCTGCCACATATTCCGTCGCCAATGCATATATCGCCGACGTTACCGAGCCTGAAGACCGCGGCCGCGCCTTTGGCATGATGGGCGCAGCGTTTGGGATCGGCTTTATTCTGGGCCCCGTGTTCGGCGGCCTGCTGGGCGAAGTACATGTTCGACTTCCCTTCTATGTGGCGGCCGGAATTGCTGGTTTGAACTTTTTGTACGGCCTGTTTGTCTTACCAGAAAGCCTGCCAAAAGAAGATCGCCGGGCATTCAGCCTTGCCCGCGCCAACCCGTTTGGCGCAATGCTGCACTTTGCCAAACTACCCAAAGTGGTTTGGTTCATCGTCGCCATCTTTTTCTATCAGATCGGTCACGCCGTTTATCCAAGCACATGGAACTTCCATGGCGAGATCCGTTATAACTGGTCTGAGTTTGAAATTGGCTTATCGCTTGGCGCAGTTGGTATAGGCTTTGCCGTTTCGCAGGCGCTGCTAACGGGCCCGCTTATCAAAAAATTCGGCGCGCTGAATGCTGCGATACTGGGACTTGTTATTAACGCGACGGCTTTCGCACTAATGGCTTTCGCGAACCTCCCGTGGATGGCCTATGCTGTGATCGCCGTATCTGCCCTTGGCGGTGTAACCATGCCCGCAGTGAATACGCTGACATCCAATTTGACGCCTCGAAATGCGCAAGGCGAGCTTCAAGGGGCGCAGGCTAGCATAATGGCCATGACCTTGATCTTCAGCCCCGTGATGATGTCGCAAACCCTGAAGGCTTTCTCCGTTGATAGCGCACCCATTTACTTCCCCGGTGCCGCCTTCCTGCTCGCCTCGATTATGACCGCTTGCGCCATCGTGCCATTTCTCATCGGCGCTGGTGTCAATCGCCGCGCACTGGCAGCAGCCGCGATCAAGCCGCCAGCAGCCGAATAAAAAAGGGCGACCCAACCGGGCCGCCCTTTGCAATCGTTCAGACTGATCCTCAGCTTATTTTGCTTTCGTGATCAATCCAAGAATACCACCGATGATACCGCCGCCAGCGCCGCCATTAAGGAAGCTGCTAAGGTGGCCCATGATGTCGCCGCTACCGAGTAGTGACTGGAAGCCAACGCCCGCAGCGCCCATGCCGTAACCACCGGCAAGTCCGCCAACGATACCCGCTAAAGCACCAGTTGAGCCTTTACCGCCGAGCAGTTTAGAGATGATCGGACCGATCACCGCGCCGCCTGCACCATTGAGTAGTAGTGGTAATAGTTGTTCCATAATATTTGCCCTCCCAAGGCAGTGAGGATCCCCCTTATTTGTGACCCTCACGCGTATGGTGAACAGAATTCAGCCGCATTGCCAAGCCCCTCGCGCTATGGAGCGCTCTGCGCTAGACTAAGAAATGGCTATTTTACGACCCGCTCTTTTCCTTGATCGTGACGGTGTTGTGAACGTTGATGACACCTCAATTTCTAGGGTCGAAGACTGGCAATGGATTGATGGGGCAATCGACTGTATCAAAGCGTTTAAGACCCGGAATTGGTTCGTTTTTATTGTGACAAACCAATCCGGAATCGCCTTTGATCATTACAGTGAGGCGGACATGCAGGCAGTTCATGACCATATGCATGCCGGTTTACGTGAATGTGGCACGGCCGTCGATGCCGTCTATGCCTGCCCCTACCATGCAGAGGGCACAAATCCGCGCTATCGCAAGGACAGTTTTGACCGCAAACCAAAGCCTGGAATGATTCTGCAGGCAATGACTGATTTTCCTGTCAAACGTGAGGGCAGTTTCCTAATTGGCGATAAAAAAACCGATATTCAGGCAGCTCACGCGGCGGGAATCGGTGGATTTTTGTTTAAAGGTGGAAATCTCGCGCATTTTGCCGAATGGACCTTATCAAGCTTTGAAGACGGATTACGATGAAAACAATTGGCATTCTTGGTGGTATGAGCCCTGAAAGTACGATCTCTTACTACAAGACCCTAAACGCCCTCGCGAAGAAACGCTTTGGTGGGTATTCTAGCGCCAAGATCATTCTTCACTCCGTCAATTTCGAAGAAACCCATGCCGCACAAATGGTCGGCGATTGGGACCGTATTGGGCAGGAACTTGCCAAAGCAACGACTGGGCTAGAAGCCGCTGGCGCAGACATGATCCTGCTGGCCACGAACACCATGCACAAATGCGCCGCGGCGATTGAAGCGGTTATCACCAAGCCGTTCATCCATATTGGTGATGCCTGCGCCGCGCGCCTAGTCGCTGATCAACGCAAGCGCCCCGCCCTTCTCGGCACGGCATTTACGATGGAACAGAGCTTCTACACCTCACGGCTGGAGGCGCATGACCTGTCGCCGATTATCCCAAGTAAAAGTGAGCGCGCCGACATTCACAGCATCATTTTTGATGAACTGGTCCATGGCAAGACAACTGACGCTAGCCGCCAACGCTATATCGACATCACCGCCAATCTTGCAGCGCAAGGCGCCGATAGCGTCATCCTTGGCTGTACCGAAATTGGTATGCTGCTCAACAAAGCCAACAGCCCTCTTCCGCCATACGACACAGCCCTGATCCATTGCGAGGCCGCCGCCGATATGGCCAACGCGGCTTAGCGTTTAGCCAGTTCGCCAAAGTTTTGGATATAATAACCAGCTGCTTCGTCGCTTAATTCAATCGTATAAAACGCGCCCGCAAAAGTCGCGACGATAAGTGCGCCTAAACCAATGCCGAACCAAGGTAAGCCGCGCACAAGGGCTTTTGATGCATTGGGCCATCCAAAGTGGAGCGCAGCGGCAAGATGGGTAAAGATCGCCGCCACGGCAGCCAAATAGTAGATCGCAAAACCGATGCGGATTCCCGGATAGTATAACGAGCCAGCAGCCCAATAGAAATCAGTCTCAATCCCAAACACATTGTGCGTCATCAATGCCGCGCCAGTGTGCATGATCAAGAAAAAGATAAGATACATTCCGCTGATAACCTGCAGCAAGGCCCAGCCGCCGATACCGCGAAAGCGCAACCTGGATGCGCCGGTTATGACCTGCGTTATGATGGATAGAACCAAAATCGCCTCGCCAACCGGATTGCGGTAGATGACCTGCACAAAGTCCAATGTCGCAAGATGTGCCTCCGGCCCAGCCAGCGCTGTTAAATGCACAAGAAGGTGCGTAAGAATAAATGTGCCTAGGAGGATCGCGGATGCTCTGTGAATCGCTTTAGCGCGCATGAGGTTGCCCTTTTTTATAATTCGGACAATAAATATCCGAATTAAGTTTGGAGTCAATTATGAAGATTGCATCTGGCGTTGAATGGGCGGCTCACGCTTGCGCGCTTTTGGCCATGCTTCCAAAAGGGGCATCGCTTTCAGCTGAAGCTTTGGCGAATTATCACGACGTCCCACCCGCTTACATGGCCAAACAAATGCAAGCTCTAAGGCGGGCGGGCCTTATCGTGTCGCAGCGCGGTGCTGTGGGCGGATACCGCCTCGCCACAACGCCAAACGACATAAATCTATGGGATATCACCGAAGCCATCGAAGGCAGCGCGCCAAGCTTCAAGTGCACCGAAATACGCCAGAACGGCCCATGCGGCGCGACCAAGGAAAATTGCAAAAAACCATGTGGAATTGCGGCAAGCTTCTATGCTGCAGAGCAAGCCTTCCGCAGCGAATTAAAGAAAGTTCTACTTTCAGACCTCCTCATGCAGATCGCGCGGGACACAAAACCTGACGACGTCGAAACGCTGAGACAATGGCTCAACGAAAACGCGGCGCTTACGCCAAGCTGACAAAGGGCCCATTTCAGCCTACGATAAGATGTGACTAATAGCGAAGCCAGCTATCGTTGTGGTGCTTGAAAAGGATTTCCATCTTATGACGCTCAGTACGAACCTGCCTGAAGGCCCGGTTATTTACGAACATGCTCGCCTGACAGAGCCTATGAGCTGGGTGCACCTCAATCGCCACAATCCGAAGACAGTGGATCACCTTAAAGGCGTCGACCCTCTCGTCCGGGACGCGCTGCTTCAGGAAGATACGCGCCCGCGCACCACGCAATTCGAAGACGGTCTGCTGATAATCCTGCGCGGTGTGAACTATAATGAAGGCGCAGAACCAGAAGACATGGTTGCCGTGCGTGTCTGGGCCACGCAAACCTCCGTCACCACTTTGGCCGCATGGAATATTCGCGCCATAAATGACCTTGATGAACTTTATCAAGAAGGCAAAGGCCCCAACACACCGGGCGCTTTTATCGCCTTCTTGGCCAGCCGATTAGTTGAGCGCATCACACCTGTCGTCATCCAACTCGATGATGATGCCGACTCGCTAGAGGAGCGAATGGAGAGCGACGATTCTAGCTCACTTGCCAAAGAAGCGTCAAAACTGCGTCATGCAATTTTGAGTTTGCGCCGGTACTTACTCCCACAACGCGAAGCTGTCGCCGCGCTGCTGCGTGATTCCGCGGGACTTTTGTCTGACAAAGACATATTCTTGCTACGTGAAACGATGGATGATTTGCTTCGCATCAATGAAAGCCTTGATACAATTCGTGAGCGTCTGAACGTCATCTATGAACAATTGGCGGAACGACGCTCTACTGCGATGAATGACCGTCTATTCGTGCTGGCCATTGTGTCAGCCGTGTTCCTGCCGCTCTCATTCTTTACCGGCTTACTAGGCGTTAATGTCGGCGGTATTCCGGGCGCAGACTCCAATATTGCCTTCGCACTTCTTTGCGTAATAATGGCGCTGGTCGCAGTTGGACTTCTGGTCATTTTCCGACGTCTAAAATGGTTGTAAACTATAGCTAAATCCTATCAATAGGATCACAAATCCTTTACTAGACAATCATACAGACCGATCCACATAGGGGTATTGGTTCTGGAGGATGTAATGAAGCTGACATTGTGCGCCCTAGCCCTGGTGGTTTCCCCTATCGCCTATGCGCAAAATACAAGCGGCGTTTTTGGGCCAGTGATTGATGAGGGTGAACGTGGCTGGGAATATCGCGCCACGTATGATCCTGACAGCGAAGGCCTTGCTCAACGCTTTCACTATCAGCAAGCCCTCAATGGTGAGCTGAGGTGGCGCGCGGTTGCCCAAGTTCGCAAGACTGATGATTCCGATGTTGATCTAGACTATTTGCGCGGCGAAATTGTTTGGCAGGTCACACCAGATGACCAGAAATACCAATCAGGTTTTCGTTTTGAAGGTCGCTACCGCTTCAATGACCGCCCGGGCGATATAACGGTTCATTGGGCCAATCAGTGGAAGCATATCGATTACTGGACAATGCGCTTCATCGTGGGCGCAACCCAGCAGATCGGAAACGATCCTGCCGACGGTCTGCAAATTCAAACCCGCGCATCAGCGATGACATCACTTTCCTATGGGCCCAAAATCGGTTTGGAACTCTTCAGTGAGTATGGCTCGACGTCCGATTGGCTAGACGCGAACGAACAAGAGCATGAGTTTGGCCCCGTCGCCGTTTGGAAACTCAACGAGGATTGGAACCTCTATTCCGGCGCCCTCTTCGGCCTAACTGACGCCAGCGCGGACAGCCAGTTGCGGTTCAGGCTCAGCAAAGGGTTCTAAAGCGGTTTAAGCGTCTTTCCGTCCAGACCGCCCATTTTACAGACCAGCATCCACTCATCTTCTTTCACCGGCTGCACAGAGAGACGCATACTGGTGACAAGCGACATGTCGGCCAGCGCTTCGGTGGCTTTCACTTCTTTTAGCGTGACATGGCGAGGCATGTCCGTCAGCGCGCGAATGTGCACGCAATCCCAGCGCTCATCATCCGTCGTTGTATCTGGCGCAGATTCAGCTGAAACCTCAATAATTCCAACCACTTCCAAACCTTCGTTCGAGTGATAGAAAAAGCCGCGATCACCAACCTTCATATCGCGCATAAAGTTACGCGCCTGATAGTTGCGGATGCCGTCCCACTCTTCGCCAACATCGCCCTTGGCTTTTTGCTGGTCCCAGCTCCATTTGAAGGGTTCAGATTTGAACAACCAATACTTCATGTGCGCTCCTATTCGTTGAGGCCCATCTAGGTCGTTTCGTTGCTATCGTCCATGTCAGGTTGGTCGTTTCCATCGCTCTGGCGCAGTCGCCCTTTTGCGGAGCGGTTGCGCCCCTCAACCGGTTTCAAGCCGCCAGCAATGCCCAATCCAATTGGTGGCATATTGCCATAAACGGACTCATGATCGCCTGCGCGGATCAGATAAGTCTCATGCCAGATGCCAACCTCGCCATTCGTGCCCATGGCACGGTTAAAGGCCGCCCATGCCGGTAGGTGTTCGCTATCACGGTTAACCGAGTAGGCGTGCAGGTCTTCAAAGCTGCGCCAGTACTGAACCAGATATGGGCTGCGCAAGCTGAAGAATGTCTTCGCATGCAGCAAACCAAGATCAGGGTTCTTACCCAATTCAATCAGCATCTTAGGCATGGCGGCAAACACCGGGAACCACTTCCAAACTTTCCACAATTTGTGGATACGCATGCCAATCAGAAAGATCACAAAATCCCCCTCAATCGCCGCCGTCATTCGTCCGGGTATCGGTTTCGGCATAATATACTTCCCTCTTAGTAAGCTGCCTGATCTGCCTCGCGGCAAGCAATCGCCACAAGCCCCTCTAGTTCGTCCCAAGCCTTATAGCGCCGCACCGCCGCCGATGCGCCAAGCCACGCGTCCTCAAACGCCTCCCGCACGTGCGGCTCGCGTAAGATCGGTACAAGCGGGTCAACACAAATCCGAATCGTAAAGACCACAGCTCCTGTCCGTTCCAGCTTGCGTATGGTTTGCCGCTCGACCCTTAGATAAAGATCACTTACGCTTTTACCGTCCGCGCTGGGGCGTTCGGGCGTATAGCGCTTGTCGCTGGCTTGCACGGTCCAGTTAAATCGCTCCAGAATTGCGCCGGGCCTAAGCCCCGTGAATATCCGGCCAATCCGGCTTGCTAGTTCGGGGTCACCGCCAGGCACCGGGCCGTGTAAACCACCAAGGTCCAGCCCAATCCGCTCTGGCAGCGTCCAAAATGTTGGCGCACACAGCACCCCCGCGGTCAAACGCCAGTCGCCGCGACCTTCTTCTTCCAGAATACAAAAATCATCGGTCACCATAGAGGCTGCTTCTTCAAGCGCCGTTGGCATTTTCTGGTTCGGCGTCTCGCCTGTCGCTTTCATGACTAAAGGCAAAAGTTCTTCAGCTGCCGCGCCATTAATGTCGCCTGCAGAGACTTTGTCCCGCATCATCTTGATCAAGAGGCGCTTATCATTCAGCCACTCCCGTACCTCAGTATCTGGTGATAACCAGTCTGCAGGCGTGATCGGCTTCAGCCCCGGCACAAAACTCGCCGGGCCGTCCAAAAACGGTAAATGAGGCGGTTTGCGCCGCTTAAGCGACACGCGCGCTGCCCCATGCGGCAAAGCCTGCAATCTTTGGTGTATTCGGCAGGTACATGGTCTCGTGTTTTTCAACTGAGAAACCGCCTGCCTCTAACATCTCTTTTGTATCGCGTGTCAGGTGACAACCACCAGCCATAGCTTTCCAGACAGGCTCAACCCGGCGTTGCCACTTTGCGACGCCTTCATCCGGCGCGCGGCCATGTTCAGAAAACAGCACCCGACCGCCCGGCTTCAGCACACGGCGAATTTCGGCCAGCGAGGCTTCCCAATCCGGGATTGTGCACAGAACGAACGTCACGACCGCAGTATCAACGCTTGCATCCGCCAGCGGCATGTCCTCCGCCCCGCACGTATGGATATCGCATGGCGTCTCATACCCACCTTCATACCAAGCTGTCTCTGCGCGTTTGACCATGCCGGTGGATGGCTCAATCGCGTGCAAGTGTTTCACTTTGCTTGGATCATACAGGCCGAAATTCGTGCCTGATCCACAGCCAACTTCCAGCACGACACCTTCAGCTTCAGGAACAATTTTTGCGCGCTGCTTCATTATCGGTTTGCTCGAACAAGCACACGCGATTAACGGCGGAACAACGTAGCGATCCCAAAGTCCAAACATGCCCTACTCCTGTGCTTGCAGACGCGATTTTGCCGCTGCATTGGCAGGTCGTAGCA
>JAQWGO010000177.1 GCA_029238175.1 Henriciella sp. | reverse complement strand
CCGAGGTCGTAATATTTCAGATCCACGTCCAAGTATGGGTGGATAAGTTTGTCCTTGATCATCTGCCAGATGATGCGGGTCATTTCATCGCCATCCATTTCGACGATTGGGTTTTCGACCTTGATCTTTGCCATGGGAGGTATTCCTTTGCCTATATCAGTTTGCGCTGCCTATATCAGGTCTGGCGACGGCGTCAAAAGGGGGAGTGAGAAACACAAACTTAAATACTCTATAATTTTTCTTTATTTACATAATTCTTCAAGTTTTGTATTTTTGTTTGTGGAAGGGAATATTTTTGAAATGAAAGCACTTATTTATTTAACTATTGCGATAATGATTCCAATGAATTCAACCGCCCAAGACAGCGTATGCTTTGGAATCAACTGTGACGGACAGCCTGATTATAATGGCCCAATGCCTGGGAACCCAAACGGGTTTTCAACTTGGGATGCATATGCCACCTGGAGTGGCCTTACTGCTGGTTTACACATTCCAGATGATATACCAATTCAGCAGTGTTTCTCGCACTGCTTCCAGCATGCAAAAGCTGCAAAAGATGCGTGCGAAGCGAGCGTAGGTGAAGGAGCATCGACAGTCTGTCCGGACGTCTACTGGAATGTTTTGAATAATTGCAATAATCAGTGCCAAGACAATCCACACGGATCCGGGGTTTCTCCGTAGGACTGCCTCTTGATATGTTGACCATTTGGGACTGTAACTTAAAAGTCGCGAAATGGTCTCAATCATCCTCCACACGCCTCAGCTCGGCGAGAATATCGGCTCTGCCGCGCGGGTTATGTTGAACTTTGACCTCACTGATTTGCGCCTTGTTGCCCCGCGCGATGGCTGGCCGAACCCGGCATCCGCCCCACTCTCAGCTGGCGCGTTTGATGCAGGCGTCAGCGTCTCGGTTTTCGAAACCGCAGAAGACGCAATTGGTGACCTTGGCACCGTTTTGGCGGCAACGGCGCGCCCACGCGGAATGGAAAAGCCCGTGACGGACGCCTCTGGCGCAGTCGACCTGATAAACGAACGCGGTTTAAAAACGGGCATCCTGTTTGGCGCGGAAAACAACGGATTGCCGAGTGATGTGGTTGGTTTGGCCGATGCAATCATGACCTATCCGGTTAACCCAGCTTTCGCCTCCCTCAATCTTGCCCAAGCCGTCGGCGTATTTTGCGCGAGCTGGGGCGCGGGACAAGGCGCGAAGGGCCGATGGGATGGCGAGAAATCCGGCGTGGAACCGCCAGCCGACAAGGCCGACCTGATTCGCATGTTCGAACATCTAGAGGGCGAGTTAGACCGCGCAGGATATTTCTTCCCGCCAGATAAAACCCCGCTCATGAAAACGAACATTCGCAACGGCTTCATTCGCGGCAATTGGACGGCGCAGGAAGTACGCACGTTCAGAGGTGCGATCAAAGCGCTCGCGCTGGGACGCGGCAAAGCAAGAACGCTAAGAGACGACTAGGGCGTACTGCCCGGAATATTCGCTCTGACCATAGACACGGCAAGGTCGCGTCCCGTCGTTGCATAAGTTTTTTCAGCGGCCACGGTGTTGCTATCACAAACCTGATGCAGAGATTTTCCTGTCGAGAAGCCTGCATTAAAACCGTTGACCATGCTGCGGCGAAGCCCGCCTTGATATGGGGCTTCCAGTTCCAGCAAGCGTTGCATATAGCTCCGCCAATATTGATCATTACGACCATTGCAAACCACACGAACGGCGTGGGCTTTCCCCAATGTTTCAGACAGCGTGATCACATCCCGATAATAGTCCTGTGACCTGACGACACTCTGGCCATTGGCGGGAAGCGCTGGCAACACTGCTAGCAGAGCCATGACAGCTACAGAGGCGATTTTATGAGACAGTTGCTTATGCATGCGACCACATTTTCACGGATCAGCTCCGCGCTTGAACCTTATCGAGACCAGATTTCACCTCTAGTCCTTGATGATGAAGGACACCTGAAGCACCCTTGGGGCGAGAGTGAGGCAGAAGGCGCAATCGCCTATGGAACAACCGATGCCTATTTCAGCCCCGCTGTGCAAACTTTCTTTCAAACGATGATGACATTGCCGCACCTTGACTGGTTCCAATCTTCGGCTGCGGGAACCGAACACCCAATGCTGCAAATGGTTGGGAAGAAGGCGGAACTTTATAGTGGCAGCCATGAACAATCCGAAGCCATTGCTGAATGGGTCTTATGGGCTGGATTTGAGTTCTTTCAACGCGGACCTGAGCGCAGAGCCGCCCAGTCGCGCAAAGACTGGGCCCGGTTGCCATTCAAAGAAATAAGCAGCACCCATTGGCTAATTCTTGGCTTTGGCGGGATCGGACAGGCCACAGGCAAACGCTTGCGGGCCTTGGGAGCAACCGTCACCGGTGTTCGCCGAAGCGGCGGAGAATCCGACGCTGCTGATCTGATCATTACGCCAGACCAAATGCAGACCGCTTTGCCACAGGCTGACGCAGTCTTGCTTTGTCTACCGCACACGCCGGAAACAGAGAGTATTGCTGATGCCACTTTCTTTGAATCAATGAAACCAGAAAGCCTATTTGTGAATGTGGGCCGTGGGTCTTTGGTTGATGAAGATGCGCTATTTGCGGCTTTGGAACGACGCCAACCTGCACATGCCGCGCTAGATGTGGTAAGAGAAGAGCCACAACCTGAAAACGGGCCGTTTTGGACACACCCTCAAATCACAATGACCGCGCACATCGCGGCGCTGACAGAGCAATCAAAGATAAGAACAGACGCCGTATTTATTGAAAACCTAAAACGGTTCTTAAATTCAGCGCCCCTTAAGAACGGTGTTCCCAAATCAGAATTTGCGTAACATCTGATCTCATGCGAAGCTCCGTTTCGCACGACAAGATCAGAGGACGAAGAATAGGGAGAACAGCATGCAACCGCTTAGGTATATCGCTGGACTGGCGCTTGCGCTCACCCTCTCGTTTTCTGCATTTGCTGCTCAAGGCACAGGCCGTGTCACCATTCCACTATCTATTGATGATTCCGACCGAATGTCAGTCTGGGTTGAGGTTGGCGGCGAACAAAGCCTCGCGGTGATTGATACAGCTGCCACGTATCCCATGGTTGATAGTCATCTACTTAATACCGAAAAT
Organism: Henriciella sp.; assembly: GCA_029238175.1. Classification (GTDB taxonomy): domain Bacteria; phylum Pseudomonadota; class Alphaproteobacteria; order Caulobacterales; family Hyphomonadaceae; genus Henriciella. Next base: position 8,975 of record JAQWGO010000177.1, on the reverse strand, counting down.
TCTGAACCTACGGGCGCTGAAGTCAGAGTTATTGGCGTCGGCGGAAAACGCCTATTTAATGAGACAGAAGTTGGACCGGTGAAGGTCGGGGATACTGAATTTACAAAAGTGTCCGCAGCGATTAACGGGCGAGCCAATTTTCCCGGCCACAGAACCGTCCTGCCAACAATAACATTCGACGCGCGAATTCTCGATTTTAATTTTCGGCTTGGGCGGTTGGATATTTACAATTCGCGGCCTGATCGCATGGGGGACCATGTTCTGTCCCGGCTGCCCTATACGACCATTGGTGGACTGCCGTTTATTCAGGTCAAGGTGAACGGCGTCAAAGGCCTCGCATTGATCGATACAGGGTCAGATGTAAGCTACCTCAATTCCGTTTTCGCAGAACAAGCTGGCGCAGTATTGAAACTTGACCGAACGACCGAATTGTTCGGCGCGGCGGGCGAAGACTCGTCGACGGTTAAGATCATGCAGGTGAAGAAACTCAATTTTGGACGTCACTCTAAACGTAAGTTTGAAATGCTCAGCGCAGACACCCCAATCTTCGCCCATCTTGGCCTGCAGAATGAAGCCGTGATGGTTATGGGCTTGGACACATTACGCCATTTCAGAATGCAAATTGACCGCGAAGCCGGGCGTGTCTACCTCGGCCGCCCTGAAAGTGAACATGAAGGGCGACGCTATCGTATTTCGCCGTTTTCGGGCCGTGTCCGCAAGGCTGTGACCGGGTAGATTCGCTTCGTCGATTATAGTGTTGCTTTCCGCATGGTCACAGCCACGAGTCATGCTGGGAACAATAATTTTGGGAGACTCCAATAATGACATACGCCCCTTTTGACCTGACGGGTAAAGTAGCACTTGTAACCGGCGGCAACCGCGGCATCGGCCTTGGAATGGCCAGTGCGATGGCAGCCTCAAACGCTGATATCGCTATCTGGGGACGCAAGGACGCCGCCAATGCTGCAGCTGTTGAAGAACTATCCAAGCTTGGGACGGGCAATGTGAAAGCTTGGTCGGTTGACGTTGCTGATGAGCAAGCCGTGATCGAGGCCACCGCTGACACTGTGTCGAGCATGGGCCGGATTGATAGCTGTTTTGCAAACGCTGGCATTGGCCTCGGCGCGCCAAGCTTTTCTGAAATGACAACCGAAATTTGGCGCAAGAACATGGCCGTCAACATGGAAGGCGCATTCTGGACACTTCGTGAAAGTGTCAAACACATGGTCGAACGGGCTAAAAACGGCGATATTGGCGGCTCAGTTGTGGGTGTTGCGTCACTTGCTGGCATTGAAGGCGCAGCGCGCAATCAAGCTTATTCAGCAACCAAAGGCGGACTAACAGCCATGATGCGCGGGATTGCGGTCGAGCACGGCCGTTACGGCATTCGCGCCAATTCAATCCTGCCAGGATGGATCGCCACCGATATGACTGACGCGGCACAAAACTCAGACGTCTTTGCGAGCAAGGTCATTTCTCGTGTCCCGATCCGTCGTTGGGGCGAGCCCGAAGATTTTGGCGGTATGGCCGTCTATCTGGCGAGTGATGCGTCGAAGTACCATTCAGGCACAACGCTGATTATTGATGGTGGCTACTCAGTCTTCTAGGCACCCGAGAATTCAAGATACAAAAAAGGCCCCGTCACTCCTGGCGGGGCCTTTTCGCATTAGGTGAGACGAACCTTATTCAGGCTTCATCATCTCTTTTGCTTTTTCTTCTGCGTCAGTAGCAGCTTCTTCAACAGCGCCTTCAACTGCGTCAGCAGCGTCTGCTACAGCTTCACCAGCGTCAGTTGCCATGTCACCCGCAGCTTCAACCGCATCGCCAGTTGCTTCAGCAACTGTTTCGCCAGCTTCTGCAGCAGCATCGCCCGCAGTTTCAACAGCGTCACCAGCAGCTTCAGCAGTTGCTTCTGCTGCATCACCAGCGGCATCTACAGTTGCTTCAACAGCGTCAGTTGTTGCGTCAGCAGCTTTGTCGGCAGCGCCACAAGCTGTAAGACCAGCAGCAGCAATCGCTGCAATCCAAAGTTTCGTATTCATCATGTCTCTTCCCCTCAGAAGGTTGGCCAAATTCGGCTGCCGCTAAATACAACAGACTGCGCCTGCAGAATATGGCCTGACTGCGTGAAACCTATAAAGCGTGACCTTTCCGCAACGAAATGACTTGTCTTACCGCAAGGTCGCTCCCCTATTGCTCAAACACTAATCAGGAGAATAGCTATGGCCTTGCGTACGGAACTTTGTGAATTCCTCAATATTGAGCACCCAATCATGCTCGCGGGCATGGGCGGCGTGTCATATGCAGAACTAGCAGCGGCCATGTGCAATGCTGGCGGCTATGGCGTGCTCGGCATGGCAGGGACAGGGCCTGCATTCATTGCAGAGCAAATGGCCCGGGTTAAAGAACTCGCTCCCGGCAAACCCTTCGGCGTTGACCTACTCGCCGCAGACCCCGGCAGTCTAGAGGCCGCCGTGGACGTCATCATCGAGGGCGGCGCAGATAGCTTCGTTGCCGGCCTTGGCGTCCCGATGCCGATTATGAAAAAACTCAAAGATGCTGGACTTAAAGTCATGGTAGTCGGCGGCGCGGTGAAACATGCGATTAAAGCTGAACAAGCGGGGTGCGACGCAGTTATCCTACAGGGCGGCGAAGGCGGCGGCCATACCGGCCTTGTCGGCACGCTTCCACTGGTCGCTCAAGCGGTTGAGGCCGTGAAAATTCCAGTCATCGCGGCGGGCGGCATATATGACGGGCGCGGACTGGCCGCGGCCCTATCGCTGGGCGCCGTTGGCGTCTGGATGGGAACACGCTTTATCGCATCAGAAGAAGCGCACGCTGCGCAGACTTACAAAGACACGATCATCGGTGCGACAGATACAGATACCACCCGCACGCGCTGTTATTCTGGCAAGCCAATGCGCTGCCGCACGAATGAATATATCGGTGACTGGGAACGCCGCCCTGAAGAGATCCAACCGTTCCCACAACAAGCCATCTATTCAACACAACAAGATGTTCTTTCGGGTATCGCTGGCGTCACCGATGAAGCGCGACTCGATGCAACAAAATCATGCTTTGCGATGGGTCAGTCTGCTGGCGGCGTGAAAACGGTTCAGCCCGTGAAGGATATCGTCAATAGCATTATCCGCGACGCGGAAGCCGCAATCATGCGCATTAACGGCCTTAGAGTAACAACAGACGCTTAAAGCGCGCCCTCTAGCTGAACATTAAACCCATCAACTTTCGCCTTGATACCGTAAATGGTCTCAAGGCGCGCGCTGTTGAGCGTCTCCAAAACTGATCCATCAGCCACAATACACCCGTCTTTCATCCAGATCAGGCGTGTGGCGTATCGGGCCGCGAGGCCGATATCATGAAGAACAACCAAAGCGCCGCCGCCCGAACTGACAAAGGCTTTGATCAGGTCCATCGTCCGAAACTGGTGCTTGGGATCAAGCGCTGCAACAGGTTCGTCGGCAACAAGAAGCGGCGCTTCCGCGGCAAATGCTCTAGCGCAGTGAACGCGTGACAGCTCGCCGCCCGATAACGTGTCCGCGCGCCGCTCTGCCAAATGGGTCAGATCACATTTCGCCAATGCCGTTTCAACTGCCTTTGCATCTGGTCCCTTAAGACGCCCCAGCGTGGCGCCGTGGCTAAATCGGCCAAGCGACACCACGTCTTTGACCACGTTCGGCCAAGACAGCGGACGGCTTTGCGGCAGATATGAAATCATTCGCGCACGCTGCGCAGGCGATATCCTATCTGCTGCCTCAGACCCAATCGAAGCATGCCCCGAACTTGGCGCCGCCAATCCAAGACTCGCGCGCAGAAGGCTCGTCTTACCCGCGCCGTTTGGACCAAGGATCACAACCAGCTCGCCCGGCTTCAATGCAAAGCTCGCATCTTTGACCAGTTCCGCGCCATTGACGGATAGCGTGATATTATCGGCTCTAAGTTCAACCATCACTTGTTCGCCTTTGCATTGCGATCCAAACGAAGGCTGGCGCGCCGATCAGCGCAGCAACGACGCCAAGCTTTAGCTCATTCGTCGTCGGTATGATCCGAATGCAAATATCCGCCAACACAATGATCAACCCGGAAAAAAGCGCTGATGGAATAAGGGATCGTGCAGGATCATGCCCAACAAGCGGGCGGATAAGATGCGGGGCCACAATCCCAACAAAGCCAATTGCCCCAGCAAGCGCAACCGACGCCCCGGTTGCAAGACCAGCGCCAAGAACGGTCAATATGCGTTGGTTCCGGAGGTTAAGCCCAATCCCGCTCGCCGCTTCTTCGCCAAGGGTGAGCGCAGACAAGCCGCGCCGAGAAAAGAACAAGATCGCCATGCCCCCTAGCATTACTGGCGCGGTGTATTTGATTTCTTGGAAGCTACGATTGGCAACCGATCCCAACATCCAATTGACCATATCCGATAGCGTGAATGGGTTAGGGGCAAAATTCATCAGCAAGCTCATCATCGCCCCTGCAAAGCTGGAAAGACCTACACCTATCAAAATCAGTGTAACGACTGACTGTGTTCGGATCGCCGCGAACGCGATGATCGCTGTAGCTGCCAAAGCGCCGATGATCGCTGCAAGCGGCAGCACCCAATCACCTAAAGCGACAAGCCCGAAATAAAGCGCAAACGTTGCTGTAAGCGCAGCAGACGCCGACACACCTAACACACCCGGTTCCGCTAAAGGATTTCGCAGAAGGCCCTGCAATGCAGCACCGCTAATACCCAAAGCTGCGCCGACGAGGAAAGCTGCTAACGCCCTAGGCAACCGAATGGCCCAAACGACAAGCTGATCCGCTTCACTCCCCATTCCGAACAAGGCCGCAAATACCCGGTCGACTGGCAGCGGCGTTGAGCCAAGCAGACAAGCGGCAAACACCGCGGTCAAACTTAGCCCCACAAGGACCGGGTTCAGCCACAAAGCGCGCATTAGTCTGCCCCCGCTGCGGCCAGAGCCTCAACAGCATCCATTAAATACCAACCACCGCATGACACCCAAGCACCGTCAAGTTGAACGACATCTTGCGCGGCTAGCTGTCTTTGAGCGATCGGGTGCCGCATAGAGCTCCACGCATCAGGCTGACTGGCTCTGTTCTGAAAGTAAGCTGCAGCAATTGTATCGGGCTTGGAGTACACTAACTCTTCCAGCGGAATTGAGCGCCAGCCTGCATCCGTTTCGTAGTTCTCAAAGCCAGCCGCGCTGATTAATTCATGGATCATCGATCCCGGCCCTGTCGTAACCCCAGCAGGCGTTAAATAGAGCATACTTTGATTTCTCGATTTGCTTGAGACGGCGTCTAGCCGGGCTTGCATGTCCGCAACAACTTGCTTGCCCTGTTCGCTTGCGCCCAAACCATCGGCCATCGTCTGAACATTGCTCATCACACCATCAAGGTTTGAAGCCCACCCGACATTAAGCACTGGAATACCCGCACGCTCCAAGAAAGCGGTCGCGTGTGGCCCGCCGCCATAGGATCGCACGACCAAGTCAGGTTTCAGGACGAGAACATCCTCCGCGCTGGATCGCACTTGCCTGATCCCAGAAGCAGCGCTGCGCATATAGGAGAAGTCTTTTTCAGCGTCAGGCGACAGCGCTAGAATTCGATCTCTAGCGACAAATTTCAGGACATACTGATCCGCGCAATAGTCCAAGCTAACAATACGCTGTGGCGCAGTAGGCCCTTCAATAGACGGCACAGAACGGCTGCAGGCTGTAAGGCCTGCAACCGTCACGATTGTGATCAAAAGAGTGATCAGTCGGATCATTGGGTGCGGAGTTTTAGCCCGATGAATCCGCCAATCCCCACACTGTTAAAGCCGAAGACATCTGTCACAGTTTCATCAAACAGGTTTTGACCGCGCAAAGTGACAGAGAGGCGCTCCGTCACCGGAATCTCTGCCGTCGCAGAGACAAGCCAGTAAGGGTCCAGAACGACATTAGAGAACGTCCCGAAATCTGTATCGGATTGCTCCCCAACATAATCCGCTGCCAACCCTACACGAAGCCCGTCTGTATCAAGTGATGTCCAGTTGACTGACATGCTTCCAGTCCACTCGGGAACACGTATCTCGTCAACACCCGAATCGTTTTCAGATGAAATGTTGGACAGCGCCCCGGCAAGATTGATTGTGTCGGTGGCTTGCCATTGAATCGCAGCTTCAACACCCGAACGCTCACTCTCACCCGCACGGTTGGCTAGGCTAGCAGAAAAGCCGATAAACTGTGTGAAGATCTCATCTTCCAGTTCTGCAGAGAAGTAAGTCAAAGACGTTTGAACTGAACCAAAATCTTGATCCCAGCCTAGCTCCCAGCTCTGTGATTTTTCTGGCTTCAGGTTTGGGTTGCCAATGAAGCTACCCGGGAAGAAGCCAAACAATTCTGTGAATGTCGGGTTCTTAACGCCTGTCCCAATACTCGCGCGGATTTTGGCGTCATCCGTTGCGTTCCATGCCGCGCCAGCACGCCATGTCGTCGCATCATCAAACCGACCATAATTGTCATCATGACGCGCTGAGGCTGTTAGCGTCAGGCTGTCAAAGTTTGCGCTTGCCTCGCCAGCCAGGCCGAGCGTTTCGAACGTCTGATCTTGATTGGTGAACCCGCCAAACTCAGTGTCGCGCGCCGTGTAGTCTTCCTGCTCCCAATCGACGAGACCAGACAGAGTAATGTCGGCCAAACCAGCTTCGAACCCTAAAGAAGGGCTATAGGAAAATTTCGTGCGATTGGCATCTGCAGTGTTCAGTGACGCGCCGTCGCCAAAGTTCTCGCGTTCAACTTGGTTATAACTCGCGCGGAAAAGATGATCGACACCGAACGCTGCGCCCTGCAGAGCGCCGCCTAAAGTCCACTGCTCACTTTCGGTGACACGGTCTGCATCATCGAGCCGACCATCGAAATCAAAATCTGGATCTGTATCGACTTCACCATAAGCATACCGCAACAGGCCGCTTGCCGACCAGTCATTTCCAAACTCATATGTGCCGTTGACGAGACCTGAATAATTCTGGGAACCATCCTTTTCTCCGTCTAGGCCAGCGGTATCGACACCGTCTGTTATATAGTCAGAAAAGGCGAGGTTTAGGGTGCCCGTATCAAGATCAAAACCATAAGCACCGTCCAGTCTAAATGTACCTTGCGTGCCCGCTTCGATCTGACCGCGTGCGCCTATTTGCTCACCTGAGACGATGTTCACAACGCCGCCAATCGCATCAGATCCATAAAGGGCTGACTGCTCACCGCGCGCGACTTCAACCCGTGATGGGTACAGGCCGGAGAATATGCCAAAATCGGTTTCCCCCGTGGCCGGGTCTGAAACTTCGACCCCATCGATCAAGACTAGCGTATGGTTTGCTTCTGCGCCGCGAATACGAACCTGTGTCAGCGCGCCTGGCGCACCTGAACGAGATATACCAATGCCGGGAACAGCGCGTAGCTGATCGGCAATATACGGTGTGTCACGCACTGCCAGCGCTGATGCATCTATGGTGGTTACGCTGCTGGTAATATCAGGCCGTTGCACGGGGCGAAGGCCAATAACTGCGACTGTATCAAGGCGCGTGCTGCCGACCATGACGCTTTGATCTTCTTCGGCTTGGCCAATTGCAACGCCAGCCATAGCCAGAGTTGCACAACTCAAAATTAGCGATTTTCTCATCGCATTCTCCAACCCCGCCGGCGGGGCATAAACAACACATGCACTAAACCAGCCGGCATACCGGGCAGGTGCGCTTAAGTGTCGTTTCAGAGGAAACTCCTCGCATACCATTGGCTTTTCCCGGCCGGCAGGCGAACGACGCGATGGCAGGTTTCCTGACTCGCCCCTCAAACACATCAGACCGCCTTCCCAGGAACTCTCCCAGTGGCTTAGTGGTCGTCAGCTTGGAGCTAACAGTTGCGGGTACAGCGCTGGGTTCACACCAGCTTCCCTCTTAGCCACCTATTACGGCGGCACCATCTAAGCGCTCTAATGCTGCAGGTGCGAGAGGGTGTCAATTAGATCTACGATTTCGATTGAACCGTCCTGCCGGAACCGCTGAAGACGAGCAATGTTTTATTCTGACGATGTGGAGGTTAGAATTGCGCTCGTCTTTCGTGTGTATAGAAAGTGCTGGTAAGCAAACTAAGACAGGTCCTCGTGAAGCGTACTGCACATCTTTTTAAACTTGGGCACACATTTGCTCGTTTCACACGCGTCCTCAGGAGCGGCGTTTTCTGTGCAGACCTTTATCGACAAGCAAACCCTGACGTACCGGTTGGAAAATATCGTGCCCTCTTACACTTTTGCAAACACGGATTTGAGGAACAGCGGGAGTGGAACCAGCGCGCACTGGGGCGGTGGCTTGTCCCGCATCTATTAGACGGCACTATAGACCCAAATTCGGTAAATCGCCTTAGACAACGAATGGGGGCGCTCAACAATCAGGGCGACGATCTACTCGAAAAATTTTGCGACGATCAAAGTCTAAGCTCAAACAACTACGCATTTCATTTGGCATATGAAAACCAAGAATATGACGAAGCGTATAAGCACCTCACCCAAATGCCGATGCAGGAAGCCTTTTTGCAGCATTACATTTTCGCGCGCCGCCATATGAAAATGGATGGGCTGCACGATGCTTATAAGTGGGCCCTGTCACAACTGAACGAGGGCGGTGATTTCGCGGTCAGAGAGCTTGTTGCAGCGCGTGACATTGCTGCTGCGATTGGGCATCCGGACCGGCCTCAGTCTGAATTCAACCAACTCATACTTTCTGCTTTCTCAAGGCTATCGATGCAAAACGAAACAGGTCGATTGCGAGCGTTGTGGCAGATCGGTTTTCCAATCATACTTGATGATAGCGACGGTTTGATCACTTGTTGTTCCCCGTCAGCGACTATGAGACAGACGTGCTAAATTGCTAAGAGAGGGTTTGTCGCTCATCATTTCCTAGGAAGGGAAAGATGATGAGACAGAAA
>JAQWGO010000169.1 GCA_029238175.1 Henriciella sp. | reverse complement strand
CAACAATCTTGGGCAGGAATGGCTGCACCATCATCGGGTTTGGCATGTCGGGCAGATCGTCACCGCACCGCAGCCGATATTGCCCATCAGCCCCAGCGCCGACTTGGCGCTTAAACACCAGCGTCTCACTGCTCAGTGTATCAAACGCATCAGCGGCATTTTGCGGTGTTACTTGATCAATCCATAGCGTTGGGATCAGGCGCGCACCCTTCGCCTCCAAATCCCGCAAATACCCTTTATGAGAGTTCCAGCGCACGAGCTTGGCACCGTTGAACAAAGGAATCTTGGCCTCAATATTAGAAAGCGTTTCAAGAAACGTGTCCCAATGATCCCAATAATCCCAAGTCGTTCCGATTAGCGCAGCATCGAAGTCCGACCAATTGACCATCTCATCAGCCCAATCCACATCGTGCACGCTCATACCTTGTGCCTTAAACGCCGGCCTTAGCGCATCCATCATGCGGTCATGCTCAAACGCATCAGAGCGACGAATGGGTGATCCCGGCAGGGTCACTTTCGAAGAGAGGTAGGCAATCTTTTTCATGCTCAGCGCTTTAGCCCTGAGGCACGGCTGTGTCTATCACACGGCCTAAGAGTTTAGCGGCGCGCAACTCAACCTGTCTTGGTTCTCCAAAATCCCTGGCATATGTGCTTCTGTTTTCACGAAACGCCGGATCAGCATGATGCCGCGCGGCGACGGTGACGTCACAATTTTAGCGCCGTCTATATCGACCTGCTGCGCAGACGTTTTCAGAATGAGCTCAAACTCTGTACCCTCAATCTCACGATCATTCAGAACGTAAAACGCATCAGAATTCTGCTCATAAAGCGACAAAGACCAATAATCTGGCCAAGTTTCACCGGCAACGCGTACCGGGCCATCCGCTAGATCGTAAGCCATAATAGAAACAACACTATCTGGATTTGCCCGCGCCGCGCCGCCATAAACGGGCCCGAATTGCCGATTGTGCAGACAAGCGTTCCAGCCACCCGCGCCCACCGCGACCCGCGCCTGAATTCCCGCGATCACATCCTTAGGGGCTTTATCAATGGCAGCTGAGCGCGCGGCCCAGAACGAAACCGCCCCAATCGCTAGAATGGCGACTAAAGCTGCAAGTGTTTTCCAACCTAGCATGAGATTTCCTCCACCACTGGTAACTCAATGTTTGGAGCTAAGCGCCGCGTCGCCTCGCTTGGATTATACATCCTCAAATTCAACTCAAACTGCATGGCAACGTCGGGTTGGGACGGCAGCCACGCACCATCCTTCGGCGCCCCCGCCACCTCAATAACCCAAGATCCATCTTCGGCGCGCGGGACATTCTCATTATTAAAGCTGGAGCGTTTTAGGTCATTCGGCACATAGTTTTGCGTATAAAAGTCATACAGCGTCAGCGACCACCACCGCGTATCAATGGGCTCGCCAGAGACCTTATAGTGACAGCTAGAGGATAGTTTTTCGCCCTTGCTATCCACCGTGGCAATGAAATAGATCACCTCGCTCGCCGAGAGCCCTAGCGGACCACCAAGCGCAATTCTCGCGCGTTCAATCGGTGATGCCCCGCCTGATCCAATCTTATCAGAAAAAAGCCAGCCTGAATCGGTCAACTCAAATGTATCGTAAACAGACCCCGTGTCGGCCAAAGCGGCTTTCGCGTTAATAACGCCAGCATACCAGCCCCCAATACAAGCCAAAGCGCCCGCCCCCAGGAAAAGAACAGCCTTCATCATCACCACGGTCCTTCTATAGAGCACCAACAGATAGCAATCACGGCTGATAGGCAACTGACCCCTGCCCTTGCCCTCGCGGCTTCGGTCTGGCATCTCGCGCCAGTTAAGTTTCTTTAGGACATATCCCCATGAGCGCAGCCCTTTTTGATGTTGTCGGCCTCGGCAATGCGATTGTTGATGTCATCTCCCAGCAAGACGACGCATTTCTTTCAAAATGGGGTATCAACAAAGACGCCATGAATATGATCGAAGAGGATCGCGCTGACCTTCTGACCAAAGCGTCTGTGAACGCGCTTGAAACCTCTGGTGGCTCTGGCGCAAACACGATTGCCGGGATTGCCAGCTTTGGTGGGAAAGCAGCGTATATTGGTAAAGTGGCCGACGATCGCCTTGGTAAGGTCTTCCACGATGATATGGCCAAAGCTGGCGTGCCGTTTGAAACGACACCGCTTGTCGATGGCCCGGCCACCGCACGCTCAATCATCTTCGTAACCCCTGACGGTAAGCGCAGCATGAATACGTTCCTCGGCGCATCTGTTGAGTTCGCTCCGACCGACGTAGATGAAGCCACAGTGCAAGGCGGCGCAATCCTGTATCTCGAAGGCTACCTCTTCGATAAGCCAATCGCGAAAACAGCCTTCGTTCACGCGGCAGAAATAGCACACAAAGCTGGCCGCAAAGTCGCGCTGACTTTGTCAGATGCATTCTGCGTTGATCGCCACCGCGATAGCTTCCGTCACTTGGTCAAAACGCAAGTCGATATCTTATTCGCGAATGAGGAAGAGCTGCTCAGCCTTTACGAAACACGCGACTTTGATGCCGCTATC
>JAQWGO010000173.1 GCA_029238175.1 Henriciella sp. | reverse complement strand
ACAGGACTGATTGTAGGCGCAATCGCTATCATTATTTTAAGTGCGGTATTAAACGTTAATGAATTGGCAATTCAATGAGCAACATCAAAAAAAATGCTGGGTTTTCGCTTATCGAAGTCATGATCGTCTTGCTGATCATATCGGGTGCTACGGTTTTGCTAACGACAAGCTTTCTTGGTAATCTGAAAAAAAGATCAGTCTATTCAGCGAGCGCCGAGATTGAGCACTCGCTCATAAACGCGAGGATGCTCGCCAGACGATCCTATGAAAACGTGTTTTGGATCTATGATGTCGACACACACACGATTTCTTTTGGCTCAGCGTATCAGTTCACTCTACCGGTAAATGTCAGGCTGGAGCTGACCTATGCGGACGCGCTACCGCAGCCAGGAATTATGTTTTATTCAGACGGCGGCAGCAGCGGAGGACAGGTGCAAATTGAGCACGAATATGGCCAAGATCGCTACGATGTGGACTGGATTTTGGGTTTGGTTAAAAAAGAGGATGAGGTCGGTGAAAAGGGTCCCTAACAAGCAAGCAGGGTTCTCCCTTCTAGAAACCTTAATTGCGCTTCTACTCCTTTCCGCAGGCTTGGTAGCAATCATGCAGGCATTTGCGCACAGCGCTGAAGCTTGGCGAGAAGGCCAGGAAAAAATGCGCGTTCAAGAAGTTCTAAGAGAAATCGTTACACAATCACAAACATCCGGGTGTCTGGACACCCAGGTCGAAGGCGAAACCGCTGAGAGTTGGTCCTGGACTTACGAGGTTGAACGCATTTCGGATGGGCACAATGAGATCCGTGTAAGCGTCAAAACTTCAGACTCCAACGAATACGAAATTCGTTTCATAAAATTTGCCGGTGAACTGGATTTTCATGATGCAAAATAGGTCGCGTCCGCGCAATCAAAGCGGCTTCAGCCTTGTCGAAACTTTGGTGGCGCTGATGATCATGTCGCTCATCACCATCACTTTGGTGTCTGCGCTGAGGCTCGCCTCTCAATATGCCCTTCGCCTTGGAGAGGATAGCGGCGAGCTTATGCAACGAGAGGATATGTTGAGCTTTGCCAGTGCAATCGAATCTACACTGCAAATCGAAGCCGACGATCTTGATCGCTCAGTGACCTCGTTCCAAGGCGACGAAAAACAAATCAAATTCCTGTCGACAGCAGATATTGGCCCATTGAGAGGCGCCATCTCGCAATTCAGACTTCACCTTCAACCGTCCTCAAGGTGTGAAGGTGGGAGCGATCTGGTATTAGATTGGGCGCCAGGGCTCCTTCGCTCAAGGGAGGTTGCGCAACGGCTCGACCGAAGACGGCTTGTCAGCTGCGCGAAGCGCGTCGAACTCAGCTATTTTGGCCGCCGAGCCGCAGAGCGCCTTCCCGATTGGTATCGCCAATGGGATACGCAGGAGCGCCCCCCAAGATTTGTTCAGTTCAAAATCGAAACTGAGGCAGGCTTGGAAGCAAATTATTCGTTCGCTTTGAAATACGCTGCGCCCTAGTCCAACGTCCGATAATTTCCTGAGTCTACAGACGATTAACTAAAGCGCCCACCCAAAAGGGGGGTTGCTTGTGAATAGCCACTCTGATATAGTAGGTGGTTACATTAGGAGAAATCTCGTGCGAAAGAATTTTACATCTTTGTTTGTTGGGTTTGCGGCACTCGTAGGCTTGTCGTCACAGCTTGCCCATGGTCAGTCCTGCGAGCGGACAGTTGAGGCAGATGTTGTTGCGATCGATCAGCCGCTCATGTTTAATAGACTGGGCGCGCAAAACGTTAATGGCATGATGTACGCTTTGAGAGACGATGTCGTGTCGTCGAGCTCAGACAGCGAGGCTCCATTGCGTTACGGGGAAGTTCGCCTGCGCTCCGATAAGCGGCCCCGTCCGATCGTGTTGAGAGTTCGAGAAGGCGACTGCCTGCAGGTCAATTTCGAAAACCTTCTGAGCTCAGTTGCAAACCCTAACAATGCCGAGCCTTCAATCCTGAAGATTAACGATCAAGTCAGCGACCGAACGGCTGGGTTCTCTCCTTTTGGTCTTCCGGTCGCCGATAGTGTCAAAAGCACCGCGTCTTTTGTTGGCCGAAACGAAAACAGCTTGGTCCAGCCTGGGCAAAGCGAGACATACACATTTTACGCTGAAAAAGAGGGTCAGTATATTGTCGTGTCGCATGGCGCAACTTTTGGCGGTGAGGGCGCTGGCGGAAACATCGGCAATGGCCTCTTTGGCGCAGTGGTCGTAGAGCCAAAGGGTGCCAAATTTTACCGGAGCCAGGTGACTGAAGAGGAGATGCGTCTCGCAACGAAAGGGACAACTTCAACCGGGCACCCCATGATTGACTACGAAGCGACCTTCCCCAATCGTTCGCCCTGGATTGAGGAGGGGCTCGCAGGCCGGCCGGTCCTAAATATGCTGCAATCACAAGATGGCCGCCTCAAGATTGTTCACAACGAAGTCAATGGGATGATTGTCGGGCCCAACCCAGATGGGTCCTTTCCGGCTGAAACCTACCCACTTGAGGCAACCGGCAAGCGCAATCCTGCCTTGCCAAACCGGTTGGAAGCCTTTCGCGAATTTGTTGTGATCTTTCACGATGAAACCGTTTCCAAGCAAGCTTTTCCAGGCTGGTATGAAGACGCTGTTTTTGAGCACACGCTGCACGGTGTTGGCGATAATTTCATGATCAATTATGGTGCTGCTGGCGTCGGGTCCGAGGTAATTGCGAATCGCCTTGGGGTTGGTCCGATGCATGATTGCCTGAGCTGCGCTTATGAGGAGTTCTTTCTGTCATCATTCACTGTGGGCGATCCGGCAATGCTGGTCGATGTCCCGGCAAACGCTGGCCTAGAATACTGCACCCCGCAGCCCGGAGACAAAAACTGCGAGCGAGATGAGTCAATCCGTGCTGATCATGCCAAATATCCTTCCGATCCATCAAACGTTTCACATTCCTACATTGGTGATTTTGTTAAGTTCAGAAACCTGCACGCAGGCCCGAAAGAGCATCACGTTTTTCACCTCCACAACCATCAGTGGCTCTCCAATCCAGACGATGACGATTCGAACTATCTCGATGCGCAATCGATTGGTCCGGGCGGCGCCTACACATATGAGATCGCGTTCGGTGGCTCGGGCAACCGTAACAAGTCGGCCGGCGATGCGATCTATCATTGCCATTTCTATCCCCACTTTGCGCAAGGCATGTGGGCGCTATGGCGAAACCATGATGTGTTCGAGGCGGGCACGCGTCTGGACGTGAGTACAGATGAGGAGGGCTTCCATACCTCACCAAACGCTCTCGGCAGCGGGCGTCCAGCGAAGCGCTCGCGAGCTTTGCCGGACGGCGAGATTGTTGCGGGTGTTCCTATCCCTGCGCTCATTCCGCTGCCTGGGAAGCCCATGGCGCCGATGCCTGCGACCGTTTTTGTAGAGGCTGTTGATAAGGACGGTGACGGCGTTGCGGAGTCGAGCCAGGCAAAACTTCCTGCAGGGGTCAGCAATCGTGATCCGCAATTGCGCGACAAAAGAACTGTCCTTGCTTCTCTGCCGAACAAGCGGGAAAATCAACTCAATCCAAAAGGGTTAAAGAACCCCGGCTACCCGTTCTGGGTCGCTGGCATTGATACAATTGTCGGTCAACGCGCGCCAACGCCGCCGCTGGACATGGCTATGAATGCCGAGAACCCAACAGAGGGCGGCTGGGACGGCGGCTTGCCCCGTCACGCGCTGGATGGGTACGCTGTTGGGGGGCAAACCCACTCGGAAGAAACCCGCCTGTCATTTGCCAAGCATATCGACTCGGCAAAGCCGGTATACTTCAGCGAGTTCGGAACTGAGTGGGAGCGGGCTGCAATGTCTTTCCACTCGCGCGGAGAGCACCCGTCCACGCGGCTATTGCTAGATGGGACTGTTCAAGAAGCGATGTTCCGTACCAATAGCGGTTTGCCGACCCCCGGTGCGCCATTCTTCGAGCCATGTATGGATGATCGCGGGAGCCCTTTTTTAACCGGGCAGGTGGGACACTTCTTGTCAGCAGACCAAGGGGCAACCGACAATACCGCGGTTGCCGAGTTTGGCGCTGATAACCCACGCGTTTATAAGGCGGCCAATATCCAACTCGATGTTGTCTTCAACAAGGCTGGTGATCACTATCCCCAGCAGCGCATTCTTGCCCTCTGGGATGATGTCGAGCCAACCCTGAATAAAACGCGCCCACCAGAGCCGTTTGTTATGCGCCTAAACTCATACGAATGCGCGAACTTTATTCACACCAACCTGGTGCCTGAATATTACTATGTTGACGATTATCAGGTCACGACTCCAACAGACGTGATCGGGCAACATATCCACCTGCCGAAATGGGACCTTGTATCCGCTGACGGTGCCGGCAATGGCTGGAATTATGAGGACGGTGTCCTGGGTGCTGAGGCTGTTCGTCATCGGATTGATGCGATCAATCGCTACGTCGCTGAAAATCAGCTCGACGACGCGCCTTTGGCCGCTCAGCCGCACCCGTATTTTGGCACTGGATCAGGTGGCGAGTACCTTGGTGCGCGCACCAATATACAGCGTTGGTTTGTCGATCCATTGCATGATCTTGATGGTGTCGACCGCGGCTTGGGGATTACATTTACGCACGACCATTTTGGTCCAAGTACGCACCAGCAAATCGGTCTTTACGCGACTTTGTTGATCAATCCTGCAGGATCGCGCTGGTTGCATAACGAGTCAGGGGAGGAGTTGTACACGCGCCACGATGGCGGGCCGACATCCTGGCAAGCTGTCATCCTCGCCGGCGATATTGATGGCGATGGCTCCGATGACAGCTACCGCGAATTCTACTTGGAGGCTCAAGACTTCGCTCACGCTTACAATAAGGGCGTCTATGCAGGGGTTGACGAGAACGGCGTGCCGGTTCCACCAACGTCTGAATCGTTCCGGTATGCGATAAACCCGTCCCATAGACAGTCCGCTTCGTTTCCGGATGCTGCGCGTTTCCATTCAACGTGCCCGGGCGGTGTCCCTCGGCCGTGCCCGGAGGCGGTGTCCGCAGCTGATATTGGTACATTCGTAATCAACTATCGCAACGAGCCTGTGGGGTACCGGGTTTACGATCCCAACAAGACCGGGCCAGACAATAAGCCAGGCGCGCAAGCCGATGGGCTCGCAGGAGACCTGTCTTTTGCTCTGCAAACCCGAACTGACCGTGTGATGCAGGAGTTTAACACAAAAACCGGTGCAACGCCGTACACGGAATTAACCGCCGATGTGCGTGACGGTGACCCATTCACGCCAATTATGCGGGCCAATGCCGGCGATCTGGTTCGGGTACGGTTGCAGGCGGGGGCGCATGAGCACGAGCACGGCGCGTCGATTAATGGTGTTAAGTGGCTGGAAGGTGGCGGCTCATTTGGATTTGCGCCAAACTCTGGCTGGAAATCCTCCATGCAGGTCGCGCTTTCTGAAAAAGCGTCATTCGCAACGTCGATCTTTGGTGATGTGGATGAGGCCCAGAACGTATCTGACTATCTGTACGCTTGGGATGCCTCGCAAGAAGGATTCTGGACGGGAACATGGGGCGTTCTTCGGTCCTATGATACCGCGCAAAGAGACTTGGCTGCGTTGCCCAATAATGCCCGGGATAACTCCATATCGATCGCCAACCGCAGAGACTTCAATGGGGTTTGTCCAGCCAATGCTGATGTCGCATCTTACGACGTTACGGCGGTCGCGGTGAACGATATCACCAAGGCGCCGCGCAACGTTTCGATTGTTCCGTCTGATTATACATCGCGTATGCACGTCGGAGCGCTGCCGGACCCTGAAGGTGGTACTCTGGTTTATAACTCCAAGCGTGTGCGGCTGCGCAACGGCGAGCAAGGGCCGCTGCACGATCCAACGGCTTTGGTCTACGTCCCAACAGAAGATCTCCGAAAGGATATCTCTACCCCTGAGGATCGTAAACTGTGCCGCGACCGCGATGGCGGGGTCACCAATCCTCGTTGTCCGGTCAAGGTTCCAAACAATTACAAGTTTGAGCCTCTGGTTCTGCGGGTAAACGCGGGTCAATGTCTCGAGGTTACGCTGCGCAACAGGTTGCCGGAGAAAGTGCCTGATTTGGCCTCTTTTGTGACCCAGCACTACGTGGTGATCCGCGATCGCAATGATCCTCAAGGTCCTACAACATTCAACAATAACCTTATCAGAGCTTCGAGCCATGTCGGGTTTCACACTCAGCTCATGGAGTATGACATCTCTCGCGATGACGGTATGAATGTTGGGATCAATCCTGTGCAAACGGTCGCGCCTGGTGGCTCACGGACGTATCGCTACTATGCCGGTGATCTGGAGCTGGGACCGCGTGCCGGTTCAGTGGGAACGGGCGCGTTGGATGGAGACCGGTTCAATCTAGTCTATAATCCAGTTGAGTACGGCGTGGCTCCAATCCAACCGGCAGATGTTATCAAACAGGGACAAAAGGGTCTGTTTGGGCAGGTTCACATCCTTCCGGAAGGGTCATCTTTTGTCGCCGACGAGGGGACAAGGGTGCAAGGTACCGTAACTTCGGCCGACGGGACCTCCTCCT
This sequence comes from Henriciella sp., assembly GCA_029238175.1. GTDB lineage: Bacteria > Pseudomonadota > Alphaproteobacteria > Caulobacterales > Hyphomonadaceae > Henriciella. Next base: position 25,856 of record JAQWGO010000173.1, on the reverse strand, counting down.
TCCGCGATTTTGCGATGCTGTTCCACAAAGCGGTAAACCTTCGGTATGGCGACGGTTCACCGGTCCCGAACATCGCGGGTGAAGGTTTCGGAGTGCCTGAAGACGCCCACGATGGTGGCGCTGCAGGTATCAATTTGACGGTCGAACCGCTTTGGTTCAGATACGGATTTGATGCCGGCGCCGATTGGGGGCTTGGCGGCGAAGAGGCAGGCTTTAACGGAAGTGATGCCGGCCTTGCGACAATACCTGACATGTATAAGGCCTACTCGAACGTACTGCATGGCGGTGATCCGGAGACGCCGATCTATACAGCACGCCCGGGTGAGGAAACACGTTTCCGTGTGACAAGTCCATCAGGTTACGCCCGCGGCACCACGCTCGGTATTCTGGGGCACAATTGGAACAATATGCCATTTGTCTCCAAGAACTTCCCATCAGATACGATGGGTGTAACCGAGGGGCAGCGTATGATGTCAACCCAAGACAATATTCTGCCACCAGCGGCTTGGAATATTATTACCAAAGCAGGCGGTCCGATGAGAGTGCCGGGTGACTACCTGTACCGGGATCTGGCGTCTTTCGGAAATCAAAACGGCTTGTGGGGCTTGCTCCGAGTAGAGGGTGACCCCGTTACAGCCGCAGGTCCAGCAGAGATCGCTGGGCAGCAAGCGGTCGATTATGACCCAGAGCGTGCGCCGCAAGAGCCGACCGTTGAGGCGCAGGAGCCTTCAGAGGACCGACTTCGTGGATTGCTCAATCTGTTCGGTGGGAACTGACAAACCTGCTCTATGAGACAACAGAACTAAAACAGGGCAGCGAAAGCTGCCCTGTTCTTTTCTTATCCGAGGATTACATCATGGTTAAACAGCTCATCTGTTTTCTCTTTAGCTTCAGTTTTGCGTTGTGTGGCTGGGCCGAAACCCAACCGCAGAGCTTTGAACGCGAGGGGCTCAACGTAAGTTTCAGCATCAAGCCGGTGCTTGATGAGCGCGGCGCGCTCTATGCCGGAGATATTGCTGAGGTGACACTCAATATCACCGAATCTGATACAGGTACGCCTGTTGCGGGTCTGTATCCTGCAGCTTGGATTGATCCTGCGTTCGAAGAGGATCTTGGATCCGATAAACAATGCCGGCAGAAAGCATCAACGTTTTTCAGCGGATATGTTGGCATTCGGCCGATGATTGACCTGAACAGTTATTACCTGGTCGTCATGAACAATGACCCAACGCTCGCGGTGATCGATCCGATCGTAGGGGTGCGTGGGATTACCAAGCTTTTGACCCAAATTGTTTTACCGAGCCGCGGTGAAGACTGGGTGGTCTCAAAAGACGAAACCACATTATTTGTCGTTATGCCAGAATTGGACGCCCTGGCTATCGTTGATCTTAAATCATTTAAATATGTGGGATCAATTAAAACCGGGGCACGGCCGAATAGAATTGCCATCCAACCTGACGGTAGGTACGTTTGGGTGGGGCACACGGGAGACGGCTCAGGGGTAACAGTTATCGACGCTTTTACCCACGAGGCAGTCAAGATAATTGCAACAGGTGCAGGCCATCACGAAATAACATTTGATGAGACCGCCGAGCTGGCTTTCATAACAAATCGTGAGAGCCGTACCATGTCCACGATCAGCGTCTCTGATTTAACCGTAAAGTCTACTCTGGAGACAGATGGTCGCCCAATCTCTGTCGCATTTTCAAACTTTGCCCAGTCGGTGTATTTAACCGACGGGGACACCGGGACCCTGAGATCGATTAACCCAGCAACTGGCAAAGCGCGCTCGATCAAACTCTCCCCTGGAATTGGTCCAATGGGTGTTTCGGTCGATGGCCGATATCTGATGGTGACGAATGCCGCGTCGAACGAAGTGAACGTCGTCGACACAGCGAGCTTTAGAACCATCAAGACGCTGAGTGTTGAGGGCAGACCGTTCCATGTCGCCTTCTCTCGAAACTATGCATTCATCCGAAGCCTCGATACGAACAAAGTCACCATGGTTCAAATGGCCTCCCTCGTGAATTCTGGAGAGCCAATTATCCAGCAAATCAGTATCGGAGAACGCGCGCCTGCCGACTCGCCGCGCATTGCGCCCGCTGGCTTAATTGCCTCGGCTGTTACAGAAGCGGCACACTTGATCGTGAGCCCAGGCGACGCCACGGTTTACTATTATATGGAAGGCATGAACGCTCCTATGGGCAGCTTTCGCAATTATGGTCATCGTCCGATATCTGCGCTGATTACCGATCGAACGATCAAGGAAGAAGAACCAGGCATCTATCGCTCACGGTTTAAAGTACCCGCAGACGGCACTTTCCAATTTATTTTGACCTTAGACTCCCCCCAAGTCATTCACTGCTTCGATTTTAAATCAATTCCTGATCCTGCTGTGGACAGCGAGGGGCTACCTGTAAACGTCGAATATTTGTCGAAGAGCGGCATGCTGGCAGAGGTGGGTGAGCCTTTGGAGGTCCGCTTCCGACTCCACCCATCCGATGGCAGCGCAAGAGTGGTCCCTTTTGAGGTTGAGGCACTGACCTATCGCGCCCCTGGAAAAGACCGAATGTTGCACGAAATCGAGTTCCTTCCAGACGGGACTTATGCGTTCACAATGACCCCGGAAGAAGCTGGCGTCTATTATCTATATCTCGCGCTCCCATCAGAGGGGCTTGAGTTTTCCCAAATACCATATTTGTCCATTATCGCTCGAAATGGCGATGGGGCGTAAACAACTTAAGAAAGAACGACAATGTTTCTGCCTAGACTGTTTGAGAATGTACGTCACATCCTCGCCAATGCGGCGCTTGGGGCTTGTGTAGCGTCAGCAAGTATGGCCACGGCCCAAACCATGGATCATGGAATGCAGCATCACCACCATGAGCATGATGCTCAAATACGAGATGGGGTCGAAAAAGCATCAGTCGAGCTGAAGAACCACCCTGTACTTGATCAAAACGGGCAATCGAACCTATTCGTCGATGATCTGGTATCGGATAAAATCGTGGTTTTTGATTTTATTTTCACCAGCTGCACGACCGTTTGCCCGGTCACGACTGTGCTACTTTCGAAAGCACACGATAATCTTTCAGACATTGGAGAAACCGACTTAGCTTTTATCTCCCTAAGTATCGATCCCAATCAGGATACCCCAGCCCGCTTGAAAGCGTTTGCCGAGGACCGCTCAGCGAATTGGACATTCGTTACAGGTGAAAAGAAGGTCATGGATGATCTTCTGGTAGCCATGGACGCTTACACAACGAACCCAGAAGATCATATACCGATGCTAATCATTGGTGATGCAAAAACTGGCAAATTCGAACGTCACTTTGGGTTGCCTGACCCAGATGCCGTGGAAAAGCGCGTTCGTGATTTGCTGAAAGCGCGTGCGACGCATCACAATCATCACGGTCATCACTAGGAGGTCGGTTATGCGGTATTTGCTACTTACAATACTGTTTCTTTCTGCGTGCTCCGCTGCGACCTCTAATGAGAGTGAACATCAACATCAGGGCAATGGTGTTCATTCCAATCATCAAACGGCTGAGGTAGAAACTCGGACAGTTGAGGAGGCTTCAACAGAAGACACAGCCAGAGATTATTTCACAGACACCGTCCTGGTCAGACACGACGGAGCGCAGCAGCGATTTTACTCTGATGTATTGGCCGACAAAACGGTTGTTATAAGCTTCATATTTACCAGTTGTCCCGATGCTTGCCCGTTAATCAATGCGCAAATCCAGAAGCTTCAGAGTGAAGTCGAAGGTCGTCTTGGAGATGATATTCACTTTGTTTCGATTTCTGTGGATCCTTTGACGGATACGGCCGAAGTTCTCTCCGAATACCGAGATAAGTTTGGTGCTAAAGATGGATGGTGGTTTTTCACCGGAACACCCGAGGCCGTTACCAAGGTTTCCCATAAGCTCGGAAATGTCTTTGAAAAAAAAGAACAACATTCAACAACACTGCTGGTCGGCAACTTGAAAACAGCCAGGTGGCGAAAAATACCATCGCACCTCCCGAGTAATGTCATCGGTGCACAATTGCTTGATATCGCAAATGAAACTTTGGATTAGGATCGTCATCCAGAGCTTGGTCCTAGGCGCATTCTGCGGAGCACCAAGCTTTGCGCAAAGCGAAGATGGACGGCGCGTCTACCACGGCGTTGCGCCGTCTGCCTTGGATGATGCTGAGCTTACATTTGCGGAAAACGGGTATGCGCTACCAGCCAGGTCCTTTCCATGTGTTAGCTGCCACGGAGAGTTCGGCAGCGGCCGTCCAGAAAGGGGCACTGTTCCTCCGGACTTGTCACGCGCTGCCTTGACGAAGCCCTATGAAATGGAGGCGGAGCGCGGGCGCATCCGTGGTCCCTACGATCTGACGAGTTTTAAGCGTGCGGTAAGACTTGGCATTGATTCAAGCGGAAACAAACTTGATGAGACGATGCCGCGCTACGACCTCAGTGATGAGGTCCTTACGGAACTGTGGGATTATCTCAGTGTTGTAAGGACGAGCGCAGACCCGGGCATATCCGAGACTGATTTGAAAATTTTGTTCGTAACAGGAGAGAAGATTGGTACCGAGAAAATCGAGCGTCTGCTTGCTGCGAGAGTTTCGCAAATAAATTCGGGTGGTGGCATCCATGGTCGCGTGCTCGATTTTGTCGTCACACAAAGTTTGGAAGATGATGAACTCGCCCAAGATGCTTTTTTGATCCTCAGTTTAGTTCCTGTGTCCGAGGCGCAAAGATCGCAAAGGCCCGTAATCCAGATAAAGTCAAACCATTTGAACGGTCCAGCCAATGTGTTTAGCCTCGTCTCGGGGGCGCAAGAACAGGCGGCGGCGCTTCGGCTTTTCGCGGCGCGTGAATTCATGGCAGAGCTCCACCTTGGGGACAACTGCGAAGACACGCCTGAAAGCTTTGTTTTGTTCGTGATGGAGGCGCCTTGCGCGAATGCGTTTAGCTCAGAAGCGACACTTTTTTTTACCCAAACAGCATTCGACTCACTAGAGCCAGGTTTGAGACACGAGATACAAAGTAAAACATATCTGGCGCTAGGCGCAGATGCAGGTCGCCTTTCCATGCAAGGTAAGGCAGCTTTTTCAAGATTTGCATCAGTTCACAAAATTCCTATGGACGAGGACGTTTTCGATCTTGCAAATGCTTACACACTTGCAACGCTTTCTATCGATATTTTGATGCGTTCCGGCAGAAAACTGAGCACCTCTGAATTTGTTGCGCAACTTGAACAAGTGAGTTCATATATTGGCGGCGTTACCCCGCCTCTAAGTTTTGGCCCAAATCGCCGCGTGGGCAACACGGGTTCACTCGTTATAGCCTTAGGTCCATCCGCAAACGAAATTGCCTCATCGAGCGAGTGGATCGCACTTCCCACGCAATAGATGCTGATTTTACTTTAAAATGCGACCTTGGCGCCGGGCCTTAGAAGTCTTTTTAAGGCAAGCTCCTTCAGAACAGAATTGTCCGTGACCCAGCCCCGTGATCCGGGTCGTTGTTGCGATCGTGATCTGCATAGGTTGACCTGCTCCAAAAGCCCTCCCCGGTCAGGCCAGGGTATCCGGTTCGAATAGGGGCCAGTACACCGGCTTGTCTGCGACAATTTTCCTGCCCTAGTTTTTGTAGGTCGGCGGGACAGCGCAGTAGACCAGTTGAGCCAGGAAGCGCAAGATTTATGATTGGCACGCAGCCGCAATCAACCTCCTCTAGGTGTTCGAAAATAAGACAAACGCAACGTCGTCCATGCCAGAATTGAATGAGTATGTCGTTTTCGCCTCGAGGAAACAAGCATTTGATCCATGGATTTTCAAATGATTTACCTCCCCCAATTGGGGAGGGTGATAGCCTAGAGCATCAGCTATTGCTGCCTATGGATAAACAGCCTTCCGTTTTGCTCCCAATCTGAATGAACTTGGCGCTTCAATTGCAAGATTTTGCTCGTCGATAAAGACAATGCCCAATCATGACGATGGAGAGTTGCAATGAGCCAATCCCTAGACGATCACATCGCTCGACGCCTTGCAAGACGCCGTAAAATTTTGTGCCTTACGCTCAAAGAGCTGGGCGCTCGAACCGGCGCTGATTTTCGTCGGCTACACAAATATGAGATTGGTGCAACGCGGCCAACGCCCGCATTCTTATATGAACTTGCTCGCGCGCTGGAAGTGCACGTTTCATACTTTTATGAAGGATACATCGATCAATCCGACGACACATATTCAGCGCTACAAGCTTCCCTATCAAGCGCCGATCGCGATTTAATGAACTCTTTCTTCCGCCTCGACACGGCAGTGCGCCAGCCGCTCGAAACCCTGATCCGTCAGTACGCATCCGCGCAACCTGGGTCAGTTGCAATCAATTAGCGCTGGAAGTCTCGCATTCTAAGATATTCAGCCGCGATTTCAGAGCTTAATGTAGGAGCTGTTTGATTTGTCTGATACGGCGTAGGCAAGCCAAAAATTATCTGTTTTAGATTGTGAGACCGAGGCTCAGTTCTTTAATAAGAGCAAGGCTCATGATAACACTCAAAGCGCCGGCCCATATCACTATCGGTAAAACTTGCAGAAGATAAACAAAGTGTAGTGTCTGCACGGTCGACCCAGCTACACCATATATGTTCTCAAGAATAAACAAAAGGAGCTCGGTCTTAAAGACCGAGCCGAGTTGTATGGTGGATGGGGCGAGCAATAGCTCGACCCGGGACCACGATAACGAACTGAACGGAGTCGATATACTACCCGTTTGGGGGGAGAGATTAACGCAAACTGATCAATCGGTCTCGAACACGCACGAGACAAAATCAATACTTGGCCCAAATCCAGTGATCCAGATCCAAAATCGTCGAAACACATATCCAAAACATGGCTGCCTTTTGACCAAATCGTTTAGGAGTCAAAGTTTTTACGTGGGTGAGGTGGGCAAGTGTCTCATACTGCCGTGATGCATCATATTGATTGTTTCGACGCCAGCGCCGCAGCATTTAAGGCCGCACTTAATTGTTCAGGTGAAACCGGTTTTTTTAAGACATCGAAATAGCGGTCCTTTTCAGAAATTTTATAGCTCGCCTGCGCGGAGTAGAGAATGACTGGCGTGCTTGGGCGGGCTTTCTTAATTGCCAAAGCAAGTTCATCACCTCTCATGTCTGGCATGAGATAATCAGATATAACAATGAATGTCTGGTCCAGCTGGTTGTTCAAAAAGGCCAGGGCTTCCTTTGGGTTCAAAAAAGGGACAGCCTTAAAGTCAGCTATATGAACGAATTCACAAATAAGTTCGTTCATCAACTTGTCATCCTCGACGACGATCACGTCCGGCTTTTTTTGACTTCGCGTGATGTCTACGTGTTCATTTGCCGTGACAATATCAGGGGCCATGACTGCCGATTTTTCTATGGGGCTTGGCTTAGAAACGACTATTCGTATGCCGTCCTCAAGCATCACAGCCTCATCAACGTCAAACCCGATCAAGCTCGGAAGCCTTGAAATATCTGCTAAGTCACCCGGTTCGAACGCGGGAAGACCACACGCGCCATCGCGCGCCAAAAAGTCAATATTAAACGTCAGACGTACCAAGTTCTCTTCTTCCGAGCCATGCACGTCCAGGCTCAACTTGCGATTTGATTTGTTCGCTCGGCGAAGGAGACGAAACGCAGAGTAAACTGCGAATTTGGCAGTCTTCCGATCGAAGCGAGCGAGAAGTGGGCGTTCGAAGCCTGATCGCTTCAAGACCATTGATTTCATTGTTGGAACGCCAGCGGCTGATGAAAGTTCTTCAATAAACGCTTCAAGGTTCACAATCTCTGGCGCCTCGGAACGCGTCAGTTCTGACTCGTACTGCTGCATTTCTCTCGCCGCATCATAGCCGAGCAGTTTGATCTGTTCGATACCGGCGATCATTTTTTCTGTGTTGCTGCGATCAACCGTTTCGGCCAAGGCCGTTATTGCGGCTATTGATGCGTTGATTTTGTGAGAAAAATCTTCGCCTTTGAGTTTTTGTTGAATCATATGATCCAGCGTGTCGAGCTCTTCCTGTAGCTTTTTAAAGGCAAGGCGTTGTGAAACACTTTTTGTTACATCGGCGATGACAATTACTGTCCCGCTGCCCTCTTTATGGAAGAAACTGAATTCTAACAGGTTTTGTTTTCCCGGAAGCGAGACAGTATCAGACCCCCAATATCCTGTGGACCGCAACTCATTCCTTTTAGCCAACGTGTACTGATCAATCAAAAGACTCACGCCAACACTATATATTGGTTTGTTAAGAAGCTGACTAAGTGCAATCCCCAAAACGGAGAGTGTTTTCTCGCTGACATAGGTGCAAATTTCATCTTGATTCAAAACCAATACTGAACCGTCGAACTCATCGATAGCTTTCAGCAGTGCGATGTTTTTTTGGGCTGTCTCAATAAGACTTTTGTTCGAACGCGTAAGTTCCAAGCTAACGCTTTCGAGCGTTTGCTCCGCAGATCGCCTGGCGGCGCGCTCACGTTTGAGTTGTTCCTGCAGGACTTTCAACTCTGATACATTGTGATCGTTCATGTGGCTTCGTAAGTCATTTTGAATATCGATGAGGTGCCGTCTGCAGATTGATCAAACCGAACGATCGTCACCGCCTGCTCCGCGCTGTAATGTTTCAAACAACCCATAATCAATCCTTCCGCTAGATCTGCCATTCCTCGCGGCGATTTGTAGTGCAAGGTCAATGCCGTGTTGGCATCCTCTACTTGTTTAAGCGCGACAGGGATCCTTCTTTTGGGTTCAAGCTTATGTATGCTTTCATGGATTGTATCCTCGACATTTATGAGCATACTTTGCCAAGTGTCATAATTTTCCACATGCATGCTCAGCCTATACATAAGATGATCAAATAGAAACTCTCCAAACTCTTTTACCATTTCGGAAAAAGGCTCATCGAGGATCCGCGTCGCTGATGCAAGTAGAGCTTTGAGATCCCTACTCGGATAATGATTTACGCTTGTAAATGCTGAAGTCTCGAGGTCAGCTTCTGATTCGTTTAAGACGCGGTTAGACACACCAAAGTCACGGCGTTCGTCTAAGAAGGTCAAAAATGCTGTGAACACGATTCCCCGCATTAAACTGTCTCCAAAGCCTACCCTTCCCAAATGGGGTAGTTCATTTATACTAACTCTTATCGGATAAGGCATAAAATTTGCTTAAATCCAACATGAACAGTTCGCGAGGGGTTCCTAATGAATGATACAGATCAAAATCGAACAAGTTTGATCGATTTGCCGGCTATTTTGGAACAGACCTCTAGCGCCATTGCTGTAACGTGTGCCGATGGAATGTTCATATTCATGAATCAAACGCACCAAGAAATGTTCGGGTACGATGACGAAGAGCTGATTGGTGAAAGCTGGGAAAAACTCTACGATCACGAGACTGTGAAACAAATCAAAGAAACAGTTTTCCCGATTGTCGCTGAGAAGGGGGTATGGCGCGGGGAGCTGGCTGGCCGAAATAAGTCCGGAGAGCTTGTATTCCAGGAAGTTTTTCTTGATGCCATTTCTACTGGCGGACTGCTGTGTTCGACGCGCGACATTACCAAGCGTGTTGAATTAGAGAGGCGTATCCGCCGCGATGAAGAGCAGCTTCGTAAATCAGAAGCCCTCAGTGTTTACCGCAGTACAATATCGACTTTAGCGCATGACTTAGCCAACGTTTTATCTGCATCGGTTGGATATTCTCAGTTGCTTCTTAAAAAGGATGACAGCAATGGGGACTATCAGGGGTATATTGACGCAATCGTAAGATCCAACAAAAGCGCGCTTTCAATCATCGAAGAGATGAGCAGCGATGTCTATGACGAAGACCTATCATTTGTGGAAGACGCTGTGCAGGCGATCACGTCTGGCATCACGATTTCAAAAGGACTTGTGAAACCGGAAACTCATATAAGAGTCAGTTTACCAGAACACCCGGTTCTAACGCCTCTGCCCGGGCTCAGTTTAACACGCGCGCTCATCAATATGCTTCAAAACAGCGACGCTGCTATGGAGCTTGGCGGTCTTATTGATGTCGAGCTAAAACTGGCGACGAAGCGCGTTGCGCCGGATTGGCCGCGACACATGATAGGGCGCGCAGAGACCGATGGTACATGGGTTTTGGAAGTCACCGACAATGGCTACGGCATTTCTCAACAAGAGCTGGCGCATATTTTTCGCCACGGTTACACAACCAAAGAAAATCCCGAAGGCCACGGCTTGGGATTGAGCAGCCTCACACAGCTTTTGGAACTAGGGGCGATCGCGCTCGAAGTCGCCTCCGCTCCTGAGGAAGGCACCCAGCTAACAATATGGCTGAGAGAAAGCACCAAAGAGGCAGGCTCGAGGCTGGATGTCTCCTCGGTGTTGCATGACGCTGATTATAGCGAGCTGCTGCCAAGCGTTGCCGCGAATATCGCGATTATTGACGATGATCCGCTCTCTGGCGCCCTTATCCAAGGGGTGTTATCACGCCGGGGGCTATCAGCAGAAGTATTTTCGAGCGGAAGAGCTTTTTTTAGCGCCGATCTCAATTGTTTTGATCTGCTCATAACAGATTTTCATATGCCCGAGATGAATGGCGTCGTGGTTGCGGCTCGTTTCAAGAGTGTTCGTCCCAGTGCGCCTGTAATTGCTTACTCCGGGGTCAAAAAGGTCGCAAAGGGCGGACTTTTCGATGCTTTTGTCCCCAAACCTATAGATCTAGATAACCTTGTTGCGGAAGTTGAGCGGGCCCTAACACGGTACCGGGTGGAAAAGAATGAAACTATTAATAGCTGATGACCATTCTCTTGTTGCCGACGCGATATGCTTGCTGTTGACGCACGCAAACCCTGCAATCAAGCCGATCAGTGTCGCATCCGCCGGCCAAGCCTGTATTGTCTTGGAAGACGAGGGTCCATTTGACGCGCTTGTGGCGGACCTGCGCATGCCAGGCATGAATGACGACGAAACTCGCTCAAAGCTCATGCGCCTTACAAGACACTGTCCAAACATTCTAATTTCCGGGCACGCGAACTTAGTAGACTTGCAAGATGCTAAGCTTGCCGGATTTAACGCCTATATCCCGAAAAGCTATATCGGCGAGCAGTTTTACCGGGCGCTGATGGACACGGTTGTAAATTTCAAAGCGGACCCGAATTGGTTCGAGGATTTTTCGAAAAAATACAACTGGGTGGATCGAAAAATAAGCCCGCGAGAACATGATATTGTCAATTTGCTCAAAGAAGGGATGTCTAACAAAGAAATCGCAAGGGCCGCAGATTTGTCGCCCGAAACTGTGAAAGCTCACATCAAAACGCTTCTGCTAAAATTTGGCGCAAAGAACAGAACTGAGGTGGTTGTGCGCGCTATCGAAGATGGCCTCATCTAACCAAGACATCAGACCGGCAAAATAGTCTTTAGGGAACAATTGGTCACGCCCAGGCGACGCCGATAAAGCAGTCCTAACACCTTCATTCATGCTCAGGATTGCTCAGAATCATCTGGCGCCCCGAGCGAGAATACTTCAATTCCAAACCCGCTGTCTATGCGTCTGAGTTGGTAAGGTTGTCCCCAAGGGTCCAACGGCACCTCTTTATCTTTCAGATAGGGCCCCGACCAGCCAGAAATATTTTGGGTATTGTCAATCAGAGCCCCTAACCCTTCTTCGCTCGTCGGGTATCGTCCAGTATCTATCAAAAATAAGTCTATCGCGGCCTCAAGATTTTTAATCTGCACCGTAACTGCCTGCGTTTTTGCGCGCGATAACTGTCCGATCAATCTCGGCGCAGTTATAGAAACAACCAAACTCAGGATCAGCAACGTTATCAGCACTTCTATCAGACTGAAGCCACTCTGGCGCCGCTTGCTTGCTCGGCCGCGGCTCGTTTTCAAATCGGTAATCATCTTAATGTCTTCCATCATCTTACAGGGTCTGATGTGTCCATAACATGCAATACGTTGCGTTCTAATTAAGGAAAGGGGAGATGCGCGCCCACATTGCCTTAGTCACCCGACACCAGCCATCCCCTTTCTGTTTCAGTATCAGCCTATTTTTTGCGCATCTAAACTCCCCCTAATGGGGAGGGCTGAGGGTCAGTGACCGATGGTTTATCATCTCCGCGCGCCGAGTTGTATCCCTTGTAATGACATCGTTTTGGTTTCACCGTTCATTAGCGGCTCGGCGCGACTTAAAAAAATATGTGGCGCCTCACAGATCTTGGCAGTGCTTGTTCAAGCAAAATCAAATATGACACGATCGAGTTTGTCGCGCCTATGCTATCCCGCTTAATAAACTGGCCGTTATTTAGGGCTTTGAGACCGCAGGTCTAATCGGATCGTTTTGCTTTCCGAGCCACACATTTCCAGGATGAGTACGGCCGAGTTTTCGTCAAAGCCGGCTGATTTCGCACTGTTTGTTGGCAACGCTATTATCGCGGGGATCACGATCATAGCGCGCCCGAAAGACTGCACATTTCTTGGAATTCTGATCATCTTCTCGGGTTCGGCTGTTTCTTCATTAATCACGATAACTCATTGCCGATTACATTGTATGCCTGCCCAAATGGGGTAAGCCGTTTGAGATCGCAGCAAAGCCGCAATGTATATTGCATTTTGCGGCGATTGGGGACCTTCACGGGCGGATGTGAAGGTCCCTGCTGCTCAATGGGGGGACATGCTTCGAGCAATCGCGGCCGCTTTCTACGACCGCGAGATCTGTTTGCCTCATTCACGCAAAAACCGCTATCCCCCCTCTTGGGGGCGCATCCAAACGCTTTGTTAACTGTAAAGAAGATGCCATTGACCCGCCCTGTAGCGCAGCCAGTTTTCTGGGAGCAGGGCATGGTCGATAAGAACAGCAAGACAGATTTCGTTTTGTCATGTCTGAAGCGCGACGCGGATTACAGATTGTATGCGCTCTGCGCCCATTCAAAATTTTGATTGCGGAAAGGTCATACGAATAGAGAATGTCGGATAAAGAGTTTGCTTGTCCGACATTTCATTGCACTATCGGCACGCCTTTGGCGCAAATCTCAAGTGATAAAATAATAGTATTTTAGGCGATTTAATGCTATTGGTGTGCCCCCAGTAAAGTGGCCCATAATTTGAGTTAGTACCGGCTTCAAATATGGAGCTGAGACATGGGCAAGAGATTGAAGCCTGAAGAGATTATCGCGAAGCTGCGTGAGGTTGAGGTTCGCCTCGCACGTGGCGAGACCGCTGCGCAAGCGGCGCGCGCGATAGGCGTGACGGAGCAGAGTTACTATCGTTGGCGCAAAGAGTATGGCGGCCTTCAGGTCGGCCAGGCCAAGCGGATGAAGGAGATTGAGAAGGAGAATGCGCGGCTACGCCGCGCCGTCTCTGATCTCACACTGGACAATCAGATCCTTCAAGAAGTCGTGCGGGGAAAGTTCTAAGCCCTTCACGCAAACGCATTGCCGTCGATCACGTGGTAGAGGAGCTGGGCGTCTCAGAACGCCGGGCCTGCCGCGTGATCGGCCAGCATCGTTCCACCCAGCGCAAGCCGAAGGTCGTTCGCGAAGACGAAGATCATCTGACGGCGGCAATCATCCATCTGGCCGAACGGTTCGGTCGATACGGTTACCGCAGGATCACGGCTCTTCTGAGACGAGACGGCTGGCATGTGAATGAGAAGCGGGTCTACCGCATCTGGCGACGTGAAGGGCTTAAAGTTCCAATGAAACAACCAAAGCGCAGCCGGTTGTGGCTGAATGACGGTTCGTGTGTGCGGCTAAGGCCTGCACACAAAGGTCATGTCTGGTCGTATGATTTCGTCCAGGATCGCACGCATGACGGCAAGGTCTTCCGAATGCTGTGCGTGATCGATGAGTATACGCGGGAGTGTCTCGCGATCCGTGTCGAGCGAAGGCTCAACTCTCGTGATGTCTTAGGCGTGCTGGGCGAACTGTTCGTCAGATATGGCGCGCCAGAGCACATCCGATCAGACAATGGTCCCGAGTTTATCGCCATCGCGCTTAGGGAATGGCTCGGCAACATTGGTGTGAAGACGCTTTACATCACACCGGCAAGTCCATGGGAGAATGGTTAATGTGAAAGCTTCAACTCAAAGCTCAGAGACGAGTTGCTGGCCCGAGAAATCTTCTATGATCTACGCGAAGCTAAAGCCCTAATCGAAGGCTGGCGACATCACTACAACACGATCCGTCCGCATTCATCGCTTGGCTATAAACCACCGGCCCCCGAAGCCATCTTGCCCGCGGCGTTCATACTGCCGTACAGTGGAGGTGTAGCAGCATGAACGCCGCTACGTGGAAACCGCCGGACTAACAAACCCGATGGACCACCTTTTCAAGCAAGGGTCGACCGAGTCAAAAAACAGCGAGAAACTGGCGGCTCCTGAAACGGGTCAACCGCCAGATTTATATGCTAATGTTTTGATATGACTACAAAGACCGACATCTCAAATATCACCTTTTCTTCAACCGTTTTTCCTTCGGCTGAGGACAACTCATAAAGAAACCCCCGGAAAAATTCCGGGGGTATTTGAGTTTTTACATTACACGGTTCGTATGTCATGGAGCATTGAAAAAAGTTTTCAACGAACCGCCTAGATATTATAGCGACCCGGCTGATCGTTTCGACCTCCCCAAAAGGGCCTGATGAATTCAGCTGCTATTAACTTGTCTATTTCTGTTCAGCGTTTCGTTTTTCCTCGGTCCTAATAGCTTCAATCGTCTCAAGAAGCTTGTCAGGAAGAGGCTCAGATATGATCTTGGAATATTTTGCTTTGATTTCGCGCTCAAAGCTTTTCATATTGGTCAAACGATCTGCTTGCAGATCTTGCGCTATTTTTTCAACTCTACGCGCCGGAATGTTGGTCACGCGTTATCTCCAAGCGTTACATCGCCGCAAGCATAATGTTTAACGCGTTTTTTTTGATACCTCCCCAAATGGGGAGGGTGCATTCTTATGGAGCAGCGCGTAATTGATTCTCGCGACCGGGCGTAGCTAGCCCCTTTCTGCGAAGTGCTTATCTACGTCCCCCACCTAGCCAAAGCACGTACCCGGTCGCGTTCCATTACTTTACACACACGTGATCGGCGAGCTGAGAACGCGAGCTAACATGTGTCCCGAACGGAGCATCAAATATTGTATCTCCAAATCCAATGTGAACAGTGATGTATAGTTGCTTAGACGTGCACGTGTCCCAAAGCATTGCGCACTGGATAAAATGTTCACTGACACGGCCGCTTGGTGCTTGGCCGCTTTATTCTGCCGACAACAAGACGACCCGGTTTCTACCTTTTGCTTTGGCTATATATAATGCCTCGTCTGCGCGGTCGAAAACCGAACTTATCTCACAAGAAGCAGTCATGGGCGCAACGCCAAAACTAGCAGTAACATCCAATTGGCCGTTCGTATGGGCGAAGTCGTGATGCTGTATTCTCAGGCGCAGTCGCTCAGCAACGTGTGCCGCTTGATGCTGCGTCAAATTGTGCAGGAGTATTACAAATTCTTCGCCGCCCCATCGGCCAATTCGATCGAACGGTCCTCTCAGTTCACTATGGGCGATCTCGCAGACCGTTTTTAGCACTTCGTCGCCATTGGAATGACCGAACTGATCATTAATTCGCTTGAAGAAATCCAGGTCAAAAAGCAAAATTGAGGCGCCGGCGCGGGTTCTTCTCATTCGCGTCTGCTCTTCTTCGATAGACATGAGGAATGCCCGGCGATTAAGTACGCCTGTAAGCGGATCAGTTGTCGCATACCCGGTCAACTCCAGCTCCCATTTGTGTCGCTTCAACGCAAATGCATGAAGCAGAAGAAATGTAGGGATGGCCGTAATCACTGATATCGTCGTGATCAGCCCCGAGACCTGTTCAAAATCCAGTTGGTTATCTAATGCGAGCGCTGGCGCTGCGGATATCCAAATCAGACAGGCAATAAACGCTGATAATATTACTGGAGAAAACAAAAACACTGGAACTTGATTAACAGACTTCATGTCAACGCTCTCCTTCGACATGAAGCTTCTATCGGCCGTTTGTAGACTCATTCCATAATGCAAATGACTAAATTATTGGGTTCTGCTTTACGCTTTAACCAATTCAGTTTTCTCGTAACGCGTATGCCGGTGATCTGTGGACCGATCAACTGTTGTTTAGCGCCTTGTACCTTATGTTATTTTTTTTGGATGAACTTTGATTTTTGGGATAGGTGAAACAAGCTGGTTTGAGTTAACGAAACTCCATTTTGTTAACGTGGACACCCGAATGAGCCGCAGCTTCCTCGAGCCGAAGCGGTCCAAAATAAATCTGTCGAAAGCTTTAATGACACGCGTTGCGACGAGCGCCTCAATGAGCGCCTTTTCGATGGGCTGGATAGTGCCAGACGCATGATCTAAGCTTGGCGGATCGACGACAACACCAAGAGGTCTCACGCATCACAGGGTTGAGCCTGCCTTTTCCGGCTGGCTGAAGCATACCGCTAGGACCCAGGGTTGAATGGCAAGGTTAACCCATATCAGCGCCGCTCCTAACTCAATGCTTCGGCCAGATTGCCAAGGCCCTTCATCTTGGATTGGAGCCGTTGAATGCAAACGGAAAAAAGCGGAGTGTTTCGATACCGTCAACGCGAAAAGCTAACTCTAACAAACCCTCCGCGCCCCGCGCCCGGGACGCGCTCACCAACCGGGACATCGCCAAAGCCGTTGCGGTTATAGCCCGATAGGTGATCGCGATAAACCTCGTCAAACAAGTTTTCAACACCGGCTGAGAGACGCACACCGTCGCGGACCTGCCAATCGCCATACAGGCTGAAGACCGCATAGGCACCGGTTTTAAGTTCGTTATTGGTGCGCGAGACCTTGTCTTGATCTCCAACGGCGCGGCCTTCGAGTGTGGCAGACCATTCAGCGCTTTCCCAAGTCAGGCCGAGGGTAAGATTTGGCGGAGCGACACGGTAGAGATTGTCGTCAATATCGCGCCGCTCTCCGCGCACCATGTTGAGCACACCGTCTATGCGGAGTGGACCATCGAAATTGTATCCTGCATCAAAGTCAAAACCGTAAAGTCTTGCATCGACATTCGCCCACCGCAAAGGCGTGGGATCGCCATTCATACCGGCAATCATCTCGACAGGCGAGTCGATCACTCCGACTGTGTTATCGAACGGGGTGCCTTGAATGTAGTTGTCGATCTGGCGTACGAAGCCGGTCGGGCGAAGGTAGGCTTTTGCGCTGGCATAGTCGAACCCCGCCTCAACGATGAGGGCGGTTTCCGGTTCCAGGGTTAGATCGCCGATATAGATATTGCCGTCGGCAAGGCCGCCGCTTGCATTGATCGGCAACCAGCCAAAGCGCTGGATGTAGCCGGGCATCTGCTGCTTATGGGCCAGCATTGCTCGCCAAGAAAGACCGCCTACCGGGTTGCTCCAGACGCGTGCTACAACATCTACCGTTGCCTCGTCGCCAGATGTTTCAGCGTTGTTAAACCCTGCAGCAAGATTACGCGGCCCCATCGGCAAAGCCGGGCCAGCGGTGGCGTCCCCAGCCTCAAAACTATTTTGGTCAATCCGCAAGCCAAGCTCGGCATTGATTTCGGCCAGCGCGCCTCGCCATTCCAAAAAGCCGCCATACCGATCAATCTCGACCTCTGGGAAAGGGGAAACAAAAAAGTCCAGATTGTTTGGATTGGTAATGGTGACATCATGCTCGGCCACATCGCCGTCGAGGCCAAGGGTCAGGGCCCCGCCAAAGGCCGGAAAGGCGAGCGAAGCGTCAAGCCCGCGTGTGGTGGCATCGGCTAAGGTTGCGCGCTGGCGCATGGCGGGCGGAGCTGGGCGCTGGGAGAAATTGTTCATCAGATGCGCCACATCGGTATAGTGTAGGCTCGCCTTGAACGTCGCTGCGCCGAAAGAATTAGAGTAGCCGAGACGGGCAAAATCCGTGTCGAAATAGATGATGTCCATCGGGAACGGTGGGTTGCCGGACGGCCCGGTATTCTGTCGGCGAAGGTCAAGCGTGATCTCGCCAAAATCTGTGCGCAGTCCGCTCGAGAAGCCGTAAACGCCGCGCTCAAAAGCTGTGCCCGCGATGGTGCCATCGCCGAACTCTGTATCGTCGCCCTCTTCCCACGAGCCAAGCAAGTTAAAGCGCCAATCGCGCGTCGATGCGCCGATAACGCCGCCCGTCGCGAGGCTTTCATTTACGCTGCGCCCGCTGAGCGAAAAGTCGTAGCCGAATGTGGCCGCATCATCGTCACTATAGGCAAGACGTTTGAAGATAGCATTCGCGCCGCCGGCGAGACCGGGGCCTGCTGATACAGGGCTCACACCGCGATCAATCACGACAGCTTTGACCAGCGGTGAAGGCGCATAATGGAAGATCGGGTCCATCAGATTTGGGCCACCAGAAGCAAAACGCTGTCCATCAACGCGCAGGTTGAGGCGTTCCCCGAATAGGCCGCGAAACTGCATTTGACCAGATAGTTCGCCATTGCCAACCCGTGCGCCGCCGGGCGTGCGGGCAGTAAGAAGCGTGATATCATTGCCGAGGACGGGCGCCGCATCAGGACTGACCCGAAGTTTGGTGGCGGCATCGATGCGAGATCCAGTAACAATGATAACATCTTGCAGGGCAGGATCGGCGTCTTGAGCGAGAATAGGCGCGTTTAGCGCCGAAAGGCTGGCCCCGCTGAGCAGCAGGGCGATGGATTTAGAAAGCATAGAATTGGGCTCACAACTGAAAAACAAGGCGCACGAGCGCGCACAAGGGCTCTGACACGTGGGTCAGACGGGCTTGGAACAGGTATTCAGATGCGCGACGGCGGGCTTCGAGAGCCTAGAGGCGGGCCGTTTGGACGATGTATCAGTCCAGGTTCATAGCGAGGAACGTCGCGCTTGAACAAATAAGTTAGGCTGGAATGATACAAGACAAAGTCGGGCAGTACCGCCATTGCAGACAGAGCGCAGAGCGAACAGTGCCCCGAATGGGCGCCATCTTCATCTTCCGGCACTTTTTCGAGTATCTTTAACAGACGTTCAGTCGCGGTTTTTGCAGCATCAGACAGATCACCTGATGGCGTGCAATAAATGTCATGGATATTTATTTGGCCTGATTGCCATTCAGCAAACCCCGCAGGCGCCGTCACTTGCAGCACTATCGTAAGCGCTAAAACGCAACGAAATAGGATTTTGTGGGCTATTTTTCTGATCCTTCGTTTACTGTTTAAACCGCTCGCATCGCCGCGTTGCGGGAACAAAACAGAGCTGACCTGTTGCTTCGCAATGAAAGTCGGTCTTCACATCGACCAAAAACGAGGTAAACGTCTGACCATGGGCGCTATTATCTCCGGCGCTTGTTCAAGAGTCTCGTCCGCCCGTCCGGCGCTCTGTGGCTCTGCTGCACGTATTCGGCGTTGCATAGACTGCCATGTTTAATATTAATTTTCTCTGCTTACTTCAACAGTCTTGATTGTCGCTGGGGAGCGAGAACAAACTGCATGGATTTTGGAGATCGCTGGTAGCGATATGCTCAATCTAATGCAGGCTTTTGCCCCAAGGAGAATGGTCTTGGTTCGGTACTTCTGGTTCATCTCCTCCCGCAAAGTAGAGCATTGCCATGCACAACATACCAAGATTTGCCCCGACAAAAACCCCTAACAAAAACCAAATCAATTTCTCGGCCCCGTCATTTTGAAAGAGCGCCAATAGACCCGTCTTATTCATAAAGGCTATTACCCAGATGGGGAGGGTTGCAGGTTCAAAAACTTGAACCGAGCGCGGGAAAAATTACCGGCAATCGGCGCAATCTGTGCCAAGGGAGGACGTGTCGATTGGCTGGGCTGGCTCAAGCGGATCGGAGGCGACGTGCGGCATTTGTTGGTCCTCAAACACTTCCCTGCGCCGTGTCACAAGCTCTTCAGGATCTCGAGGTGATATTACGTCGAGGGTCAAAAGAAGTTGGCCGCACGCTTTTATTCCTTTGGGCGCAGCGCTATCCATTAACTCGACAATCTCAATGCGCGCCAACTCGTCTACACATTCCGGCGCGACACCGTTATCGTCCCGATATTCGGTCGTTTCAATCGGACCGGGTGAGTTTGCGAAAGTGTCATTTACAGTGATTTGATCAATGGCCACCGGCGATTGTGAGACCGATTGCTCCGCGGCCTGCAATTGCGCCATAAAAGGATTGGCATAGAGACTCAAACTGACAGATCCGAGCATTACGAGTGTGAAAATCGATTTCATAACCTAATAATTCCATTGCTTGACGATGACGGCAGAGCCACCCGACTGATTGATTTCAAGCGACAACCCTTGACCGATTTGTTCTGCTTGGAGGAGGTTGCCGACCCCCGACTGCGTCAATGCGAGCAAATTATTCTCTCCGTATTGTTCAATATCGATATGACTTTCTGACCCCTCTTGGAGAATGTGTGCCGTCAAATGGTTGCCGGATTGTAGAATACTCGCGGTCGCTGCAAAAGTTTCGCCGCTCTGGCTCACATCAACCTTGTTTGACCGCCCGGTCTGGGACACCCAGACAATTGGAGCCGCGTGAGCTGTATTTGTTGTTAAGCTGAGTGGCTCAAAGACTAATGGATCGCCATCTAGCGGTTGAGACAATCCCGCAGAGTCCTGCGACGATGCCAGATTTGAAACAGCCTCACCATTTGCTTCCATACAAAGAGCATGCATGGCGGCAAACGCCGCGAAGCCCGATATGGATTTCACTACATTTGCCGCCAACATTTTACTGACTTACTTTCGCGAAATGACCAGTGCCAGTTTGGCTGATCATGGACATGGCATAATCGCTGTACTGAGCCACATATGCCTCGTTATAAGCACCATTCTGCTCGACTGATGAGAAAATATCATCACGCCGCGCAGCATCGCCTGTTTGAACAACGTCGATGAGGTTACCCCCGCCGAGACCGTTGGTATCAGACTGCTTGGTTTTAGAGAAACCGCGATAGCCTGATTGCAGCACAGTCACCTTATCACCAATTGAGCTCACATCTTGCTCAATGGTGATCCGGTTGCTAGATCCATATTGATCTGTGACCAAAATACCATTGGTACCGTGCTGGTCAATCTCGACGCGATTGAAGTCGCCCAACATATTTACGTCTGAATTGTTCGACATACCTGATTCATGAATATTAGCAACTTGATCGTAACCGATCTGGTTGACCTGAATTAGGCTATAGTCGCCCGCAGAACGCACGCGGACCCGGCTCGATTGAGCGGCGTTAGATGTTGAGTCATTAGACCCCGCATCGTCATTTGTATAAACGCCTTGACGAACAATGATCTCACTATCAGCACCAGACTGGCGAACATCAGCTTCGTTTTCGATGCCGTTCTGACGAACGACTGCTCGAGCGCCGTTTGCGGTTCGGGTCTGAGTGATAGTCGTCTCATTATCATCGCCGCGCTGACGTAGAGTAACGTCTGCATCGTCGCCTTTCTGCGTAATGGTCGCTCTCTGACCAACCATAGACCCATAATCGTGGATCTGCATTACAGTCGCTGAGCTGCCATCGGCTTCCTGCTCGACATAGGCATCATTATCAAACGCGCCAGAAACCTTGCTGGTCGCACTAATTTGACGAATACGAGCGAAGTTGTCGGTCCCGTTTTGCTTGATTTCAGCAAGGTTTTCACCGTTCAATTGGCCATCAACGCGCTGGTTGATAATCGCTTCGTTTGAAGCACCGAGTTGATCAATGATCGCAGAGTTATCAAAACTCTCCGAGACTTGAGGTGACGCCATAGCAGGCATTGCGATACCCACTGACGCTACGGTTGCGAATAATAGTTTTCTCATGATGAAAGTTCCTTTTTAGAGATTATTGTCTGATCGTGGCGATATTGGCATGGCCATTTTGGATGACCGTGGCATACGCCCCGAAAGACTCTTGAGAGATGAAGACGGCATTGTCGTAGCCACTTTCTTGTTTGACCGACGCATATGCCTCGTCAGCGCTTTGGTGAATATCGACCAGATTGTCGGTGCCCGCTTGATCAAGAAACAGACTGTTTGCCGATCCGTTCTGCTCCAGAAGGCTTGTGTTGCGGCGGCCGCGCTGGTTGAGCTCAGCCATGTTCAACGAGCCCGTTTGCGTGAGTGAGATTTCACCTTTGCGTCCCGACTGATCCAGAGTTGCCGAGTTTTGGTCGCCGGTTTGCACAAGCGTAAACTCAGTTCTAAATCCGCTCTGGATACCAGTCAGCGAGTTATAATCACCGACTTGCATAATGTGAGCGTTGCCCGGGTTAACGGTTTGTTTGAACGCAGACTCAGCTCCACCAACTTCATTGTTAGTGCCGATTTGCTCAATGCTGAGAACACCCTCATCCGTCGCCTGGTCAGCAATTACAGAGTTGAAGTCTCCAGTCTGAGTGACAGTTGCGTAGTTGTTGGCGCCTGTCCCGGATTGCAAAATTCCAATCAAGTTGAAATCGCCGGTTTGGTCGGCAGTAAAATTATCGGACTGACCCGTTTGAACAGCCACAACATTATTGCTCTCACCAGTTTGAACGACACTCGCAAACCCGCGGTCACCGACTTGAGCGATACCGGTAATGTTAGCGTCACCAGATTGATCAACAGTGGTCGCATTATCGCTGCCAGCGCCCTGATAGACGCCAACCAAGTTAGGGTCAGACGCACCACCGTCTTGTGATACAATCACAGACGAGTCAGCCCCGTCCTGGATGATCAAGGAACCATTGCTGAAGTCATCCGAAGCATCTGTATTCTGGTCGACTGACGCGTAATTGTCCGAACCAGTCTGATAGATCAAGCTGGTGAGAACCGCGTCTCCGCCGTCATTCGCGCTGTCTTTTTGAACAATGATCGCCTCATTGGTAGAACCGTTTTGCTCGATGACTGAAAGCGCTCCATACGCCTCCGTTTGATCGACCTCTGCGGTCTGGTCTAGATCGAACTGGTTAATTTCAGATCGAACCGTCTCCAAGTCTGGTACTTCAGCGCTGGCGACAGCGCTAAAGATGATGGCGAGACCAACCCCGCCTAGTAGTTTTATGCGCATGATATTCTCCTTTGCTGCACATCGACCTTAATTGATGGCAAGGCCCGCCATAATTCACCCAGAACTACAGGGTGATTTCACCTCGACAACCGAGATAAAAACTCATTAGATCAACGCAAAAATCGTACGTACTTTTGTTTAGAACGAACATTTCCTTTCGATATCACCTGCTCAG
The DNA here is from genome assembly GCA_029238175.1 of Henriciella sp. GTDB lineage: Bacteria > Pseudomonadota > Alphaproteobacteria > Caulobacterales > Hyphomonadaceae > Henriciella. Next base: position 2,628 of record JAQWGO010000173.1, on the reverse strand, counting down.
ATGACAGAGGCATGGAGCCAACGCTTGGGTTGAAGTCGGCGGTTTCGATGGCGGCATCTGCAAATGACCAAGCGCCAAGTTTTGCGCCGTCGCGAATAAGCAGTTCCACTGCCTTTTCGACAGCCTGCCGAAGTGCCAGCACATCAGGCTCGTTTTGCGTAATACCAGTATCGACTTCGAGAAGTTCTTTGAAACTCACATAACGAAACGCATTGGCTGACAGTCCGATTGAAGCCACTTTCTTAGAAGCCACAACAGATGTAATAACCTCTCCAGTCTGAACACTTACCGCGCGCAGATAGACGGTTACTTTGTCTTCGCGGTATTGCGTGTGTCCGCCAATGCCAAGAAAGCGAGCGCCCGCACCACCGGTAACAGTATTGGTATCATAGCCAATAACGCCGCCCTCAAGCAGGATACCGGCGAATAGAAGCGGCGGTAATTGGCTGTCGGAGGGTTCTTCACCGAGGTACTGACGCCGCATTTCATTAATGATCTGTCGCTCTTTGAGAAGATTATCCAAATTCTCTCGCTCAATAACTTGGAACCAACTCCGATTACCGGCATCCTGAAGAGCTTTCAGCAAGATTGATGTTCCACCTTGCGACACGGCTTTAGATAGGGTTTGACCACCTTGATTGGATTTAAATTGTCCCGTTTGATCCTGAAAATTATAAACGGCGACGGTTAGTTTTTCAGCTGCCGGTGCAAGCCCCAACAAGCTCTCGCTTGTTTCGATGTGCACCTCGGACTTTGCCGCGGATGTCAAATCGGTGACATTCATTTTTGGAACAGATTGGCAAGCTGCTGCTGTCAACAGACAGAAGCTTCCTAGGGCGATTTTTTTTAGCAACATCATTTTATTGAATCCCTGGATCTTGATCGAGGACGCCAGCGAATGGATCCTCATATGGTTCTGCGTTGGTCGCGCCAGAGAAGGCTGAGCCGATCAGAGCGGCCGCGGCTGTGCTTGCTTCACCGTCCGTACCGGACACGAAAAGCGGAATTTCGATCTCGGTGACTGACCCCGTAGAATTGTCGATGATTGTCAGCCGGACACTGTCCAAACCTCGGGCAAATTCGATGACCTGATCCCCAAATACGATACGACCACTATCTTGCGGGTTTTCACCAAAAATGGCCTCAGTGACCTCACCGGCGAGAGATGAAAGCAGGCGGCTCTGGAGTTGGCGGACAAACATGTCAGTCTGAGAATCTGAGCGCTCAACTCGGTCTGGGTCGGTATAATCGTTTTGTGAGTTGGCAATGGACAGCAGGTGATTTGAATTAAAGCTGTCGCCTCCGAATGACGGATTGATCGGCTTGTAAACCAGATTGTCCGCGTGCGCGGACGACGCCATCGCGCACAAAACGGTGAGAAGAATATGCTTTCGCATCGGGAACCCTTTCGGTTTGCTTCGATGAGCCTACCGAGAGAGGATGCGTGCCGGTTCTTCAACTCTTATCGCTGATTCCGCGATCGGGTCGCCCGCCTTGTTCCAAAAATTCTCGAAATCGGCGAAAACGCATTTTGACTTTGACCGTGGCCAGATCGCAGGGCTCGGTCAATTCGATGCAGATCAATACCTTATTGCGAAGCTACCCCGATAGAGGGGCGCGTAAACTCGGCTAGGCCGGATTCCAATCCTGAATTTGTAGGAAGGCGCAACAGGGTTTGAAAATACTTGCCTGTCACTATCGCTCAATAAAAGGAGCTACCGCGATTTTCCACGCATTTTCATGGCCTTCCAGCTCCAATGGCACGTGCGACAAAACTCGCACCTGCTTATCAGAAAGCGGTTGAGTGCCAACCGCGAGCAGGAGATTGATCAAGGCCGAATCCAATTGATCAAGCTGTTTTCGGCGCGCCATAAGATCTGATGCAACCGACACGCTCCGCTTGGGTAAACCTTCCGCCTTGGCTCTCGCTAAATAGGTCTCCTGCAGCGTTTTTGACGCCTCTATTTGACCAAGCATGAACGCCTCGGACATATCGCGGCTCAAACCGGCCTGCGCCGCGCGACCCAGAAAACCCTCAAGGACAAAGACCTCAAGATCGGGCTCTTGGACCGCAGCACCCAAATGAAAATTCGACCGTGCAATCGCTTCAGATAGTTTCAAGCGAAACGCCAGAGCAGCGGATAGAACGTCGGCTATTGACTCCTCCGGTATATCTACCGCGGTATTCACAGAAACCGAATTCGCATCCTGCTCTTCGGTAATATTGAGGATAAGCAGTCGCGCACCGCTCGGCATCAGGGCTTTGCCCCGGTGAAGCGTATTGATCGCCTCGATGAACATATCCCCCTTGCGGTATCGAATTTTGCGCTCGCCATTATACTTGACTTCCAGCTCCCCCTCTAGCACGTAGGCCATCATCGGTTCGGGGTGGAAATGCAAGGCCGTCACAAAAGACGGCGGGAGCTCCAGTATTTTCCCGGAGAAAAGCGGATCGTCGGCTGATAGTTTTACAGGATGGCCTAGAACATCAGTATGCGCAGATAGAAGTTGCGTTACTTTGACCGAGCCCTCGTCTGCATTTGCAGCGAGACACCAAAATAACGCAACGATCGCTCCTGATCCGACTTTCATATGGTCCTCCTCGTGTATGTGTGGTCGCTATGCTTC
>JAQWGO010000129.1 GCA_029238175.1 Henriciella sp. | reverse complement strand
AAACACCGACTGCCCGGTCTATACTGCCCAACGCGCCCATGCCCGGATTAAACGATGCGACGAGCGTTTCACTCAACCAAATCGCAAGCCCTAACGCCCAATAGACATTACGTGTCCAAACCGCGACGACCAGCGCCGCAGCAGGTGGGAGAATTGTTAGCCACTCCATAAAGCTTAATTCAGCACGTTAGGAGAGACGATTTCACTCGTACGCGCCGCCTCTGCTGCACGCTGCAAACGCAGCATGTTACCGCCCCAAATATTTGCGAGATCGGCTTCTGTATAACCACGCGCGAGGAGGTCTTCGGTGATCTTTGGCAGGTAGCTTACATCAGTCATACCATCGACGCCGCCGCCGCCATCCCAATCTCCTGAAATACCAACATGCTCTGGACCAATAAGATCCAGAACGTGGTAAGTATGCTCCATGAACTTCTCATAGGTCGAACGCGGGCGTGGGTACTTCTTATTCATTTCAGTCCGTGCTGCCGTCCATGCCGCAAGCGTCTCGGCATCCATTTCACTTGTATTCGTGCCGTACTGTTCAGCCAGTTCATTCTGGGCAGCAACCCGTTCTGGGCTCGGCTCCAAGGCTTCAAGATAGCCGCCGAAAATGTTCATCTGGATAACGCCGCCGCTTTCGGCCAGCTCAAGCAAAAGCTGGTCATCGATATTACGCGGGTGATCAAAAATCGCCTTGGCACCCGTATGGGACAGGATGACAGGCGTCTGAGACAAGGCGATCATATCGCGCACTGTTGCGTCATGTGCGTGACTTCCGTCCAAGACGAGGCCTAACCGGTTAGCTTCGCGCACAAGCTCTTCTCCGAGCGGGCTAAGACCATCGTGAACTTGATTGATATCGGTTGCACTATCGGCGAACTGATTATTGGCAAAGTGTACCGGTGCAATCATCCGCAATCCGCCAATGTAGAAATGCTCAAGCAAGCCGAGGTCGGTACCAAGCGGATAGGAGTTTTCCATACTCTGGAAGACGACCTTCTTACCATCACTGAGAATGCGCTCCGCATCACCAGCCGTAAACGCTAGCTCGACTTGGGCGCTATACTTGGCCGCAAACTCACGTATGGCTGTCTGACGCATCAAACCATGCGTTCGGGCCGCCGCATAGCTTGCCTCATCTAGTGGCCCCTGACGTGTGAAGATAACCCAGTATCCACCGTCCAGGCCGCCTTCATTCATGCGTGGCAGATCAACATGCGTGCCATCTACTTCCCACGTACCGCATTCAGTGAACGTGTAGTCAGGATTATGAAAAAGAGCTGGCGTATCTAGGTGCGTATCCAATACGGCAATACGTTCGTGGATCGCAGCACTGCTTGATGTCTGCGCAGCTGCGTCCTGACCCGTAATCGTGCTTCCAGCGCCTTCAAGTTGCGGGGCACACGCGGCCAAAGCTAAAATAGCGAGTGCAGAAACACCAAATCCAAATCGAACCATGTCATTCTCCAAAACAGTTGCAGCAACAGGTACCGCGCCTATTTGGGAAGGCAAGCCTTGAGGCCCCATAATGAGGCCTCAAGCCTAAATATCTACCAGTAGAAGACGTAGATTAGCGTCATTATAAGAACAATGACCAACGATGCGGTGTTAAAGCCAATGCTTGTCTTAAAGCTGATGCCGCCAACGTCGACTGGCTGATCTTCTTTTGGCGGTGATGTTAAGAGTGAAACAATTACACCGATGACCAAACAAATCAGGAAGACGATCCAGATACGCAGAACGAATGGCATATCCGGCAAGCCAAACTTAGCCATCAGATTCAATACAACTGAGCTAAATAGCAGAGCAAAAGCGCCTTCGCGGTTTGCACGCTTCCAGAAGAAGCCGAGCAAGAATATCGCGACGATACCCGGTGCAATGAAGCCTGTGTACTCTTGGATCGTCTGGAAAGCAGACTCCATACCGCCCAAGAATGGCTTAGCCAGAATAAGGGCCAGAACCATAGCAACAAAAGCGGTGATACGACCGACAGTTACATAATGCGTCTCAGATTTATCTTTGGCGATGTAGTCACGGTAAATATCCATCGTGAAGATCGTCGAGATAGAGTTCATCATTGACGCAAGCGAAGATACAATCGCAGCAATCAAAGCTGCAAAAACAAGGCCGCGTAAACCACCCGGCACGAGCGTCATAAGCGTTCCGTACGTACTATCAGGCGTTTTAGACAGCGCCGCCAGGTCTAGTTGACCGTTTTGCGCAAGCCATAGTGCAGCGATACCCGGAATGACAACAATCAGTGGAATAAGCAGCTTCAGGAAAGCCGCAAAAGCGAGACCCTTCTGCGCTTCTTTGAGGTTTTCGGCACCGAGCGCACGCTGAATGATGTACTGGTTGAAGCCCCAATACGAGAAGTGGAGAACCCAGAGGCCGCCCAGCAAAGTCCAGATACCCGGCAGATCGCTGTACTTTGGATGATCAGGCTCAAGGATCATATTAAAGTGACCCGGAATTTCACCCAAAAGCGTCGAAAGACCGCCCAGAGCGCCGCGATCACCGCCGACAAGGCCAAGAGCAATCCATGTGATCGCAAAGCCACCGATCATCAAAACGACAACCTGAATGATATCGGTCATCGCGACAGCTTTCAGGCCGCCATACAGCGAATAAAGCGCTGCGAACGCGGCTAATCCAGCCATTGCTGGTAAGACTGCGACGCCTGTCACTGCTGAAATGGCCAAACCACCAAGCCATAGGATCGATGTCAGGTTGACCGCTGTGTAGAGCACGATCCAGAACACCGCCATGATGCTTTTAACTTCTGACCCGAAACGGGTTTCCAGAAATTGCGGCATCGTGAAAATATTACGTTCCAGAAAGATCGGCAAAAAGTATTTCGCCACGATCAACAGAACAATTGCCGCCTGCCATTCATACGCAGCGATCGCAATACCGACCACAAAACCTTGACCTGACTGGCCAATAATTTGTTCTGCGGAGATATTTGCCGCGATAAGTGAGGCACCAATCGCCCACCATGGCAAAGCCTTGCCCGCCAAAAAGTAGTCTTCAGTGTCCTTCGTGTGGCCCGCAGGTTCCCGCGAAACGAAGAAAGCGATTGCGAATAGCGCAACCGCATAAAATGCCACGATAACAATATCGATGGTTTCCAAAGCCATATCTAAAGTCCCTCCCCGGACCTATTTTTGAGTCTTTTTATAATTTAGCCGTACGACGCGTGACAGCGGTGTCAACTAATTATTGGACGATTCCGCATTTGCAGCAGTACTGCACAGCCTATTTGAGATTGAGGTCCTTTATCGCAGGCTCTAGAACCCCAATCCCATCTGGCGTGTCCGCAAGCTCTCGCCGAGCCGTTTGCAAATCAATCTGCGCTTGCTCGATTTGACCTAAAACAACCCGCGCCCTGATCAAACGCGCCCAACCGGCCGCATCTTCTGGGTCTTGCTCAAGCCGCGCGGCTAGGCCCTCGACCATGCCACCTATCATGGCCTGCTGTTCCTCTGGCGACATAGCTTGAATAGCTGCGGCCGTATCAGAATCAATTCGCGGCGCACGTGTGCGAGCTTGCTGGGCATATTCAATAGCGCGTCTGTGTTCTTCAACCACTTCGGGTAAATCATCCGAAAGCGCGATAGCTCGTTCGTAGGCGGATAGCCCTTCATCGAAACGCCCTAGCGTCATCAAGGAACGAGCAAGTAGAACATACCCGTCATAAGGTGGGCTTTGATCGGCTTCGAGGGTCCGCTGAAGCGTTACGACGAGCTCATCAAGCGATTGCGGACCGTCCGCCACTTGTTGCGCTTGGAACTCAGCTATCGTGATCGGTTCGTAGGACGGTGCGCCGATCGCGTTGTAGCCTGCGACCGTACCGATCAGTATAACAGCCGGAACAATATACAAAGCGAGCCGACGGATGGTCGGTGCAGCGCCAATGTCTTTATCATCTAGCAAGGCCAGCACGCGGCGGTCCAAGGCTTCGCGACTCTCGACGGCCGCATCGGGGTTAAGCCGCCCTGCCGCATCATCCGCATCAATGACGGCGCGCTGCTGACGGGCTTCCTCAAGCTGGGCGTCACGCTCAAGGTCTGTTTGGGCACCTTCGCTCAGCAAAGGTGCCATCAAATAGAACAAGACTAATCCAACCAGCGCAAGAAGAAGGAACCAGATCATGAGGCATCATCCTTGTCGCCGAACAAAGCGGCATGCGCTCTGGCCCGGTCATCATCGCTAAGATCATCCGCGGTATCGATGACTGTTTTGCGGCGCACACGAACGACAAACCAAGTCCCTGCGAGAAGCAACAGAACGAGCGGCCCGAGCCACAATAGCAGTGTATTAGATTGGAGGGGCGGCGTCATAAGGACGTAGTCACCGTATCGTTCGCGAAGATAATCGCGGACCTCGTCATCACTATCACCTGCCGCAACGCGCTTTTCAACAAGACGGCGCATATCCTCAGCCAGCGGTGCGTTAGAATCGTAGATCGATTGATTTTGACACACAACACAGCGCAGAGTTTTTGAAATCGCCGCGACGCGCGCATCTCGCTCCGCCGCTTCTGAGTTGGTGGCCTGTGCACTTACACACAGGTTCATCGCGACGGCGAAAATAGCAAGAATGAGGAAGAACCGTCTCATTCGTTAGACTCCGCTTCGATGGCTTTCAGGATAGGCGTGATCGTATCTTTGAAAACTTTCTCGGTGATCGGTCCGACCTGTTTAAAGCGAATACGCCCGTTCGGATCGACCACAAATGTCTCTGGCGCGCCAGTTACGCCCAGTTCAATGGCAAGCTCACTATCCGCGTCGAAGATGATCCGCTCATACGGATCACCGTGGCGCTGTAGCCACGTCAGAGCATCTTGGCGATCATCGCGCCAATTCACGCCGACAATTTTGACGTCAGTACTCGCCGCCAGACGCATCAGCGTTGGGTGCTCTTGAAGGCACGCCACACACCACGACCCAAAGACGTTTACGAGACTCGTTTGGCCTCGCAGAACCTCATCAGAAATCACGCCCTCATCATCTCGAAGGCCGGGCAGTTCAAAATCCGGTAGTGGACGATCAATCATTTCAGTCGGTATCTTGCTCGGATCGCGGCTCAATCCATAGGCAAAAAAACCGGCGATAACTAAGAAAACAGCAATCGGTACCAGCCGTGTCCAAAGAGACGTTTGGCTCATCATCTACTCCGCTGGAATGCCAGCTGGCACCCGGGTGACTTTAGGCTTTGTCACAAACCCGAAGCGGCGGTCCGCAAGGGAGAAGAACCCACCGAACGCCATCATGAATGCACCAATCCATATCCAGCTGACCATTGGATGATAATAGACGCGAACAATCCAACCATCCTCAGGCGTACCCTCACCTTTTGCAGCATAGAGAATGCGCAGCAGACTGATCTCCATCGCGCCTTCGGTCGTATTATTGCGCTCGACTGGATAGGTTCTTTGTTCGGGATTAAGCTGCCCCACGATACGGCCATTATTTTCGATGACGATCTTTCCGGTCTCAGCGGAGTAGTTGTCACCCTGACGGCTCGTAACGTCTTTCAGGATAAACTCGTACCCCGCTACAGAGACAGACTCGCCGAGTTTGATGCGATCTACGTTCTCATCAGACCATACGCCCATGGATACGATACCAATTGTCGTCACCGCCAAACCAAGGTGCGCCAAGGCGAACCCATGTGTGGCGCCGGGAAGTATCGCAAAGCGCTTAGGCAGGTTGCCGATCGCACTTTTCGCCTCTCCGATCCGCAATTTACGGCCATAGCTCACCAGTGTTCCACCGATCAACCAAACCGCCAGGCCGATCCCGATTGCGCCTAAGAATGTCTTGCCCAGCAGCATGGTCGCCAAGACAGCGGCAATGGCCAGCCCCGCTAGAATGAGTAGCGTTCTACCGATCCTTGAGAATGTGTCGGTCCGCCACTTCACCAACGGCGCAACTGCCATGAAGACGATCAAAAGGCTCATAATCGGCGCGAACGTGTACTCGAAATATGGCGGCCCAACAGTAATTTTATCGCCCGTGAGCGCATCGATAATGAGAGGATAAGCTGTGCCTAGAAACACCGTCGCCGTGGCAACAACCAGCATGATATTATTCAGAACCAATCCAGCTTCTCGGCTCGCCATTCGGAACGGTGCGCCGTGTGAAATCCGTCCTGACCGCAACGCGTAAAGCAGCAATGCACCGCCTGTAGATGCCGCCAGCAGCATCAAGATGAATTTACCGCGTTCTGGGTCGACAGCGAAAGCATGAACACTGGTCAACACGCCAGAACGAACGATGAAGGTGCCGACCAAGCTCAGTGAGAATGTCGTTATCGCCAAAAGCAAGGTCCATCGCATAAAGCTACCACGAGACTGCGCGACTAATGTTGAGTGCAGCAAAGCAGTACCGGCGAGCCATGGCATGAACGAAACGTTCTCAACCGGGTCCCAGAACCACCAGCCGCCCCAGCCAAGCTCATAATACGCCCAGACGCTGCCTAGGGTAATTCCAATCGTCAGGAAGCTCCAAGCCAGCAACACCCAAGGCCGGACCCAACGTGCCCACATGGCGTCGACGCGCCCTTCGATGAGGGCGGCGACAGCGAATGAGAATGCAACGGAAAATCCGACATAACCAAGATACAAAAATGGCGGATGGATTGCCAAACCGGGATCCTGAAGCAAGGGGTTCAATCCAAGACCATTATTAGGGATTGGGGAAAGGCGTTCGAATGGATTTGATGTAAAGACCATAAACGCGACGAAACCCGCACCGACCAGTCCCTGCACCCCAATCGCGCGTGCGCGCAGCGCTGCTGGCAGTGTCTTACCAAACCAGACCATCGCAGCGCCAAACAGGGCCATAATCATCACCCAAAGCATCAATGAACCCTCATGGTTCGCCCATGTGCCGCTGAACTTATAGATCATCGGTTTAGTGGTATGAGAGTTCGTGGCAACCAGCTTCACGCTGAAATCAGACATCACAAATGCTGAGGCGAGTAGACCGAATGCCAAAACACACAGCAAGGCTTGCGCAATCGCAGCTCTGTCCGCGACAATCATTGCCCGGCGGTCAGCAATATGCGCCCCGTGAAGGCCCATCCATGCCTGTACCAGCCCCAAAAGGAGCGCAATCATCAGGGCGATTTGGCCAATTTCAGCAAGCATCATGGCATCCTGTAAAGAAGGCGGCTTCTAATGAGCCGCCCAGTCCCAGACCTTAGTAGGTATGTTTACACAAGACGCCAATGGGCGGGGTGGTCGCAGGTCACACGACGTCGTCCCGTTATTGCTCTTCGGGTGCGTCGTCCAATAATCCGCGCGCGGTCATCCAATCCATGAACTGATCAAACCAAGCATCCGCTGTGACACCGCGTTTGTAAGACCCAAAACCGTGCCCGCCGTCTTGATAATAATGAAGCTCGACAGGTGCACCTGCATCCCGCCACGACGTCACAATTCCAAATCCTTGGTTACCAAACAGGCCATCATCAGCCGCCAACGCAGTAAACATTGGGGGCGGATTATCTAACCCTTCAACCGGTGACATTGGTCCATAAATATAACCGATGAAATCTGGAATTGGCGCATCCCCTTTGGATGTTGAGGTCACCAGGGTTGTCACAGCACCTGCAGAAAAGCCGAGCATGCCGATGCGTTCTTGATCGATGCCCCATTCTTCGCTGCGCGCTTCTACAAGTCGCAACGCTGTCTGCGCATCTGCAACGGCGATTGGAATGCCTTGCGAAACATCAATTCGCTCTTCCTCAGTTCGCGGAGCGAACATACGCTGCGTATAAGCTTCAAAGGCTTTTTCTTGTTCAGGGGTCTCCATGACACGGTACTTTAGGACGAAGGCAGCGACGCCGCGTTCAGCGAGCCACTTAGCTATTGGATAGCCTTCATTGTCCATGGATACGAATTGAAAACCGCCACCAGGAACAACGATTACAGCGGCGCCATTTGCTTCGCCTGCTTTTGGCAAAACTGGCAACAAAGTCGGTTTAGTTACGTTCCGCGCCCAGCGTTCAGTGCCGACATCGGTCCACACTTCTTCGACCGAGACACCCTCTGACCCGGGCGCAACGCCGTCATAGAGAGCTATCGCCGCCGTATCAGCCGGCACGGGTACACGTTTCATCGCACTACCGTCCTCTTGAGCCAATGCAATCGCCCCGAAGGATAGGAGTCCCATAGCGAAGACGCTTGTGATGAAGGCGCGCATTATTCGGCAGCAACCTTCGCGCCCTGCGCCTGAAGGACATGGAGTGGTGGCTCAGTTGCCCAGTCGGCAATCTGTTCAAGATCATAGTGACGGCAGGCTTCCATCAACATCCGGACTTCAGTCCACATATCGCCGTCGACGATTGGCATGAAGAGGTCAGCAATATTGTCGATGCCAAGATAAGTGCGGACACCAGCCTCTTTCAGCTTCACGAACGGTCCAATGGAGTTATGCAGCGGCCCCTGCATCGGCAACTGTTTCATGGACAGCGCCGCAGACGGACAAATCACGATGCCGATATCAGCCTCTTTCGCGAGTTTGATGATGCGGTTCTGCTCGCTCTCATCTTTCGCAGAAACTGAAATTGAGTGGATGCCATAAACGCGGCCCTGCATGCCGTGCTCAATCGTCTTAAGCGCGAGCAGCTCTGTTTCATGCTGGAATGGATTGTTTTCCTGATCGACGTGGACCTCAACCATTTTGTTGAGCTCTTTCGCCGTCCGCATAACAATATCAAGATGCTCACCTTCGCGCGGTCGATCACGTGATGGCAGTCCGCCGCAGAAGTCAGCAAGCTTACAGGCTTCAACATATTGCTCGCGTGACGCTGGATCGAGAACACCCTCCAGTGGCTGAACCCCAATCTCAAAATTGATCTTGTCTTTGAAGCGTTCTTTGACTTCAACTGCCGCATGGATGGGCTTCAGACCGATGATACTGTCTGCGTCCACCATGGTACGGCAATATTGAGACCCTTGGTCGACGACAGTTTGAAGCGCGCGGCTGATACGTTCAACAAGGTCTTCGTGCGTGTAGTTTTCTTTGAGGTGGCGATAAAGCTCCCACTTCTTCTCCATATCGGCAAAACCAAGCGCAAGGTTCTCTGGAGAAATCAGGTAAGCTTTGTCGAAATGACCATGATGGTTCGACCAACCACCGCGCTGACGGACCAGCTCAAGGAAACGGTTCTTCAAGTCCCACGGGCTGTCATCGGAATTGATTTTGTACGAGTACGTGCCCTCTTCGATGTCTTTTAGAACGACATCGATTGTCTCACGCGCAACTACGCGGTCGGTGTAAAGCGGGATGCCGTACTTGACTGAAAGAGAACGGATTGAGGCGGCGTCAGAAGATTCATCATAGGTCGTATCACCCGTAAGGATATTGATGACGAAATCGACTTTGCCTTGCTGAATCAGAGTTCTGATGTTTGGCTCTTCGTCACTCGAAATCTTACGCGCGGCAATCGATTCGATGCCCTTCTCAGCGAGGAAGCGGTGTGTCCCAGGCGTCGCATAAAGGCCGACACCAATCTCTGACATTTTGCGGCACGCTTCAAGCAGATATTCTTTATCCGCGGTCGCCCCGGCGCTGATCAATAGGGACTTCTGTTTCCCCTTTGCCAGCATTTTCAGGTTAAAACCGATCAGATCGATTTTAGAATGTGTGTCCAGAGCAGCCATGATGTTCATCCTTTTTCAAGCGTCTGCCACACCGCCCAGCGGACAAACGGCCAGAACATGAGTTGATTCCAAATTCAGTCAAACATTGAAAATATTATTTCTGAACCGAAACCATGTTTCGTAATGAGCCCCGGAAAACACTGCGAGAGAAACAATGCAAGCCCCTGTTGCCATTGAGGCTATCGAAATACACAGATTGTGATCAAATTCGAGGATTATCGCTTAGCAGGCCAAGCTTTCTGCCGATTGCGGTAAAACCTGCAACGCAGGCATCATCTCCGCTAGTCTGGTCGCATGGAATTTCGGCGAGCTTTAACGCACGCTCGAAACTCTCACCCAGAGGATCGCCGCCGATGACCGTCACACCCAGCTGCATCGAAACTCCGATGATTTCTTTAGCGCCCAGAATATCGGCACCGATCAACAGGCCAGACAAAAAACTCGCACTGTCACCGGCTGACAAGCTACCATCAATTTGCCGAGCTCGAACGCTGTAGAGCTTCTGCAATAGCGCGCCTTTTGGGTTCAGTCCAAGTTTAACGCCTTGATCAAATGCTACTCCCAAAGACGGCGCACCCGACCCGCGCGTTAGAACCGTATTTTTATTCAACGCATGAAACGTCTCGCCGGTGAGTGACGTAAAGAATTGCCTCGCCTCATTCTCAATAACGGTGACCCATTTATTGTGCGTACCCGGCAAACAAAGCACCCGCTGCCTGGTTGCCTCGCTATTTTCCAAAAAACCTAGAATTTCGGTTTCTTCACTTCGCATTGTGTCGGGCTCGCCGAGCGGGTTTTCGGCCTTTACACCCGGCACGATACCAACGCGGCCCTCATCAAAATCAAACCAAGCCACCTTGGAGGCAATGGCATTCAGCGAGATTGGTAAGCCAACATAGCCCGTTTCGAGCCAGCCAAGATTAGATCCGGCGCTACCGCAAATCAGGTGCGGTACCTTTGGTAAATCACTGACCAGATCAAACCAATGTGCCTTTTGCTCCGCCTTTGTGAGTTGGTTGATGCCTCTTCCAAATCGAAGATCACGGCATAATCGACCATTCTCATCTAAGCAGTAGACCCGAAGCGCCGTCCCGCCCCAGTTGCCACAAATCAGTGCTGGCTTTGCCGACATCCCTGTCTCCCCGTCCAAACCAAGTGATTCACGCATCTTTCATGGCTTTCAAGTATGACAGTGTTGAAATGCAGCAAGGTCTCGCATTTTTGCCACGGTCAGGCCTATAATGGTGAACATGAGTGAAGTAACCGACATCCCCGCCCCGAAACCATCCGATGCAGTCGCTCGTCTCCAAGAGGCAAAAACCAAATCTGGTTGGTTTGCTTGGGCTGGATTAGGCCTCGCCTTTCTATGGTGGGTGTCTGGCATTGTTGGCACTATTTCCTTGGTTGGAATGACCACAATCGGCGCGGCTCAACCTGCTTTGATTTTAGCAGGCCTTATCGCAATTATCCTTCCCGGCCTAATGCTCGTGATGGCTGGGCTCATGGCGCGAGAGCAATCGCGCTCTTCAGCTACCAATGCAATCGTTCTTGAAGCAGCAGCTCGCCTACTCATGCCGGGCGAGACAATGGCGGGAGAAGCAACCGCGTTTGCAACAGAGATGGCGAAAGCGAGCAGCGAAGTAGACCGCTCAATGGGCCATGCCCTCTCCGCCATGAAAGCCATGTCGGGCGAGATTGGCGACGAACGTGCGCGTTTGGAGTCTGTAACTTATGCCAGCGCAGATAATGCACGCGAACTGGCCGATCGATTGGGCAATGAGCGAAACGGCCTAGAGCAATTAGCGAAAGACCTTCGCGAGCAAACGACAATGCTGAACGAAGCGATTCCCAAACAAGCCAAATTGATGGTGGAGTCAGCGACCGCTGCAGCTGATGAAGTCGCAAGCGCCGAAGAAGCGCTGCAGTCGCGTCTCGTCAGCCTCGATCAAACCGGACGTACTCTCGCTCAGAAAATTGCGGCGATGGACACGCTCGCGGCTGAAGCAGGCCAACGGAATGAAACACTTCTGTTCGCAATCGCCCGCATGGAAGAAAAGCTGGAACAGTCTCGTAAGACTGTCGAAGCTGCGGCGCGCGCAGGCGAACTCGCAGCGGCAGCAGCTGGCACAACAGGTGACCGACTGACGGACTCCGTCAAAGCAGCGCTTGAAAGTGCCAAGGAAGCCAGTTCCCAGATTCAGCGCCAGACATTCGAGGCCTCGGAATCAGCGGCTCATGCGCTCGCAGAGCTAAAAGAAGCAGGGCAACAGGCAGCATCAGCCGTACGCGCCGCTGGCATGGCCGCACGGGCTGAGATGGATATCGCTGAACGCCGCGCCACGCAGGCTAGCCAGGCTTTGTATAAGAAAACTCAAACCGTCGAAACGGATCTTGCGACCGAAACATCGGAAGTTATCGGCGATTTTCTTGAAGAAGAAATCACCGAATCTGAGACCGACACAACTGCAGCTGTGACCTCTCCGAGCCGCGCCGTGGAAGACGATTTGTTTGAAGCCAGTGCAGATCGGATGGCCCGCGCCATGCTAGAAGAAGCTGAAGCCGATCTCGCTAAACAAACAGAGGTGGAGCCAAACGTCGCGAATGGGTATGCCGCCGATGGACATGAGGCACTCAACATAAACGGCGTTGACGATGTTTTTGATGACGATGTCGAACCCGAACCGAAACAGATGGATAGATCGAACGGTACGCATCTGCCGGCAACCCGCACGAATAGTTTGAGTGACATAATCGCGGATATGGAGCGTGAAGACCGCACAACGCTGTCGCGCGAAGAAACCGCTGATAGTATTCTTGAGCAGTTAGAAGATTCTGGCATTCGCCTAACCGATATCTTCAGACCCAAGGACAAAAAGAAAATTGCACTCGCCGCGCGCAAAGGTGATCAGCAACGCCGAACAGCGATCAATCAACAAGCTGGACGGCAAGTTGACCGTGTCCGAAAACGATTGCGCGGCAATTTAGATATGATGTCGCTCGCAAGAGACTTCCTCGCGCTTGAAGAGGCTGATGCCCTCAACGCACTGGAAAACACACACGCATCAAGCAAGAATGCAAGTGCGCGCCTAGCAACATATCTGTTACTAGACGCGGCGATTACTTAGACGAAAACTGTTAGCTTAGGCGCGAAGCGCTTCTTGCTTATGGTCGCTGCAGTAGGGAGATCCCTCAAGGCTGCGCTCACCACAAAAGTGGAAACCCTTTTTACCAGGTTCGCCAATTGGCCATTTACAGTTAGATTCACGCAACGAATACACAGCAGCGGCGCCTGTGATTTTCGGGCTCTTTGTTTTTTCAGATACTTTACTCATGAGCTTATTATAAGGCGGCAAATCTTAATTGCCAATTATCACCGCCTTATATTTCAGCATAGCAGCCAGAACTGACTACTTTCCAATCCATTTAAACTCTGGATCATCCCACCATGGGAAGAATTCAGGCATGCCATCAGACACTTTTACAGGGTATACTGGCTTACGTTTCTCTAGGAAACTCATGACACCTTCCTTCGCGTCCTCGGTTTGGCCGCGAGAATAGATCGCTGCACTGTCAACAATATGGGCTTCCATTGGATGGCTGGCACCAAGCATCCGCCACATCATCTGGCGCGTGAGTGTTGTTGAAACGGCTGCTGTATTATCTGCGATCTCACGTGCGATCTCGTGTGCGACCTCTAGCAATGCAGCTTGCGTATGGATTGATCGAATTAGACCGCCATCCAGTGCTTCTTGAGCAGAGAATACACGTCCGGAGTAACACCACTCCAGTGCTTTTGAGATACCCACTAAGCGCGGCAGGAACCAGCTAGAGCAAGCCTCTGGATTGATGCCCCGTCGATTGAACACGAAACCAAAGCGCGCATTGTCTGAAGCAATCCGAATATCCATTGGCAATTGCATCGTCACGCCAACACCGACAGCAGCACCGTTGATGGCACCGATTACAGGCTTAAGACTTTCGAAAATGCGCAATACAGTTCGGCCACCGCCATCACGCTGGATATCGACCATATCGGTCCGTCCGACTTCACCCATATCAGCGCGTTTTTCATAATCGAATGTCTTGGCACCTTCGGACAAGTCCGCACCAGCGCAGAAAGCCCGGTCGCCTGCGCCTGTCATAATAACAGCGCGAACATCATCATCGGCGTCAGTAATGTCGAACGCCTCAATGATTTCGTACATCATCTTGCCGGTGAAGGCGTTCATTTTTTCTGGGCGGTTGAGGGTCAAAACGGCGACACCGTCCGCGATTTCTAGTTTGATTTGCTCAAAATTACCGACACTGCTCATGGCTGTCTCCTTGCTTACTTGCGCACAGGAATGGCATTTTCGGTACGGTCGTCAAGCATTGCTTGACCTGACCTAGCGTCCACCCTTTTGAAATGTTGACGCCTGTGTCACCTTAGAGCAGAGACGCAAACTGATAAGCCATTCGACAGGACCACTTTATGAGCACTTACGACTATATAATTGTGGGAGCAGGAAGCGCGGGATGCGTTCTTGCTAATCGTCTTTCCGAAGATCCCAGCGTTAAAGTGCTGCTGCTTGAAGCGGGCGGAAAAGACACCTCTCCGATGATCCACATACCCGTTGGGTATGCCCGGACTTTGAAAGACCCCAAAGTCAATTGGCTCTATGAGACAGAACCTGATCCCGGTACTAATGATCGTGTTCACACTTGGCCCCGAGGCAAAGTTTTGGGTGGATCATCATCCATCAACGGCCTGCTCTACATCCGTGGACAGCGACAAGACTATGATGGTTGGGCGCAAATGGGCCTGCGTGGTTGGTCCTATGACGACATCCACCCCTATTTTCTTCGCAGCCAAAACCAAGAACGGGATGGTGTTGAAGGTCATGGCAAGGGCGGCCCGCTAAACGTCTCAGACGTCACAGAAGCTCACCCTGTTTCCAACGCGGTCATCGAGGCCGGGCAGCAACTTGGCCTAGAGCACAGAGCCGACCTCAACGGTGAAGATCAAGAAGGCATCGCTTACTACCAACTCACCGTGAAGAATGGCCGCCGGTGCAGCGCAGCCGTCGCCTATCTGAATCCCGCAAAAAATCGTTCCAACCTGACTATTGAAACCCACGCCCTCGCCGCGCGCGTGACATTTGACGGAACACGAGCAACTGGTGTGGAGTATACCCAAAAAGGGAAAACACACACAGCAACCGCAAAGCGCGAAGTTCTTTTATCGGGCGGCGCAATTAATAGCCCACAGCTTTTAGAACTCTCAGGCATCGGCAACCCTGAACGCTTAAAAGAGCATGGCATTGAAACCGTTTCCGCCCTGCCCGGCGTTGGTGAGAATTTACAAGATCACTTCGTGATTGGAAACCGCTATCGCATGAAAGCCAATGCGCCGTCGGTAAATCAGCAATCAAGAGGCCTTTCGCTCATCGGTGAAGTTTTCAAATATCTATTTCAACGCAAAGGCCTACTGACGCTTTCTGCTGCGCATATTGCGGCCTTCATCAAAACTCGCCCTGAACTCGCAACACCAGATGTGCAATATCATATCCTGCCCGCCACGATGGATATGCAGAAGATGACCGAAAGCGGTGACATGGAATTAGAGAAGCAACCCGGTATTACGATTGCCCCATGTCAGCTTCGCCCTGAAAGCCGCGGCAGTGTCCACATCAGGTCAGCAAAGCATGACGCGCACCCTGCGATTGTGCCAAACTATCTTGCAGACCCGCTCGACCAACAGGCGGCTATTGCTGGCCTCCGCTGGGCTAGAGAGCTCGCAAAGCAAACGGCCCTGGCGAAGTATATTGATCATGAGATGCAGCCCGGATTAGACGTCCAAACTGATGAGGACCTACTGGCCTATGCGCGCGAAACAGGAGGCACAATCTATCATCCAGTGGGTACATGTAAGATGGGCGCTGAGGGTGATCCCATGGGCGTTGTCGATAACCAGCTTCGCGTACGCGGCGTTACTGGTCTACGCGTCGTCGATGCGTCAGTTATGCCTCGCCTCGTTAGCGGGAATACAAATGCACCAACTATCGCAATTGCTGAGAAAGCCAGCGATATGATCAAGGCGGATTACGTTGGCGCCGCTTAACCGATAAGAAGACGAAACGACGATTAGAAGGTTCGACAAAGCTATGCCGGAATTTCCGCCCATAACAACTTGGTTTGCACCTATCTTCACCTTGTCCGTCATTATTGAATGGTGGGCGGTAAAGTCAGGGCGCGTGGGCGGGCGATATGAAACGAAAGACGCGATTACATCTCTCGTAATGGGCATGGGCAATGTTGTGGTGAACACGCTGAGCGGCGTCGCATTCCTTTGGATCATGTCCTTGGTTTGGCCATTCCGGATTTACACCATGCCGATGAATTGGTGGAGTTTTCTGATTGTCTTCGTGCTGTACGACTTTGTTTATTACTGGAAACATCGGTTCGCGCATCGGGTACGTTGGTTTTGGATGGAGCATGTCACGCACCATTCCAGCAGACACTACAATCTGACGACGGCTCTGCGACAGCCATGGTTTGGACCGTTTACTGGCTTGATTATAATTGGCTGGCCTTTGATCCTTATGGGCTTCCATCCAGCGTTTGTTGGCTTCGCTGGCGGGGTAAATCTCGTCTACCAGTTCTGGATACATACTGAAGCGATTGATCGCATGCCGCGCTGGTTTGAGGCGGTATTCAACACGCCAAGTCACCACCGCGTGCATCACGCGACGAACCCGCGTTATCTTGATTCTAATTATGCAGGCGTCTTCATCACTTGGGACAAAATGTTTGGTAGCTTTGTCGAAGAGCGCGCGGATGAAAAACCGGACTATGGGATTGTAAAACAGCTTGAGACATTCAACCCCATCGTCGTCGCATTCCACGAATTGTTCGGCCTGATCCGTGATTGTGCAAGCGACGGATTGAAGCCTATGACTTGGTTTAAACGCGCTGCAAATGCACCGGGTTGGAGCCCAGACGGCAAACATAATCGTACCGAAGAAATTAAAGCGGCGTGGCGGTCAAGAACCGAATCCTAAGCGCGTTCCGTCAACGTTATGAACCCAAGGCAAACAATCACCACACCTGCTGCAAGTGCCCAAACCGGGTTAACATTGGCAAGACTTGAGACGCTTTCCTGCGCAGCACTCAATGAAACATCGATGTTGGGCGTGCTTGGGACTGGTAGCTCTGATAGTACAACGGATATCTGAGATACAGCCGCGCCTAAGCCTAGGCCGCCTGCTCCGAAAAGAAGGGGTGTCCGCCAGCGTGCGCGGTTGCGGATCGGCTTCATCACTTCCGCTACAAATGTGTCAGCGTCGAGCGATGCGTCTTGCGCCTCAAACAGGGCTGTTAGATCAGTATAGTTATCTTCGGTCTGCATTTTTCTACTCCATCACGCCACGTGTTCGGCGGCAAGGTGTTTACGAAGGGCGACAACGCCGCGCGTCACATGGGACTTAACTGTTCCAAGCGGCCATCCGGTGGCTATGGCGGCTTCGCTGTGACTAAGCCCCGCTGCGACACACATCACCACGCAAATACGTTGGTTTTCAGGCAAATCGCCTAAGGCACGATCCAGGTCGAGGCGCTCGGCCATGCGGGACGCAGAGTTATCAAACGCAATGATATGAGCGCTTTCATCGAACTCTACCTCTGGCCGTGTCTTGCGGTTTGCCTGTAGGAACTCCCGGTAAGCGATCTGGCAAATCCAAGCTTTGAACGACCCGCCTGCATATGATCCGATCTTGCGCCAAGCTGTCAGGAAAGCGGCCTGGGCGATATCATCGGCATCAACAGGTCGCCGTGATAAACGCCGGGTCAGGCCGCGAACCGTAGCCTGGTGGCGGCGCACGAGTGTCTCGAACGCCGCCTCCCCGCCTTTAGCTGCCTTGGCAGCAAGATCCGTATCGCTTTGCATGACCCGCCCCGAAGCCCGAGCCTACGAACGGTCGTGGCTGAAGCGCCAGAGGCCGAGATAGGCAAGCCCCATAATGATCGGGAACGAAGCAATTCCAAGCATTGGCCCCATCGGTTCACCTTCATGAGTTGATACAAAGCTACCAAGAATAATGAACGCAATTCCGAAAGCGATGAAAAGAACGCCGCGACGCAGGTCCGATTTTATCGGGTCAGACAAGCTCGACATTTTCTCGATTAAGTCAGGCGATATTTGCTGACCTTTATCAACCGCATGGCGAAGTGTCTCATGGGCTGTGGCGCGTTTTTTATAATTAAAGTGACTGTACAGCCAAATCGCGCCAAAAATCAGTGCGAATAGAGCGATTGGGATAAGTTGTTCCATGATCTTAGTCCTAGGTTGCAGAGCCAGTGTGTGGCTTCACTAGGTAAGATGCAATCAGAAGCACGTTTGGATGCAGCTGGATGCGAAAAAATTTCCAGTTCAGAGTTTAGCCTGGCTTGCCCGCAATGAAATTTCGCGCCAGGCATCGCCCATATCGCTTGTCCATGCTGGCCCTGCGATGTTTTGGAAGGTCTCAGCCATAACGGTGTAGAAGCCCTCAAAAACATCATCCTCAATACCGTAGCCGACATGGTTCATGCGCTCAGCAGCAACGAAGTTATGCGCGACCAAGTCTCTATCCAAGAGCCCCTCAGCCATGCTCAAAGCCTCATTCAACATGTGCCCACGTGCGCCGTGATCGATATCAAGGACGAACAATTCTTCAAAATCTGGATACCGTTTGAAGAGAGCCTCATAGACTGGAGGCACGACATCCTCACAAGCATTTGCGACGACTTCTAAGCTGGCGGTGAAGGCGGTTTGATAGTCCATAGCGCTTTCCTAATCGCCTACATTCGGTTTGTCTAAGTACATCAATATTGTGCTCGTCAAACAAAAACGAAAGCAATGCTCGGCTGCCGTCACGTCATTCTGTTAGGGATGACAAAACAAGACACGGGAGACGTTCAATGAAAGACCTAGAAGGTAAAGTCGCATTTGTGACTGGCGCAGCATCAGGCATTGGCCTTGGGATTACGACGGCATTGGCGCAGGCGGGCGTGAAAGTCATGCTGTGCGACATTGAGCAAGACGCGCTGGACAAAGCTGTTACGGCGCTGCGCCAGACCAATGCGGATGTCGAAGGCGTCTTGGCGGATGTTTCATTGAAGGATCAATTACAGGCAGCCGCAGATGCGACGATTGAACGGTTCGGCAAGGTCCATATTCTGGTCAACAATGCTGGCGTCGGCGGCGGCAGCAGTTACGATAATTGGAGCCAAAGCGGATGGGATTGGACCATGGCGGTGAACGTTATGGGCGTGGTGTATGGTGTCGAGATTTTCGGTCCCCTGATCGAAGGACATGGCGAAGGCGGACAGATTGTTTCGACGGCATCGGTGGCCGGTTTGATGGCGAGTAGCAGCGCCCCCTATTTTGCATCTAAATATAGTGTTGTGGCGCTTTCAGAAGGCCTGCGGGTTGAGCTTGCGCCGCGTGGGATTGGCGTTTCAGTTCTGTGCCCGGGCATCATTCGCACACAGATTTTGGAGTCCGGACGTAACCTTCAGGGCCGATTTGGATCTAGCGTCGATGAATTGTTCAATCCGGGCGACCGCGACAATGAGCAAGCCGCCTCATTCCGCGCCCGTGTCGAGACAGGCATCGACCCACTTTATGTTGGAGAACTGGTGCGAGAAGGCATCGAGGAAGATTGGGACTATATCCTGACCGACACGGAGTTTGAGCCGATCATTCAGGCCCGCTTCGATGCGATTAAGGCCGCTTATGATCGCATTCGAGATCGTGAACCACGTCGGTAGTTTTCAGCGTACGACAAATTAGCGGACAGCGTTTCCGCTTCACGAGACACAAGGCTCTTTCACAGAGCTTGAGGCGCATCCAGATTGGGTGCGGGTTGTAATGCCAGCCTTTCGGCGTGGCTGTTAGCATCCAATTTGGATGCGCCTGGGGCGGCGCGTTCCTCATATCTTGTCCTTGCCGCCTCTAGGGCTGCAAGGATCCTGGGACCTATTTGACGTCTTAAAGGCAAGCCAGCCTGTCAGCGGGTCGCCGCTGGAGGGTTCGCACGATAAGTCCCCGACTGTAACCGGACTTGGGGTTTCGGAACCACCATGTTCAGCCACAGACCGCCGCTCCCGCCCCCGAAACCAGCCGTTCCGGTTAAGCCCTGCATGAGGGTGGGATAAGTGGAATATAGTTTGAGGCTAAAGGGGTGGGGATAGATTTATTTTTCACCGCAGTTTGAGGCTTATTTTATCGCAGAAAGCTCAACGTGTTTTCGTGAATTCGACGCCGTTAAAGACAAGCCCTGTAACGCCCTCGCCATCAACGACGAATTCAAGCGCGTCATACGAACCGGGCCGGAAGTTTACGTCGATATGGTCAGTGGCGTCGCCGGGATACCCAGTTGCGCGTAATGCGCCCCAGTTGAGATTAAAGCGGCCAGAATCACCCACCGAAACCTCAATCAGGCCGGCATATTGGTGAGTATATGCGCCGAGATATTCTGTTCTGTCCAAAGTCAGACTAAAGTCGGCAGCAAGACGTTGTTCGGCCTCCCGTTCAAGTCGGTCATGGGCTTTTGCAGCGCTCGCCACCAGCTTTTCAATGTCGCCGCGTACAACAGCATCGACTTCTTCATCAGTCTCACCCAACAAAGCGCTGTAAACGGCGTCTTCGGCAATGCCGTTCAACCAGTTTGCTTTTAGGCCATTTTCATTATGCAAAACAATGACGCCGAGTTTCTCATCAGGCATGTAGCTGATTGATGCGGTCGCACCTGAAAAGCCGCCCGTATGGAGGCGAAGCCGGCGATCAAATTTTTCGCCCGTCATCCAGCCATAGGCATAGCCGTCAAAGTAACCGCCATCGGTTTCGATTTGCGTTGCGCGCTGTGTTTGGAACACTTCAGCGGGTAGAACCTGCTCTCCATCAATCAGCCCATCATTCATCGTTGCCATAACAAACCGAGCCGTGTCCCGCGCGGTCGCGATCAAGCCGACAGAATACATTGTGAGGTCAGATTTACGTAGATATAGCGGTGTTTGACCCCGGCCAACTTTGTAGGAATAAGGCTCTGTCGTTGCCCATGATTTTTGGACGCCTTCACTGATATAACCGCTGGCATGGTTCATCCCAAGCGGGGTCAGTACGGTTGACTTGATTGTATCGCGCCAATCGACGCCGTAGTTTTCATCCATCCAGACGGCCATGATATTATAGCCGATATTGCTGTACTCAAACTCGCCAAGTTTTGCGGCGGCGCTGGGGTAAGATGAAGCGATCATGTCTAAACGAGACGCGGCATCATGCAGGCCAGTATAAGACATTGCCCATGTCAAAGGCTCGTTATCCATACCAGATGTATGGGTCAGCAAATGATGCACCGTCACAGTGCCAGCATCGACATTTGGGAATTGAAGGCTTGGAAACAATTCTTGCACCGTGGTTTCGCGGCTAACTTCATCGCGCTTTTCAGCCAATAGAACTGCTAGTCCCATGACCGCCTTTGTTGTGGACGCGATGTAGAACACGGTGTCCGCATCGACCTTTCGCTGCGCGTCGATATCGGCGTATCCGAAATAGCCCTCATAGACGATCTCATCATCGCGTATGGCGATAACAGCCGTGCCAGATGACATGCCCGTCCGCGTTTTTGCTTCGCTGACGATATTATCGACCGATGTGAACGCGCTTGTTGTGCAGCCCGATATGACCGTGAGCAGAGAGAAAATGGCGGCAGCCGCAATTGAGCGCAAAGGCATCATGGCCTCCTTCATGGAGAATTAGAGACGAATTTACCCCGTCAGTATGATGGGGCGTCCAACAGTCCAATCACCTTTTAGTGATCGCGTTTACGCACTAGTCTCGCAACATATCGCGGCTAACAATCACGCGCATAATCTCGTTCGTTCCTTCAAGGATTTGATGGACACGAAGATCGCGGACGATTTGCTCAACGCCGTAATCAGATAGATAGCCATAGCCGCCAAAGATTTGAAGCGCGTCATTGGCGACCTTGAATCCAGTATCCGTGACAAAGCGTTTAGCCATAGCGCACCAGCGTGTTGCGTCCGGGGCTTTTGCATCGAGTTTGGAAGCGGCTTCATAGAGCATGACGCGCGCGGCCTGTAATTCAGTTTCCATATCGGCGAGTTTGAACTGGGTGGCCTGGAAGTCTGCGATGGCTTTGCCGAATTGCTTGCGCTCTTTGGCATACTCAATCGCTTTATCGAGCGCACGTTGCGCGCCGCCCATAGAGCATGCGGCGATGTTGAGACGCCCACCATCAAGGCCCGCCATAGCGAACTTGAAGCCTTGGCCCTCTTCCCCAATACGGTTCTCAACTGGGATACGAACTTCATCGAGTATGACTTGTTTGGTTGGCTGGCTTTTCCAGCCCATCTTTTTCTCGTTCGCGCCGAAGCTTAACCCAGGCGTTCCGAGTGGGATGATGAAGGCTGACACACCCTTTGCGCCTTCGTCTGCGGTCTTTGCCATGAGGACGTAAACATCGCTGACCCCTGCGCCGGATATGAATTGTTTGGAACCGGTGATGACATATTCGTCGCCCTCGCGGCGCGCGGTGGTTTTCATCGACACTGCGTCGGACCCAGATCCAGGTTCGGTGAGGCAGTAAGACGCGATCAAGTCCATGCGCGTGAGCTTCTGGACCCATTGCTCACGCTGTTTGTCATTCCCAAACGTGTCGATCATCCACGTCGCCATATTGTGAATGGAGATAAACGCTGCGGTTGAGACATCGCCGTATGATAGCTGTTCAAAGATCAGAGCCGCATCGAGGCGAGAAAGCGCCGATCCACCGCCCGCTTCGCTGGTATAAATGCCCGCAAAGCCGAGCTCCGCCGTTTCGCGAATAGTTTCAACCGGGAAGTGACTGGTCTCGTCCCATTCGCCTGTGTGCGGGGCAAGACGGTCAGCGGCGAAGCGTTTCGCCATGTCTTGGATCATTACTTGTTCTTCGGTTAGGCGCGTCGTCATTGGCTTTTGCCTCAAGTCTGGTCTATCTGAGCTGACACATGCCACAGGGGACTGATCCGTCAATGCGCGATTTGCCGGAAGGATATTCTATCACTCTCGCCGATGTAGAGGACATCCCTGCGATGATCGCAGTGGATAAGGCAGCTTCTGCCCTTTTTGCGCCGACAGGACTGATCAATCCTGATGCACTTGATGATCATGTTCCGGCTGATGTTTTTGAGGCAGAAATTCCGCTTGGGAACGTTTTCACAGTTAGGAACGAACATGGCTGGGCCGTTGGATTCGCAATGGTGCGCGCCCGCGGTAACGGGTTGTACCTAGACCAAGTTAGCGTGACGCCGGATTATGGCCAGCGCGGCCTTGGCAGGGCGCTGGTACTCGCCGTGATAAAAGAGGCGGAGCGCCGCAAGCTGCCTTATGTAAGTCTATCGACGTTTCGGGATTTGCCTTGGAATGGACCGTTTTACGCATCGCTAGGCTTTGTTGAAATCACCCGCGACAAGCTGGAGCCTTACATGCTGGAGATTGAAGAGGCACAAAGGCCTCATATGGACGTGAACGAGCGCTGCTTTATGCGCAGAAAAGTCCGCCGACCGATCTTTCGGTTCGGAAAAAAGGAACACGTATGACGGGTCTTATATTGCAGCTTGACGATATCGCGGATCGATCAGCAGCGGCGCGCCGCTTCGCAGAGACAGGCAGGACGCAAGCGCCTGACTTGCTGACACTTGCGAGCGCGACGTCACTGCTTTCAGAAATTGAAGGCCAACCAAACTGGAACGCCGTATTTGATCGCGCCGGTCAGAATGTACCGCTTAATGCTGGCGCACTATCAACGCTGACCGAAGCACAAATGCGAGGCTTACTAGGGCATTTAGGGCAAACGGCGGCGTCGGGGTTTCAGTATTTCTTCAATAATGTGCCTTTGTACGACCTGTATCACGGTCCGGGAGCAACCTCCCCCGCTTTGAAGGCGATTTATGAGTTCATCAATGGCACCGATTTTCTAGCGCAATGCCGTGTATTGACGGGTATGAAGGATATCACATTCGCGGACGCGCAAATCACGCGCTATGGCCCCGGTCAGTTTTTGACGCGGCATGATGATAATGTTGCGGGCAAGAATAGGCTGGCCGCTTACGTCCTTAACCTGACCCCCAACTGGCGCGCCGAATGGGGCGGGACATTAGAGTTTTATGATGAGCCGGGGAATGTGATTGAAGGCTTTACCCCGGCTTTCAACACGCTGAACCTGTTTAAAGTGCCGCAGAGCCACGCGGTGACGTATGTGCCACCTTTCGCTCAAGGCTATCGTTATGCCATCACCGGGTGGCTGCGCCATGGGGATGCCCCCAAAGGTAATTAATCTCACGTCTGGATGTTCGCATGACCACGCCCTTCCCTCAGTCTTTCCCTGCCACACGTCTTCGTCGCCTGCGACAAGCGCCTTGGATACGCGGACTCACCGCAGAGAATGTGCTGACGCCGAGTGATTTGATCTGGTCAATGGTCGTGCATGATGGAAATACACCGCGCATTCCAGTTGAGGCTATGCCGGGCGTGGAACGCTTTAACGTCACCGAAGCCGCAGAAGCTGCAAAGCGCGCCAAAGCGTTGGGCATTCCAGCAATTGCTATTTTCCCGCACATTGACCCGCGATTTAAAGATGAAGAAGGCAGTGAAGGTTTGAACCCAGATGGCCTGATCCCATCCTGTATCAAAGCCATGAAAGACGCTGCGCCCGAAGTCGGTATCATCTGTGATGTTGCGCTGGACCCCTTCACGACCCACGGTCATGACGGCCTGATCGATGAAGCGGGTTATGTCCTGAATGATGAAACGACGAGCATTTTGGTCGAACAAGCCCTTGTTCAAGCCAATGCTGGCGCTGACGTTGTGGCCCCGTCAGACATGATGGACGGTCGCATTGGCGCGATCAGAGAAGCGCTAGAGGGTGAAGGCCACACAAACACATTGATCCTGTCCTATGCGGCGAAATATGCCAGCGGCTTTTATGGGCCATATCGTGAAGCCATCGGATCTGCGACAGCTTTGATCGGCGATAAGAAGACCTATCAACAAAACCCCGCCAACAGCGATGAAAGCCTACGTGAAGTCGCCATGGACATCGCCGAGGGGGCCGACATGGTGATGATCAAACCCGGACTGCCCTATTTGGACATTGTTCGCCGGGTGTCAGAGACGTTTGCAATCCCGACACTCGCGTTTCAGGTTTCCGGCGAATACGCAATGATCCAAGCAGCAGCGCAAAATGGCTGGATCGACGGCGATCGCGTGATGATGGAAACCCTGCTCAGCTTTAAGCGTGCCGGGGCAAGCGGCGTGGTCACGTATTTTGCAGAAAAAGCGGCTCAGAAGCTAGGCTAGCGCTTGCATCACATAAATGGCGTGTCATTCCTAAGTTTAGGACAAATAGCTTATCAGATTGGATGTTAATCATGAAATCATGCATTGCCCCCGCACTCGTCGCGATTGCCTTTGTTTCCTCACCTGCGATCGCACAAGAGGCTATGACGGCGCAAAGCCTAGCTGATTGCATGATAGAAAATTCCACTGACACCAATGAGGACCTTCTGAAAGACATGATGATCAAAGCTCTGCAAGACGCACCGGAAGCTGAGCTCATGTCGAGCACCATAGCGATGGGCATGGGCATGGTTACCCTTGCAACGACCAATTGTGGACTCGATCTTGCGGGATTAGATTCACCGACTTTCGAAAACGCTGCTGAACTATACGGCACTTATATGGGCGAAAAAATCATGGGTGACGCCATGGCAAAAATTGGCGGCTAACGGTTCGCCCACACGACTGTTCTAATACCAATAAAGCGCGCCATGCGATCGAGTTCAGCGTCGAGTTTTACGGCCTGCGTAGCAGTCCACTTCACTTTCGGTTCGTGCCAAAGGTTGACGACGTTTAGCGTCCCTGCCTTTCGGTCGGCCTTAACCTCAATCCGCCCAACGAAACGATCCCCTTCCAGAATGGGATAGACGTAATATCCCCACTTGCGTTTGGCGGCGGGAACGAACATTTCGACGGTATATTCAAATCCAAACAGGCGGTGCAGTCGTTTACGGTCGCGTATGGCAGGATCAAAGGGGTTGAGGATTCTAAGGCGTTTCGTTGGGGCTGGCGCGTTTGATAGACGCGATTCAATGTCGCCGGGGGCGAGTGCTTGGGTCCAAGCACCATCAGCGCTCTTAATTTCGACTTGGACGAATTGTGAAGACTTAGCCTGAGTCCATCTTCTAACCTCAGGTGTTTCAACGGCATCCCAAAACCGCTGAATGTCACCAATCGTTGCAAAACTCATCCGATCAAGGGCAGCTTGACATAGCCAGTCAATTTGGGCTTCATCAGAAGGGACATTGCGCAAATGTTCTTCAGGAATGACGCGCTCTGTTAGGTCATAGAATTTGGTGAAATTCTCACGGTGGGAGGTCGAGAGCTCCCCTGCGTACCACATGTAATCTAAGGCGAGTTTATGAGGCGGGCGTTTCCACATCTCTTTCTTACCGATGACCTTCGTATCAAAGGCCTTGGTGCAGAGCGGGCCCTCATCGCGGATACGGTCTTTAATGGAATTGCGCCCATCCGGGCCAAGCATACCCCGGTGCCATTCCCATTTACGGACCTTCTGCTCCAAATGGCGAAAGCGCCGCTGCCACATGGGATAGAACTCCATCGGCAGGACGGATGCATCATGGGTAAAGTGTTCGAAAACAAGACGGTGGTCAGCCATATGCTTGTTTAACATCGGCTCGCGATAATTCTGATTTCGGGTCCAAAGGATGTGGTGGTGAGCGCGGGAAACCACTCGGATCGTATCAAGCTGAACAAAGCCGAGTTTCTTTATGGTCTTTTCAAGATCAAGCGGGCCAGTGGGCGTCGCAGAGAGCAAGTTGGCATCAAGCCAAAGGCGACGCGCATCGCGGTTTGATATGCGGAGCGTCACCCCTCTCCTCGATCTTTGCGCCATGCTTTTAGTTTTGCGAGGCGTTCGGCGATTGGGCCCTCACGGCCTTGGCCTTTCGGCGTGTAATACTCGGGGCGGTCCATACTTTCAGGGAAGTAGTTTTGGCCTGAGAAGCTGCCCTCAGCGTCGTGATCGTATTGATAGCCTTTGCCATAGCCTTGGTCTTTCATCATTCCCGTTGGCGCGTTCAGGATATGCTTTGGCGGCATCAAAGACCCGGTCTCGCGGGCAGCGGCGCGGGCTTTCTTTAGTCCAACATAAGAGGCGTTGGACTTTGGCGCGGTTGCAAGGTGTACAACGGCGTGAGCAAGCGGGATTAGGCCTTCAGGTTCCCCTAAGCGTTCAAAGGCACGTGCAGCCTCCCCCGCGACCATCATGGCGGTTGGGTCAGCCAGGCCGATATCTTCGCTGGCCATGACGATCAAGCGTCTCGCGAGAAAGAGCGGGTCTTCGCCGCCTTCCAGCATGCGCGTAAACCAATACAAGGCGGCATCGGGGTCTGAGCCGCGAACAGATTTATGTAGAGCCGAGATGAGATTGTAATGCTCTTCGCGGTTTTTGTCATAGGCGGGGGCGCGTTTCTGCAGCGCCGCTGTAAGCTGTTCGAGCGTTAGTTTTTGCTTCGCGTCGCCGAGCGTGAAAGCCTGCTCCGCGAGGTTGAGTAAATAGCGCCCATCACCGTCGGCCATGTCGATCAGAGCAGAGCGGGCACGGTCTTCGAGGGGAAGCTTCCGCCCCTCCATGTCTTCAGCGCGCGACAGCAATGTCAGCGCTGCTTCGCCGCTAATACGTTCCAAAACCAGAACGGCGCAGCGAGACAGCAGAGCGCCGTTCAACTCGAAGCTAGGGTTCTCAGTTGTTGCGCCGACGAGTGTGACAGTTCCAGCTTCCACATAGGGCAGGAAGCCGTCTTGTTGCGCGCGGTTGAAGCGGTGGATCTCATCAACGAACAGTAATGTACCTTTGCCGAGATTTCGTCTTTGCTCGGCAGCTTCGAAGACAGCGCGTAAGTCTTTCACACCGGAAAAGATCGCGGAGATTGCCTCGAAATGAAGATCAGTTTCATCGGCAAGCAAACGCGCGATTGTGGTTTTCCCGACGCCGGGCGGGCCCCATAGAATAATGCTCGAGAGTCGGCCCGTTTGGAGCATGCGCCCAATCGCACCCTCATCGCCCAGCAAATGATCCTGCCCCACGACTTCAGACAGGCTTTGCGGGCGCATACGGTCCGCTAGCGGACGCGGTGCATCTTTGGACATGCCAGAGGCGGCGAATAAATCACTCATGCGATACGCATACCTCTGCAGCCTTCAAACGGTAAGGGCTAGCAGTGGCATAATCCGTTCAAGAAGAAAAGATCATAAAGTGAACATACCTAGAGTTATAGCGTTACGGAGCCGCTGATCCGGCGACCATTTCGATCAATCTCAATCGCCCAGCGACCACGCTCGCGGTCTAAGGCCGTGTTCAGCTGTTCAATGGTTTTAACCGAAGCGCCGTCAATGGAGACAATAATGTCGCCCGGCTGTACGATCCGGCGCGCATAGGCCCGGCGGAGTACGCGGGTGACCAAGACACCGCTGGCAAAAGGATCGCGTCCTAGCTCTTCCGCCAAACGCGGAGAGAGCTCAGCAACTTCAGCGCCCGTGAACGGGTGACGCCCTTCTAGCATTACAAGCTCGGCCTCACTGGCGCCGGGCGGCGGGGCTAGAATTGTTCGGATTGTCCGCTCTTTGCCGCCGCGCAGAACGTTTAGGGAGACCGTTTCGCCCGGTGACTTTGTCGCCGCGAGAAATTTCAAACCGCGTTCGTCAAAAACTTCCCGGTCATCAATAGTAAGCACCAGATCGCCGCGACGCAGGCCAGAACGGTCAGCCGGGCTATCATCATAGACTTCGGTCACGATCACGCCGAGTGGGCGATCTAAGCCTTGGGCTTTTGCAATATCAAAACTAACGGACTGTCCTTTAAGACCGAGCCATGGCCGGACGATCATGCCTTCGTTCACCGCGGCATCGACGACACGCTTCACCATCTCCGCCGGAATAGCGAAGCCAATACCGTTTGACCCACCAGAGCGGGAGAAGATTGCGGTATTCACGCCGACTAAGTCACCGCGTGTATTGACCAATGCGCCGCCTGAATTGCCGGGATTTACCGCAGCATCAGTCTGTAAAAAGAACGAGTAGTCCGAGATACCAACATCTGTTCGCGCAGTCGCAGAAATGATGCCTGTTGTAACGGTCTGACCGACGCCGAACGGGTTTCCGACAGCCAAGACAAGATCGCCGACCTCGACCCCTCGTGTATCCGCATAATCGAGCGCAGGAAGCGGCTCGCCGCCTGTATCAATGCGCAGAACGGCAAGATCCGTACGTTCGTCAGCCAAAATTAGCTCCGCAGGATATTCACGGCGATCCGACAGAACGACGAGATATTCATCAGCGCCCTCAATGACGTGATTATTGGTCACGATTACGCCGTCCTCGCCGACGATAACGCCGGACCCGAGACTGCCGCGACCATTGCCAGATTGGCGCCCAAACATCCGCTCTTGCATCGTCATACGGCGCGGCGCGGTTTTCTTGGTGTAGACGTTGACCACGGCGGGCGAGATTTCACGCACCAATGGCGCGTAACTTAACTCGACCTCAGCGCGGGTTTCCGGAACTTTCTTATCGAAGAAGCCTTGCGCAGAAGCCGCGCCATAGAGCGGGCTGATCGCAAACACTAATATGGCCAGCAGGACGAGGACGACCGCTAGCAGGACTTTGGAGACGTGTTTTGTCATAGGTCTTAGATAGATCATGAATAAGGCTCTATTCCGGCACGTTCGCGGGCGCAATTAGGCAGGTCATGACATTTCAGTCAGGCTTTTGAATTCTCAAGAGAAGACATCTTCTTGTTTCGCTGGCGAATTTCCCTCTGCGAGGTCGCGTAGGTTTTGCTCGTGGTCAGCGCGGCTGATGCGGTAGAAGGTCAAGCAGAGGATCATAAGCATCCAAACTGTCAGGAGCGTCACCGCATAACCAAGGCCAAGCGAACTAATCGATTCAGCGCTGGCTTCCGTTGGCTTCATGCCTGGAACGATAGCTGCAGACGCGAGGATCGCTGAGGCGCTCAAGACGCCAATGCCTTGGGCAAGCTTTCGAATAAAACTAATGCCCGCAAAGAAAACGCCTTCTGAGCGCCGTCCGGTATCAAGTTCGCTTTGCTCCACGATGTCGGCCACCATTGAGGCGGTGAGCATCTGATACGCAATAATCAGAGCGATATCGATAATTGTTACCGTCAGAACGATATAGAAAAGCTCGTTTGTTCCATTGGCCGGCAGAAGGCCGAGCAAACGCGCGAATACTGGTGCGGGTGCGAGCGTAAACGCAAGCAACCCGATTGTGATCGCTGCGCGCTTCTTGCCGAAACGTTTGCCCGCGAGTGGGGCAATGATCAGGGCCATGACAGCAGAAAGGAACACACCAAAGGTGATCAACCCGATCTGGTCGCTTGTGAAACCCCAGAAGAAGCCGTTGATATACTGGTTTAGCGTCGCCGAAATGCCAGACGCCAAAAGCCCAAACAGCGTTGCGATAAAGAGCGCGCGGAAGGATGGGTTTGAGATGGTCTCAAGGATTTCCCCAATGATCCGCGACGGCGTCAGAATTCGCTGAGGCGGCGGCGCTTTAAGATTGGGGATATGGCGATGCGTCCCAAAAGAGCTGAGCGCGATCGCCGTGAAGATGGCGATACTCCCGATCAGACCATACGTATGCCAGCCCGGGACGTATGAGAAACCTGACGGGTCAGCCTCTGACGGCTGCAGGAGCACAAGAAAGAGCGTCACCTGAATACCAAGCCCGGCCATCCAAGAGAAGAAATACCGGAACGACATCAGAGACGTTCTGGAGTCGTAATCCTGAGATAGTTCAGCAGCGAGCGCGTGGTGGGGCACTTCAAACAAAGTGTACATCAGGCGGACAATAATCGTGAGCGTCAGAAGCCATCCAAATAGGCCTATCCCAGCAAGATCAGCCGGAGGGTTCCAGACGAAGAAGTAAGCAATCGCAACTGGCACCATGGCAGCATACATATAGGGATGTCGCCGCCCCAACTTGGTTCGGGCGTTATCTGACCAATAGCCAATGACGGGATCTGAAACAGCGTCGAAAATGAGCGCGATCCAAAGCGCTGCCGCGACCAAAACGGCAGAAAGGCCGAGGACCTGACTATAGAAAAGCAGAAGAACGTAGTCGAAGCCGTTATTCTTAATACCGCCAGCGGCGCCGCCAATTCCATAAGCGATACGGGTTAGAATTCCGGGCTTATGGTAAGTTACAGCTTCGGTCATATGGGTTCTGCTTTATTGTGAGATCAATCCAGCACGTTAGCGGGTCCGCGCGTACGTTCAAGCGCTGCGAGGTTGGCTTCGTGGTCTGCGCGGGTGATCTGGTAGCGGAATAAGAACAAAATCATCATTGCCCACAAGAAAAGCAGTCCAAACGCATATCCAGACCCTAGCAGAGTCAGCGTTTGCTCTGACAAGTCTCCCGGCTGCATATCTCGCGAGAGATTGGCGACGGACAGAATGATAGATGCCAGGAACAGCCCGCTGCCCCGCGCGAGTTTGCGCATAAAGCTAATGCCAGCGAAGAAAATACCTTCTGAGCGACGCCCTGTCTTGAGTTCGCTCTGTTCAACGATGTCGGCGATCATAGAACTAGAGATGATCTGATAGGAAATTATCAACGCAACATCGATCATGGTCGTGATGAGAATGATCCAGAATAGAAGATCAGAACCGTTTGGCGGCATCACGCCGATGAGGCGCAGCACGACCGGCATCGGTGCGAGTGTGAAGGCAATGGCACCGACAATTATCGCAGCGCGCTTCTTGCCCAGCGCCTTTGAAACAAGAGGCGCAATGATCAAAGCCATGAAGGCCGAGACAAATACGATTAGCGTTAGAAGCGACGTCTGCTGTGTCGTGAATTCCCAGAAGAAGCCGTTGATGAAATAGTTCAATGATGCCGCTATACCTGCCGCCATGAACCCAAATAGCGCCGAGATGAAAAGCCCTTGGAATGACTTATTCGATAGCGTTTCGCCAATCTCAGAAAAGACTTTACCAATGGTAATTTTACGCGCGGCAGGCGGCTGTCTGAGATGTGGAATATGTGAGTGGGTTCCACCTGCGCAGACCAGCACGGATACAAAAATCATGACCGCAGCGACAGCGCCATATGTCTTGTAGCCATCAAGATTTAAAAAGCCGCTTCCGTATTCTTCGCTTGGCACGAGAAAGACGGCCAAAGCGAGCACGGCAATCGTCAGACCGCCCAACCAGCCAAAGACGTATCGGAACGATAGGAATGACGTTCGCTCGTCATAATCGTCGGTCAACTCGGCAACCAACGCACTGCTGGGTACTTCATAGAACGTAAACGCAACCCGCACGGCGATTGTTATCGCGAGGAGATATGGGAATAAATCGTTCCCGTTTAAGCCGGACGGCGGGTTCCAAACGAAATAGTAGGCAATTGCGACAGGGATGGCCGCGGCGTACATAAACGGATGCCTTCGCCCCATACTTGTGCGCAAATTATCGGACCAGTAGCCGACAATCGGATCGGTGACCCCGTCGACAATCATCGCCAGAAGCAACGCCCCACCGACGAGTGCGAAGTCGACCCCAAGGACCTGTCCATAATAGAGTAAAAGAAAGTATTCGAAGCCGTTATTCTTGATTCCGTCAGCGACGGATCCGAAACCGTAGGCCAGCTTTGTCAGCAAGCCTGCTTTGCGCACAGTGGTCTGGCTCATACTTCCTCCAATGTAATGGTGGCGGGCCTCTTTAGCGGGCCCGCTCACCGATATTCAATTCGGCCTAGAGACCGAGAACCATCTTCGACATGATGTTACGTTGGATCTCATTTGACCCCGCGTAGATCGATGCTTTGCGATAGTTGAAATAAGTTGGCGCGATTGGCGCGGCATAGTCTGGCGTCGCAAGGTCTGAATTGGCCCCTGCCCGCGCGATTGCAAAAGTGTCTTCAACAAATGGCGCAGCGTAGCCGCCGACCGCTTCGAGGGACAATTCAGTAATCGCCTGTTGAGCCTCTGAGCCCGCACATTTCAGCATGGAGCTTTCAGCGCCGACCGCTTCGCCCGCCGATAAAGCAGAGAAGATACGTAGCTCAGTTGCGTTCAATGCTTCGATCTTCATTTCCATAGCGGCAAGTTTGCGACGGAAATCAGTGTCTTCGATGAGCGGTGCGCCGCCCGACTGCTCGACCCTTGCAAGCTTTTTGGTTTTCTCTAGCGCGTTCTTAAGGCCCGGCGCATACGCGTTACCGCGCTCAAACTGCAGCAAGTATTTCGCGTAGGTCCAGCCTTTGTTTTCTTCGCCAACGAGCGATTCTTTGATCGGCACGCGGACATCTTCGAAGAAGACTTGGTTGATTTCCTGCTGACCGTCAGTTGGCCCATCGAGAGTTGGAAGCGACCCTATCGAAATGCCTTTAAGGGTCATTGGGAAGATCAGGAAGCTGATCCCTTCCTGCGGCTTGCCCTCTT
Organism: Henriciella sp.; assembly: GCA_029238175.1. Classification (GTDB taxonomy): domain Bacteria; phylum Pseudomonadota; class Alphaproteobacteria; order Caulobacterales; family Hyphomonadaceae; genus Henriciella. The sequence goes on along the minus strand of JAQWGO010000129.1, from coordinate 45,406 downwards.
TCGAGGTACGTACCAAGCAGAAAATCCAATCGGCAAACTGTGCCTGTGTCGTCCAGATTTTAGAGCCGTTTAGGACATACTCGTCGCCATCACGGACAGCGCTCATCTGTAGCGATGCCAAGTCAGACCCTGCGCCCGGCTCTGAATAGACCTGACACCACCATACGGTCGAATTTTTGATCTTTGGCAGGTGTTCAGCCTTCTGCGCATCATTTCCGAAAGCCATAATCACCGGTGCCACCATGGACTTACCCATTGGCGATGTGTTCGGCGTTCCAGCGGTGGCCATTTCCATGTTTAGGATATAGCGTTGGCCAGCGGTTAGCTCCGGGCCACCGAACTCGGCAGGCCAGTTGGCGACAAACCAACCTTTTTCATCCAACTTACGCTGCCATTCCAGCATGCCGTCTTTATCGAGATAACCATTCTTAGACAGTGCGTTTCTGGCGCGCAGCTCCGGCGTATAAGCCTCAGCGATCCAGTCGCGAACTTCGGCCTGAAACGCGAGCTCTTCTTGAGTAAAGGATAGGTCCATAATTACGCTCTCCTACTCTACGATATCGAACATTTCGATCTTGGGTGCGCCTGCGAGGCACGGCCCAAGCTTTGGACCAGCGGCCGTGAAATACTCAGTCTTGCCATGTGCGAAGAGAGCCTCGGCACTCGCATATTGCTCCATGAAAATATAAGTCGTTTCAGAACCCTTAGCCTTGTAGAGCTGGTACGTCGTACAACCCGGCTCATTGGCTTTCACTTTGGCCATCAAGTCTTTGGCGACGCCTTCGAACTCTGCTTGTTTACCGTCCTGAATCTCAAGTGTTGCAACGACACCAATCATGGCGATCTCCTATCTGTTTCTGAATTGACAATATGGACGTTTACGCAAACGGCAAGCCCTCACCCGGGGATAGGGAGGGGAATTCAGACTATTTATTGAACATGTTCATTTTTAACTGGCTGTCAAACCGAAAGAGACAAAACCCGTTCGAAAATTGAGGTGGCAGGCAGAAAAAGCTCAGCCTTTAAAGGCCGTCACTTCGATCTCAATCTTCATTTCTGGTTTGATTAGGCCAGCAATGACCATCGTTGCCGCAGGCTTTATGGTTCCCAAATATTCGCCAAGCACGGGCACGGCAGCGTCAACGATATCGGCGTCAATGACAGTGTATTGAACACGTGCGATATCGGTCATCGCAAAGCCTGCATCGCCCAGAACGCTCTTGATCGTTTCAAAGCAATTGCGCGCCTGGTCAGCAATATCATCTGGCATCGACATTGTTGCATAATCATACCCGGTGACCCCGGATAGGAAGCACCAATCGCCCTGCACAACGGCGCGGGAGTATCCCATCGTCGCCTCAAATGGCGATCCGGTTGAAATCAAACGTCGGGCGCTAGGCATGGCGAATCCTTTTCTTTTAGCAAAGCCAGTCTATCGTCTCCGCAGAACCGAAGACAGGATTTTTCGAATGCTTGTGCCGATTATTTGTATCGCTTTGAATGCTCTATTAGTTTTCGCTTTGGGGTTTTGGACATCAATTCAGCGATCGGTTGGCGACAAGATCGTTTATTATGGTCAGCCCTTGGACCCAAGCTCTAGCCTCGCCAAGGCCCAGCGCGCGCATGGTAACGCGACCGAGTATGCTGGCGCTGTTACCGCGCTCTTTCTGCTTTGCTTAGTGATGGGCGACCATGGCAAAATCGTTGGTGCGCTCATGATTGCCATTACGGGCGCACGATACCTGCACGCTTTCGGGTTTCTAACCTGTAAGACGCTCTCAACCCCGCATTGGGCGAAAGCGATCGGCGCGCTTGTGACCTATGTCGCCGGGATTGCGCTATGTCTCTTTCTGATATGGGACATCACGCTGGGCCCGGCGAGCATGGTTGGCTAGCTACTTGCCTTCAAAGGTTGGCTTGCGCTTTTCAAGAATGGCTTCGACGCCTTCCATATGATCGTCGGTATGGTGCATCATCGACTGCGCGGCGGCCGACATTTCCATGATCGTTTCATAGCTGGCGGTCGTTCCATGACGCAGAAGCGTTTTGGCAACACGAAGTGATTGCGGTGGCTGCTGCGCCATACGCGTGGCTAGCTCCATGGCTTCGTCCATCAAGGTCTCACCGGGAACGGCTTTCGAGATTAGTCCCCATTCAGCGGCAGTTGCAGCGTCGATAACATCACCGGTAAACAGAAGCTCCGCTGCACGGCTTGCACCGATTATGCGCGGCAACAACCATGCGCCGCCATCTCCGGGGATCAAACCGAGTTTCAGGAACGTAACGCCAAATTTAGCGCGATCAGAAGCAATACGAACATCCGCCATACATGCGACATCGCAGCCTAGCCCAATCGCTGCACCGTTTACGGCGGCAATCAAAGGTACTTCAAGATTGTAGAGCGACTTTACGATGCGGTGAATATTGCGGCGGTAGCCTTCACGAACGCTATAGGGAGAACCGGCGAATGCGCCCGTTCGGTCGCGCATCGCTTTGACGTCTCCGCCCGCTGAGAAGGCCCTGCCCGCGCCCGTGAGGATAGCGGTTCGGATTGTGTGATCTGCTTCAATCTCTGCGCATGCAGCGGCAACGGCAGCACCATCGCCCTCTTGCCCAAGCGCATTCATCATGTCCGGGCGGTTCAGAGTCAGGATCGCGATGGGACCCTGTTTTTCAAGTGTGATGACAGACATGCGATTCTCCTGATTTCGAACGCATGCTTTGGCAGACCAATTTGGGATTGTCACCCACTTGCATTAGAGAAATGCTCGTGTTCGGATGTGGATATGAACACAGTCGCTCACATCATCGTCGCATCCGCCGTGTTTGCGAAGAGAGAAGCCCCCAAGCGCAATTGGGTTGTTTTACTGGCCGCGCTGATCCCCGACTTTTCAATGTTTATCTTCTTCGCTTGGAGCCGGCTGATGGGCTGGAGCGGCGCCGAAACGTGGGATGTGAGGTATTGGACTGAGCCGTGGCAGACGCTTGGGGCGGCATCAAACTCATTCGTGTTGGCAGGGGGTGTTTTGGCGATCGCTATTTGGCGGAAATGGACGCTTGTCGCGATCGCCTGCGGCGCGGTCCTGGTTCACCTCGCGCTTGATTTACCTCTACATGCAGACGACGCGCATCGCCACTTTTGGCCGCTTACAGATTGGCGTTTCTTCTCTCCGATTTCTTATTGGGATCCCCGCGCAAACGGGTTGATTGGAGCGGGTATTGAAACCGGGATTGTCGTCATCGCCTGCGCTGCGCTTTGGTCGCGCTTTAGAGCGTCCTGGGCACGCGGGCTCGTCGCAGTCATTGCTGTCGCGCAGGTCTTACTGTTTACCGCATTCGTTGCGTTTTCGGATCGTATTTGCCAAGGCGCAGGTATTGAGGCGCCTCACTATCACGAGCATCCAAGCTCGCAACCTTCGTAAAATACTTTCGAACTCAGCGATCAATTGGCCCTTTTGTGCGCTCATGCGTCAAATGAAGAGTCACTTCTAGATACAAAAAGCCCCGACACGTAAGGTCACGTGCCGGGGCTTTTTCATCAATTTTGAGCTGTTGCTTACTCCGCAGCAGCTTTCATTTCACCGGCGCTGAGCGCTGTGTAACGGCGCATGTGGTGATCAACATTGCCGTATTCGCTGTTCATCATCGTGAGGCGCTTGAAGTAGTGACCAACGGCCAATTCTTCTGTCATGCCCATGCCGCCGTGGATTTGGATCGATTCCTGACCAACGAAACGACCAGCCTGACCGATGCGGACTTTCGCAGCTGAAACAGCCTTTTTACGTGTCACTTCGTCTTCGTCGAGTTTCAGGGTCGCCATGTAAGTCATGGAAATTGACTGCTCATGCTCCATGAACATATCGACCATACGGTGCTGAAGCACTTGGAACTTACCAATAGCGGTTCCGAACTGTTTACGCTGACGTGAATACTCGACAGTCATACCGTGTGCGACACCCATTGCGCCGACGGCTTCTGCACAAAGCGCAGCAGTTGCTTCGTCAACAACGCGTTCGATCAACGGTAGCGCTTCGCCTTCGCTGCCAATTAGCGCATCGGCACCAACAGAAACGTTCTCAAAATAGACTTCAGAAGCGCGGCGACCGTCAACTGTTGGATAGTCACGAGTTGTGACGCCAGAGGCCGACTTGTCGACAATAAAGACAGAAATACCGCCAGCATCACGGCGATCACCGCCTGTGCGAGCTGTGACGATAAGCTTGTCAGCCCAAGGGGCACCGATAACGACAGCCTTATGACCGTTCAGGACATAACCTGCACCGTCTTTTTTCGCGACGGTTTCAAGGTCAGCCAGATTGTAGCGGCCGCGTGGCTCAGCATAGGCAAAAGCAAACGTGCTTTCAGCGCCCATGATCGCCGCAAGATGCTCTTCTTTCTGGGCTGCTGAACCAGCATGCTTCAAGAACCCACCAGCGCAGACAACGCTTGGGATGAATGGCTCAACCACAAGGCCTTTACCGAACTCTTCCATGACGATCATCGCGTCGATTGAACCGCCGCCGAGGCCGCCATCTTCTTCGCTGAAAGGCGCCATGAGTAGGCCAAGCTCTGCGAACTGTGCCCACATTTCAGGACGCCAGCCAGCTTCGCTAGCAACAACGCCGCGGCGCGTGTCGAAATCATACTGTTCACGGATAAGACGCGCGAGGCTATCGCGGATCATGCCTTGTTCTTCGGTGAAATTGAAATCCATAATTTATTCCTCCTGCGGCGGGCCGCTTTCGTCTTTCTTATCGCTCTGTTTCCGGTACGTGTAGATACGCCGTCGCGGAACCCTCTTAGCGAGTGTCAAAAATTAAAAAGAGACGTGGATCAAATCCACGTCTCTTTAAGTCAGTTTACAGGCCCAAAATCATCTTCGTGATGATGTTACGCTGAATTTCGTTAGACCCGCCATAGATCGATGTCTTACGCATGTTGAAATACATCGGCGCGCTGTGGTGCGCATAATCCGGTCCGATTGGGAACTCGTTCGAGCTGTCATCATTAGGGAAGCCTCGATAGTAAGGCGCGCCATACGTGCCAACAGCTTCGAGCGTCAGCTCAGTAAGGCGCTGCTGAATCTCAGTGCCTTTGACTTTCAGGATAGAGCTTTCAGGACCTGGCCCTTTACCTTGTGCTTCACCTGCGAGCGTCCGTAATTCTGTAAACTCAAGCGCCGTTAGGTCGATTTCAAGCTGGCTAACTTTACGCGCAAAGCTGTCATCATTCATCAATGGCTTGCCATCGATAACTTCCGTTGACGCGATTTGCTTCAGTTTCTCTACGCCGCGTTTAGAGCGTGCAACACCGGCAATACCAGAACGCTCGTGAGCAAGTAGGAACTTGGCGTAAGTCCAACCTTTATTCTCTTCACCCACACGGTTTGCGATCGGGACACGAACGTCCGTCAACCAAGTTTCATTAACCTCATGGCCGCCGTCAATCGTGATGATTGGGCGCACTTCAATACCCGGCGTTTTCATGTCGACGAGAATGAAGGAAATACCTTCTTGCGGCTTCGCAGCATCTGGATCCGTGCGGCATAGGAAGAAGCCCCAATCCGCGTGCTGTGCCAGCGTTGTCCAAGTCTTTTGACCATTGATCACATAGTGGTCGCCGTCGCGAACAGCGGTTGTTTTAACCGAAGCCAAATCAGAACCAGCGCCCGGCTCAGAATAACCTTGGCACCACCACTCTTCACCAGACAGAATCTTCGGCAGGAAGCGAGCCTTTTGTTCATCTGTGCCAAATGAGTAGATCACTGGCGCAACCATCGCGATGCCGAAAGGAAGCGGCATTACCGCATCAACGCGAGCATTCTCTTCAGACCAGATATAACGCTGTGTCGACGTCCAACCGGTGCCGCCATATTTCTCAGGCCAGGCTGGCGCAGACCAACCTTTGGCACCAAGAATTTTATGCCATGCAAGGAATTGTTCGCGGGTTAAGTCTTCGCGAGAGCCCATCCCTACGAGATCTTTTGGATAGTTCTCGTCAATGAATGCGCGAACTTCGTCGCGGAACGCAATTTCTTCAGGGTTAAAGTCGAGGTTCATGGCGGTACATCCCGGATCAAAATTTATCTTTGTGTGCGTGTCTTTTGCCGCCTACGCTTCAGAAAAGCAAGTTGACGCGAACGTAAACGTCAAATTGTCTCATCACAACGTAGCTTGGCCTTCATCACGAAACCTAGTTTGGAATAGGCTGACCAAGAAATGGGGCGCAAGCCGTTTTCAGCAAGCCTATCGCAGCGGCAGAACCCATGCCGCCGCCAGTATTGAACTCTAGTTCCGCGATTGGCGCGAGGCCGAGACGCTCTAATGCAGCTTCATGCGCAGGTCGGCGCGTAACATGCGCAGCCTTCACATGTTCAATCGCGAGCGGATTGATCGCATGAACAATGCCGGCAGCAATCGTTGTCGCAAACCCATCGATGAGAACCGGAACCCCTTGATGGCGGGCGGCAATGATTGCACCCACACATGCCGCGAGTTCGCGCCCGCCGAGACATCTTAAAGCCTCCAATGGATCCGACAGATGACCACGATGCGTTTTTAGCGCCTCATTGACCATGCGCACGCGTTGATCTGTCGTTTCGCGGGGTACTTGTGGTCCGGGGCGACACCAATATTCAGCCGCGCCGCCATAAAGCGCACATGCGACAGCAGCGGCAGCGGTACCAATACCTGCGCCAACGACGCCCAGCGCGACAAGGTCTGGTTCGCCCTCAAGGGCTTCGAATCCGTAAGCAATTGTTGCCGCGCATTCGCGCTCACTCATCGCAGCTTCTTCAGCAATATTCGGTGTCGGCTTATCAATCGCCAGTTCAAAAACGCGAATGTTCGCACCAACTTGAGCGGCAATGGCAGATAATGGCGCACGGCCTTCGCGCAGAGCATCGACTTTTTCACGTGTACTTTCGTTTGATGAAAGCGTGACACCGCCCGAAGAAATACCGTGGGACCCAGCAAAGATCGCTAGCGTCGGCATTTCAATACGCGGCGGATAACGCTTTTGCCATCCAGCAAGCCATGCAGCGCCGTCACCCAGTTTCCCAAAATCGCCTTCGCGTCCCATGCCCAATAGAGCATCGTAAACTTTGGTCGCACAGGTATCGTCTGGCGATGCTGGTCTAGCAACCAATTCGCGGACATCTTCAAATGGACGAGTGGCGCTTGAAGCGTCAGTCACAGGCATACCTCATAAATGTGTGCGGTTGTCTAAAACGCCATTATTTCACGATTTAAGTCAATCAAAGATTTGGACTTTTACTGAAAGTGTCGCAAGTGTAACTTATACATCGTGTTTTAAGGGCATAATCATGAGCAGACCAAACATCGAAAGTCCCTGCATAAAGGTCTGCGCCGTTGATGGACAGAGCGGCCTGTGCCTTGGCTGTGGTCGGTCGCTGAAAGAGATTGGTGGCTGGATGCAATTGGGCGATGAAGGACGGCGAGGTGTGATGGATGTCTTACCTGAACGGATGAAGCATTTGCGCGACATTGGTAAGCTGGAGCCGCAGGCGTGAAGGTCTCACATATCCTTTCCACGCTTGTCGCGGCGGGCGCTCTGGCAGCCGTCATCTCAATGTATTTGAACCCCAAACTGGAAGCGAACGGCGAAGCGCAAGCGAGTGCTACTCTAGCTACAGTTACGGTAGATGAGGCCGCACCGAAAAACACTGGACGCCGGTCTGCGACGATTACGGCCAAAGCCGACGGTCACTACTGGACCCGGGCCTTGGTCAACAAGAAAGCCTCTATCGAGTTCATGGTGGATACGGGCGCGAGCGTCATCGCGCTCAACCAATCTGATGCACGAAAGATGGGCCTAAACCCGGAGAGTTTGGACTATAAATGGGAAATCCGTACGGCTGGCGGCAGAACCATGGGTGCCAGCGTGATTATAGAATCAATCAAAATCAATCAGGTCCACATCAAAAATGTTGAAGCGATGGTCCTACGGACGGACCTGGATCAGTCTCTGCTAGGCATGAGTTTCTTGCGTGAGCTTTATTCTTATGAGGTTCGCGGCGACCGGATGATTATCCGCCAATAACATCCCAAAGCATTTTGACCGCTACAAACGCTAACAAGATGCCGAAAAGGCGCTTCAAGAGCGCCGCATCTAAGCTATGCGCCAGTTTCGCCCCAACGGGGGCCATCGTCACCGTAAAGATCGAAATAAGGCCGAACGCCGCGAGATTGACATAGCCGAGCGAGAATGGCGGCAATCCCTCTTGCCCCCATCCGGTATAGATCGCCGTGAAAGCGCTTGGCAGACCGATCGCGATACCAAATCCAGCCGCCGTTGCGACGGCTTTATGGATCGCCTTGCCACACACCGTCATCAAACTGACGCCAAACGTGCCGCCGCCAATTCCCATGAGGGCCGACAATATCCCAATGCCTCCGCCAAGGCCGGCACGGCCTACGCCTTTAGGCAATTCATCTGCGAGTTTCCAACTTGGCCGGCCGAAGAAGAGTTGCGCGGCAAGAAGAAACGCCATCGCACCGAAAAAAGCCTTTAGCGCGACCGATGAAAGCCCGCCTGCAACTAGCTGTCCAACGATTGCGCCGAGCATAATCCACGGCGCCCAAGTTTTCACGACGTACCAGTCAACGGCCCCAAGCTTGTTATGCGCCATAACGGAACGTGCCGATGTCAGAATGATGGTCGCAAGAGAGGTCGCGATTGCAACGTGGCTCGCCGTTTCACTGAACCCCAAGCTCTCAAACAGAATCATCAGAACCGGAACAATAATGGCCCCGCCGCCGATCCCGAAAAGACCAGCCGCGAGGCCGCTAAATAGTCCGCATCCAACAAGAGCGAGAATTAAGATGCCATATTGAGAAAGGAAATCAGCCATGTGGGCGACCTAAGCTATTCAGCTAGCGGCGCAAAGACCTAACCGAAAGTTGCGATGACATCCTCGATATCAACACCCGGACGATCAAGGATCGCAGACACCTGCGCACGCTGCTCAATTGCCAACCACAGACCCGCGAACTCAAGATCGACGACGGACCATTTACCGCCGCGTTCAATCACGCGCCAGCGGAGTGTGATCGGTGAGCCATTGCCTTCGACTTGCGTTGTAACAACGGCGTCGCGCGCGTTACGCTCTACGGTCTTTGTGACTTTGATTTGGACACCAATAAACTCTGAAGCGTTCATTTCGATCTGGCGGCGTAAGAAGTTTTCAAAGGCACTGGCGAACCGGGCCTTGTCAGTTTCACTCATCGCTCTGCCATGGCGACCGAGCGTAAAACGCGCGATTGCGTTGACGTCCATGTGCTCAAGAACAGAATCAGCAATGCGCTCGCGTTCAGCGTGACTGATCTGGCTAGCAGCATCAGAAACGAGCAATTCGGCAGGCGAAGAATTATTAGAGGCGGCGGAGGCCACCGGCGTCATCGCTGCCAACGCAGCGGACACAAACAGAAGTTTGAACATGGGAGGAACCTTGCATTTCATGCGCCATTTTTGGCGTCTCTTTCGAATATAGAGTACATTTAGTGCCAGAACCTGTCAGCAGAAAGTAACAAGTTCGGCATAGGGGCTATGCAGGTTATGAATTAGTCGAGGCGCTAAGCCCGCGCCGCATCAATCACTTCGATTTGCGCGGTACGGCGGCCATTCCATTCATTGTCTTTTAGACGGCCCGCCAGATGGACCCGTCCCCGCTGTATTAGGGCATCACCAAGCGGTGTTCCGATACAGCGCCAAACCAAAGCATCAACCCGGCTTCCGGCGTCTTCGACCGTAATCTTTAAATGGCTCTCACCAATCAGGCGTGTGTGGGTAATCTCAACATCTCGAAGCGCGAAGACGGGCTCAGGCGCGCCTTGCCCGAAAGGCCCAAGCGTTTGCAACGTGTCGTACAGCTCAGGCGTAACTTGTGATGTGGCGAGGAGTGCATCGATTGTTAGCTCTTTGGCGGCTTCGCGCTCTTCGCGGAAATCTGCCATATGCTTGTCCATCCAATCGCGCAGCACAGGCAGTTGATCTGGCTCCAAGCTCAGACCGCCCGCCATCGCGTGCCCTCCGCCAGACAGGATAATGCCTTGTTTTGCGGCTGCGGAGATTGCGTCGCCAATATTCACACCGCGCACAGATCGCGCGGAACCTTTCGCCACTGGGCCCAGGCCAGCGCCCCAGCCGATGACGATTGCTGGCAAATGAAAGCGGTCTTTCAAGCGCCCAGCGACGATGCCGATGACGCCGGGATGCCAGCCTTCACCGGCAGCAATTATGATGCCTGTGTCTGGATTAGCATCGATCTGTTTTTGAGCTTCGACACTCGCCTGTTCTAGGATCGCGCTTTCAACCGCTTTGCGCTCATCGTTAAGGCCGTGCAGGCGTTCTGCTAACTCTAAAGCCTCGGTTCGGTCATCGGTTGCCAGCAGCTTAGCTGCCAGCCACGGGTCACCCACGCGTCCACCCGCGTTCAATCGCGGCCCAAGCACAAAAGTTGCATGATAGACGGTTTCGATTTTACCGATGCCCGCGACATCCGCGAGGGCGCGCAATCCGGTATTTCCGCCGCGTTCCAAAATCTTCAAGCCTTGCTTGACGAAAGCTCTGTTTGCGCCAACGAGCGGCGACATATCGCAAAGCGTTCCTAGGGCGCAGAGGTCCAACTAATCGAGGATGTTTGGCAACCCGCCATCTGGCGCGATGCCGCGTTCGCGCGCCAACTTATTCAAAGCCGCAACGAACACATAGACGACCCCTGCCGCCGCAAGGTGCCCCTGCCCGCTTTCATCATCGGCGCGATTTGGATTTACGAGCGCCGCGCATTCTGGCGGCGTCTTGCCCATCAAGTGGTGATCAATCACGATAACAGGCAGATCAATCGCGACCGCTTTAGCTAAGGCAGCCGTTGCCGCCGCGCCGCAATCGACGGTGATAACAAGATCAGCGCCTTGCGCTTTGAGGTGTTCAAACGCTTCGGGACTAGGGCCGTACCCCTCCAACAGACGGTCAGGCACATAAAGCCCCAACTCGCGCCCCCAAGCGCGGAAATATCGCGCGAGCGTTGCAGAACTAGTACCCCCGTCTACATCATAATCGGCAAACACGGTGACCTGCTGACCGTCAATGATCGCATCGAGAACAAGCTCAGCGGCCTTCATCATATCCTGAAAACTAGCTGGGTCAGGAAACAGCGCACGCAAGGTTGGATTTAGAAACGTTTCAACCTCATCAGCCTTTGTCCCGCGCGGGGCCAACAGGCGCGCGAGAAGGTCATTCCCACCAAGCGCAGGGGTTAGCGCGCGAATAGCGGCATCATCCTGCTCTCGCATGGACCAATAGCGGCCACCGAAAGAATCAGGCACGGAAAATGAGTTGTTCGTCATGATCGAATTCAATCATGACTCGAGAAGGTTTGAAACGTGCTTAGCACTTACGCGCGATGGTAAGACTTAATTTTGCGAACCATACCGTCGGCGCTGCTCATCACAAGTGTGTCTGTTTCGATCACGCCGCCGCGGCGAATGACGCCGTCAACGAGGCCGCCTTTGGTAACGCCCGTTGCGCAGAATACAGTTTCGCCAGAAGCGAGGCCGTTTAGGTCATACTTTTTATCGTAGTCAGTGATCCCTGTACGATCAGCGCGGCGGCGTTCGTCATCATTGCGGAAAACTAGACGGCCCTGCATCTGGCCACCAACACATTTTAGCGCAGCAGCAGCAAGAACACCCTCTGGCGCCCCGCCTTGGCCGACATAGAGATCAATGCCTGTCATCGGGTTTGTGGTGTTGATCACGCCAGCGACATCACCATCGGAGATCAAACTAATTCGAGCGCCAACGCTGCGCAGGCTTTCAAGGATATCGGCATGGCGCGGACGGTCCAGAACGCAGGCCGTCATATCAGTAACAGCCATGCCTTTGGCTTTCGCCATCTCTGTAATGTTTTCACCTGCGGTCGCGTCGAGGTCGATAATGCCTTCGGGATAGCCGCCACCAATAGCGATCTTATCCATATAGGTATCGGGTGCGTATAGCAGGCCGCCGCGCGGCGCGATGGCTAGAACAGCAAGTGCGTTCGCCATAGCTTTTGCGGTAAGGGTTGTGCCCTCTAGCGGATCAAGCGCGATGTCGATTGCTGGGCCGTTGCCTGTGCCGACTTCTTCGCCAATGTAAAGCATTGGGGCTTCGTCGCGTTCACCCTCGCCGATAACAACTCGGCCTTGAAAATCGACAGCGTTGAAGGCTGTGCGCATCGCATCGACGGCGGCAGCGTCAGCCGCCTTCTCGTCGCCGCGTCCGGCCATTGTTTCAGCTGCGATTGCAGCCACTTCGGTCACGCGCACCATGGCATCAGCCAAATGTGGAATCAGGACACTCTCGGTCATGTTTTTCTCCCCCGAGGTTCGCCCCGGTTCCCTGTAAAACTCTATTCGGCGGCGTCGATTTGAATGACCTGCGGCGCCCCCACAATAGTCTCAAGCGCAGCAAGACGATCCGACGCGGCATCTATGTCTCCGCGACTACACTCATGCGTCACAATTGCAACGGGCGAGACATCGCTGTCATCAGCTGAATCCTGAAGAAGTTTGTCTATAGAGACACCATGCGCGGCCAAAGCTTCACTTAAACTTGCCAATGCGCCGGGGCGGTCGGCGAGTTTTGCGCGCAGGAAGAACGCAGAACGTTCATCAGATTTTCCAGCGACAAATGTGCGTGCTTTGTGGTGCGCAGCGCGGCCAAATGGGGAGCGCGCCGTTGGGCTAAAAAGCTTTGCGATGTCACCCATTACCGCGCTCGCGGTTGGGCCTGCACCAGCCCCGGGGCCCGTCAATGTTACAGCGCCAAGCGGATCACCTTCGACACGAACCGTGTTCAGCGCACCGTTTACACGTGCCAACGGGTGGGACGTTTTCATCGCCATCGGGGCGACCCGGCAAACAACGCCTTCATCGGTCAGAACACCTTCGGCAATAAGCTTAATTCGCAAGCCAAGACGATCAGCGAGGTTTAGGTCCATCAACTCAACCGTTTCGACGCCTTTGACGGACACTTTACTGAAATCGAGATCAGCGGTGAACGCGATTGAAGCAAGAATGGCGGCTTTATGGGCAGCATCCATACCCGATACATCAAGAGTCGGGTCGGCTTCGGCATAGCCAAGCTTTTGCGCCTCTTCGAGGACGGCATCATAGGAACGTCCTGTCTCAAGCATCTGAGTGGTCAGGTAATTACACGTTCCATTCAGGATGCCTGCGACACGCGTGACTGACACACCCGTTAGCGAGTCGCGAAGGACGCGAACGATTGGAACGCCGCCAGCAACGGCAGCTTCGAACATCAAATCAACGCCAGCGGCCTGTGCCTGTCGCTCAAGCGATTGGCCATGCATCGCAATAAGCGCTTTGTTGGCGGTGACGACATGTTTCTTAAACTTGATCGCTTCTTCAACAGCGAACTTGGCTGGGCCATCTGAGCCGCCCATCAATTCAACAAAAACATCAACTTCCGGGTCTTCGGCCAATGTGGCCGCATCATCGAACCAGCGATAATTTGAAATATCGACCGGGCGATTTCGATTGCGACTGCGCGCCGAAACACCGACGATTTCAACTTTACCGGGGAGACGCAGCTCAGTCTGGCGCTCAACGAGCTCGATCAAGCCGCAGCCGACATGGCCAAGCCCGGCAATTCCTAGTTTTACTGTTTTCACGATGATGGTCCTTCAGCTTCCAGCTTCCCTAGAAACTTTTTAATATTGCGCGCTGCTTGGCGGATGCGCTGTTCGTTTTCGACAAGAGCGATACGGACATGGCGATCACCATGCTCACCAAACCCTGCCCCGGGCGCAACCGCCACATCGGCTTCGTTCATAAGCTTCAGAGCAAATTCCAAGCTGCGCATGTCACCGCATTGCGGCGGGATTTTTGCCCACGCAAACATGGACGCCTCCGGGACCGGAATTTCCCATCCGGCGCGGCCAAAGCTTTCCACCAAAACGTCTCGGCGGGATTTGTAAATTTGGCGAAACTCATCAACACAATCTTGTGGTCCATCAAGCGCCGCGCAGGCCGCAACCTGTATTGGCGTAAATGCCCCATAGTCGAGATATGATTTTACCCGAGCCAAAGCCCCGATCAAACGCTCATTGCCAGCAGCAAAACCAATGCGCCATCCGGCCATCGAATAGGTTTTCGACATTGTCGTCGTCTCAACCGCGATATCTTTCGCGCCGTTCACCTGCAAAATCGAGGGGGTGGGCTCTTCGAAATAGATCTCATTGTAAGCAAGATCTGACAAGATATAGAGGTCGTGCTTTTTCGCGAGCGCAACTGCATCTTTATAGAATTCCAGATCACAAACGTCTGCCGTCGGATTTGACGGGTAGCAAAGCACCATCGCAGTTGGCGGGGGAACAGAATAGCGGATCGCTTTACTGATCCCGCGCAAATATTCCTCAGGCGTCGGCGCCGGGATCGCCCGGATAGATGCCCCCGCCATGATGAAACCGAAATGATGCAGCGGATAAGATGGGTCAGGTGCCAAGATGACATCGCCGGGCGCGGTAATCGCCTGAGCGAGGTTAGCGAACCCTTCTTTAGAGCCAAGCGTCACCACGACTTCGCGGTTCTTATCCAGCTTAACGCCAAAACGGCGATCGTAATAGTTGACCAGCGAGCGTCTTAGGCCCGGAATACCGCGCGATGCAGAATATCCATGTACGTCTGGCTTACGGGCGGTTTCCGCCAGTTTTTCAACGATATGCGGCGGGGTCGGCATATCGGGATTACCCATGCCAAGGTCGATAATGTCGGCGCCATTGCCACGAAGCTCAGCCTTGCGGCGATTGACTTGTTCAAAGACGTAAGGCGGCAAGCGCCGGATTTTGTGAAATTCACCGCGCATGAGCGGATCTCCAATAGTTCAGAATTTTATGAGGTTTAAAGGCGTCCACGCGGCGTATCAAAAACAGCCTTCAGCGCTTGGACATCTTCGTCGGTCAGGAAATCGGGAGCAGCAACCTGCCCCTCAACCGCTCGTCGATTCGCAATCGCCCAAGACAGCATGGCCTGAGCAGTTTCTTCAGCGCCCGTCGCCCTGAGATCAGTTTGGAACAACCGAAGAGCCGCTAACGTGTCTTCGCGAGAAATACGAAGCTGCGTACCGGGGCGGTTTTCGCGTGTTATCGTTGGAATATCGCCAACGCTTGGATAACCTTCGCCACCAATCTCAACTTTGCGCGCATCATACCACTCTGGCGCAGCATCACGCATGCTCTGAACCTTCTCAAGAGAGGTCGCACATCCGGCCAAAAGGGCAAAAGTTACGAAAATCACAGCGCGCATTATTAATTTCCCGGTATAGACTCATAAAACTTAAGTCGTTTTAGTCCTATATGGCTTCTCACAGAATGGCGAGAGCAGGTCTGATGACCAATAGTACAAAATTTGACCAAATTGGGAGCAGTACGCTGCCAAACATGTTCAAAGATCTGAATCCGCAAAGGATGCAGCAGCTTTCGGCTACGCTTTTAGAAGCGAACAAAGAAGCGCAAGGCCTTATCACTGACATGCTGGCCAAGGTCGCTGGTGGACCTATGACACCGCAACGGCCTGATCCGTTTGGCGGTTTCGAAGCCCAAATGCAGGTTGGCGCAGCCCTAGCTCGTAACCCTGAAAAAGCTGGCCATGCGATGATGACCTTAATGCAGGGCTGGATGAACCTGTTTCAATCAATGGCTTCTGGGTCAGAATTGCCGAAAGATCGTCGTTTCTCTGATCCCGAATGGACGGCGAACCCAGCGTTCGATTTTATGCGCCGCGCTTGGCAGCTAAACTCAGACTGGATGAACGGCCTGATCGACGCGGCAGCGCCTGAATTAGATGACGAGACACAGTCGAAAGCACGGTTCTTTGTCGGACAATTAGTCGACGCGATGGCGCCGACAAACCTGCCCGCAACAAACCCCGCGGCCCTTCGCGCGATGATTGAAACCGGCGGACAAAGTGTTCTGGATGGTTTGCGCAACGCCCGCCGCGATCTGCAACGCGGCGATGGCCGTTTGTCTATCAAACAAACTGACGAAGACGCTTTCACCGTTGGTGAGAATGTTGCGACGGCCAAGGGAAAGGTCATTTTTCGTAACAAGCTGATTGAGGTGATCCACTATAATCCGTCGCGCAAGAAAATGCGCGAACGGCCAATGCTGATCTTCCCGCCATGGATCAACAAGTTCTATATTTTAGACTTGCAGCCTGCCAACTCCATGATCCGGTGGCTATTATCGAAGCGTCTGAACACATTTGTGGTATCTTGGCGGTCAGCTGATGAGGAGACCAAGAATTTCACTTGGGATGATTATATTGAGCACGGTGTCCTCGCGGCGCTTTCTGCAGTTACGGAAGCTAGCGGATCAAAAGACGTCAACGCGATTGGATATTGCATTGGTGGCACGCTACTAACGTCAGCGCTCGCACACATGGCCAAGACCAAAGACAAACGCGTCAACTCGGCGACATATTTTGCATCGCAGTCAGACTTCACCCAAGCTGGTGAGTTAAAGATTTTCACTGGCGATGACGCGCTAACGCAGATTGATGATGTCGTCGAAGAACATGACGGAATTATGCCCGGCGAGATGATGGGCGAGACTTTTAACTGGTTGCGTCCAGCAGATCTTGTTTGGCGTTATGTGGTCGACAATTACATGCTGGGCAAGCAGCCGCGCCCATTTGATTTGCTGTTCTGGAACGCTGATCAAACCAATATCCCGGGGCCGACGCACAAGACCTATCTAAAAGACCTTTACAATGAAAACGCGCTTTCAAAGGGCAATTTCAAAGTCTTTGGGGAACCCGTATCCGTTGGCGACATCAAAGTTCCAGTCTACATGCAGGCCAGTCGCAGCGATCACATCTGCCCATGGCATTCGATCTATAAAGGCGCGCAAAATTATGGCGGGGACGTTACGTTCACGCTCGCCGGATCTGGGCATATTGCCGGCGTCATCAACCATCCAGATGCGAATAAGTATCAGCACTGGGTGAACCTAAGTCTACCCGACAATCCGGGCAAATGGCTAAGCGCCTCAGAAGAAGTACAAGGTTCTTGGTGGCCGAGCTGGTGGGAATGGCTCAAGCCGCTTTCAGGCAAGAAAGTCGATTCGGTGAAGCCCGTTGATCGCAATCTGGGTGATGCGCCGGGACAGTACGCCCCTATGCGAATGGGCGACATTCAGGCCGGGAAGACGCCTGCTGGACCTTATTCAGACGGCACATTCCCAGCTAAAGGCGTGCCGCGTCAAAAGAAGACTAAGAAACCGAAGTTTCGTATTCCAGCCGGATGGATGCCCCAAGACTAGTAGGGTTTATCCCCATTTATCGTTGCGCGGCGCATATGGCGGCGCTGCCCGGGATAGTCATTCAAAGCGTAATGCCAGCAGCAGCGATTGTCCCAAAACGCAAGCGATCCCTTCTGCCACCTGAATCGGCACGTAAATCGCTCGTCCCGGGAATGATCGAACAGGAAATCGAGCAATGATTTGCTCTCGCGCTTCGTCATACCTGAGAAACGAAGCGTAAAGGCTGGATTGATGTAGAGCCCCTTGCGACCCGTTTGAGGGTGCGTGCGAACAACCGGATGTTCGTATTCCGGCGCTTCTTGAACCTGTGTCGATTGCATAGAAGACCTTGCCTGCGCTGATGCCCCTTTTGCGCTATACTCGCGACTTGCGGAATGGACGGCCGACAAACCGGAGAGCATGTCTTTCATACCATCAGACAACGCATCATAAGCTTTACTCTGGCTCGCGAAAAGCGTGTCGCCCCCATATTGAGGCACCTCCAACGCATAAAGGATGGACCCCAAAGCTGGGACCTCCAAGAATGACATATCCGAATGCCAGCCACCCCCAAAGTTCAATTTGTCTTCAGGCTCTTTGATGATTTCCAGAAGCTCTGGGTGCCCCGCCATACCAGCCACATAAGGATGCACGTTTAAAGACCCAAACCGGCTTGCGAACGCTTTATGCTGCTCAGGCGTAAGATCATGCTGATCGCGGAAAAAGATGACCTGATAATCCAAGAAAGCTTGCATGATTTCAGCAAACTCTTGGTTTGTGAGGCTGCGTGTCAAATCAACGCCGTAGATTTCGGCGCCAAGAGCCCCCGCTAAAGGGGCGATTTCTATCTTGCTGGTCATGCCCACATTCTTGATCCGAATATCAGACCGCGTCAATTTCTCGCAATGGAAAGGAGAGCAATGGGCACCTGACCCACGGGCATTCTTGCGAGGTATGCAGGCGCGCGTTAGGCAGGCGTCATGACCAATAAGACTGGCTATGAGCCCCTGACTTCGATTGATGCAATTACTGCTGGCCTTGGGTCAGTTGGCTATATATCGACCCGCGAAATTTCGACGGCAATCTATCTCGCTCACAATTTGCGCAAACCCATTCTAATTGAAGGCCCAGCAGGTGTCGGCAAGACGGACCTTGCCGCATCTATGGCGCGCTTTCTGGAAGCCCCACTCACCCGGCTACAATGCTACGAAGGCCTAGATGAGGGTAAAGCGCTGTATGAATGGAAGTATGGCAAGCAGCTGCTTTATACCCAGCTTCTAAAGGAAAAGCTTGGCGAGGTTATGGACGGCGCTGCGACGCTGGACGCCGCATTCACGAAGCTCACCAGCTTTGAAGACCTATTCTTCTCAGAGACCTTCCTTGAGCCACGTCCGTTATTGACGGCAATGCAACAAGAAGCTGCCTCGGTTCTATTAATTGATGAGATTGATAAATCAGATGAGGAGTTTGAAGCTTTCCTCTTGGAAGTTCTGTCTGACTATCAAGTCACAGTTCCCGAGATTGGAACGATCAAGGCGAAAGTACCGCCGCTGGTTATTCTGACATCGAATAATATTCGTGAACTCGGCGACGCCCTAAAGCGCCGCTGCTTGCACTTGCATATTGGCTTCCCGGAAGCTGAGCGCGAGCGCGCGATCGTGCGGGCCCGCGTACCTGACATTGCAGATAATCTTCTGACCCAACTTGTGGTCTTCGTTCAAGGGCTTCGTGATCTCGATATTCGTAAACAGCCCTCCATCTCTGAAACCGTTGATTGGGCGCGCACACTCATCTTGATGCATGCAAACGATCTGGACGAAGACATGGTGCGCACCACGTTGAATGTTCTGCTCAAACACGAAAGTGATATTGCCGCCGTTGATAAGGATTTGCGCAAGCTAACCCGAACGAGCGCTGCGAGCTAACATGGCCGAACAAGTCCTCACCGACTTTATTCGCGCGCTTCGGTCGGCTGATGTGCGCGTCTCTACCGGTGAGTCCATCGATGCGGCAGAGGCTGTGAAGCTGATCGGCTACGGTGATCGCTCTCTTTTACTGAATACGTTGCGATGCGTTCTAGCGAAGTCACCATCCGAGAAAGAGGCGCATGATCGCCTGTTCGATCTCTACTTCTCTCGTACGGCCCCGCCAGCAGAGCAAAACACTTCGCAAGACAATCAGGAAAACTCTGATGATGATGGCGGCGGTGAAGATGACCTGCTGTCGCTATTAGAGGCTGGCGACGAAACTCAAATTGCAATGGCCATGGAACAAGCCGGACGCGACGCAGAACTTGCCGACATCCGCTTTTCGACACAGATTTCATACTACGCGCAGCAAATGATGAAATCTCTTGGGCTTGAGCGGCTTGAAGGCAAAATGATGCAAGCGTTTCGGGAACGCACCGACGAAGGCAATGCCCGCGCGGAAGAACTGATCGAGGGCCGCAAAGAGATGTTTGGCCGCGCCCGCGAGCATGCCAAGCAGGCGTTTGAAACTTTCGGTGCTGGCGCAACCTTGGCCTTCCGCGAAGATTTTCTCGCCGATACCGCAATCACTGCATTAGATGTTCGTGACTTGGAACGCATGCGCGTCCTGGTTCAAAAAATCGCCAAGCGACTAGCCGTCAAACACTCACGCAGGCGTCGCAAGAAAAATCGCGGGCAATTGGATGTGCGCAAAACCTTGCGCGCGAACGCTGGGTTTGACGGCGTCCCATTTGAACTCGCATGGAAGCAGACGAAAAGAGATAAGCCCAAAATCGTTGCCGTTTGCGATGTCTCAGGCTCCGTTGCACGGGTCGTGCGGTTCTTCCTCATGCTTCTCTACAGCCTGAACGAAGCAGTTCCAGATATCGAAAGCTTTGCCTTTTCAGGTCGCCTTGAGAATGTTGGAGACACACTTGAGAATGAAGACTTCGCCGTGGCAATGGACACAATCATCAATAAGATTGGGATGAGCTCGACGGACTATGGCCAGTCCCTGTCCGACTTAAAAATGAACCACTGGGATATCATCGATCGGCGTACGACTTTGATCATTCTCGGCGATGGGCGCTCTAATTACGGTGATCCACGCGTTGATATTTTTCAGGAAGCTGCCGCTCGTGCCAAACGCACGATTTGGCTCTCACCAGAAGGTGAAACGCAATGGGGCAGCGGCGATAGTGAGATGCTGCGGTATCGTCCGTACTGTGACAGCATGCAGCATGTTACAACGATAAAGGACCTCGAACGAATACTCGACGAGGCCCTTTCAAAGTATAACTAGATCAGCGCTTTAGCTTAAGCCCATTTCCTGACGGTAGCGACGACGTAGAAGATCAATCGGCGCAAGATCGCCTTTCGTTGCCTCATAGTGCCAATAGGTCCATCCATTACAGGCTGGTGCTTGCTGAACGAATGCGCCAACGCGGTGAATTGAACCGGTTGCGTCACCAGTTGTCAGGCTGCCATCAATTCGAACGCGCGCATTAAAACGCTTCTTTGGCGACCAAAGACGATCGCCCGGCTTAAGCCAACCATTCTCAACCAGCGCGCCGAACGGAACGCGGGGTAGCGCGCGCTTGCTCTCTTGAACCTCTAGCATGTCACCATCAATCGCGGTGATCGCCTGCAATCGCGCCCGGGAAATGCGGACATACGCTGGGTCTTGTTCGATGCCGACATAAGCACGGCCAAGTTTCTTCGCGACAGATGCAGTCGTGCCTGTTCCAGAAAACGGGTCGAGGATGACATCCCCCGGCTTAGACGTCGCCAACAAGATACGCTGTAACAGCGCCTCTGGCTTTTGCGTTGGGTGGGCTTTCTTGCCATCGTCGCCCTTTAGACGCTCACCGCCAGCGCAAATCGGGATCAACCAATCAGAACGCATCTGCTTGTCTTCGTTGAAGGTTTTTAGCGCGTCATAATTGAACGTGACTTTCGATTTGTCCGACTTGCCCGCCCAAATCATCGTCTCATGCGCATTCTGGAAGCGTGTACCTTTAAAGTTCGGCATTGGATTAGACTTGCGCCAGATGACATCATTCTGAATCCAAAATCCACTATCTTGCAGCACCGTGCCGACGCGGAAAATATTGTGATACGAACCGATAACCCAAATCGCGCCATCATCTTTCAGCACGCGGCGACACTCGGTTAGCCACTGGTGCGTGAACAGGTCATAGGCATCAAAACTATCAAACTGATCCCACGCATCTGTGACGCCATCAACAATGGATTGGTCTGGCCGCGTGAGCCCACCGCCAAGCTGTAGATTATAAGGCGGATCAGCAAAGATCAGATCAACAGAGTTGTCAGGTAGGCGCGAAAGTACATCTACGCACTCGCCTTCAATAATTGTATTTTTGTGCAGGTCCATCGGGCGCTTCCATTAATCGAATCAGTTACGAATCAGAAGCAGTTCAAATCCACCCATTCGGGTTAGCGATTCGTTACCAAGCCTCAAATGTAATCCACATCTATTTGTTTCGATATCGAAACTGCATCACTTTGAGCCTGTGGACAAGCCTGTGAATTTGCTAATGCATTTCGAATTTACTTGCCTTTCATGACGCCTGCGTCAGGTTCTTTCTCATGTCTGAGCCACAACAACGACTTTCACTCCCACGCGTTCTCGCCTTTGCAGGACTCGGCATTCCTCTCGCTGCGATTGGCCTACCTATGGCGGTCTTCGTCGCCCCAATGTACGCAGAGGAACTCGGATTAGGGACAGCAACTGTTGGCCTTGTGCTAATGATCATGCGGTTTTGGGACCTCGGAACAGACCCTGTCATGGGGTGGCTCGTTGATTCTCGACCCACGAAGCGCGGACGTGTTAAGCATTGGATCCTTGGTAGTGTTCCGGTTTTGATGCTGGGCGGCTTCTTTGTTTTCATTCCACTAAGCGAAACTGTGAGCCCATACTATTTGGCGTTTTGGCTTGCCGTCTTGTGGCTTGGCTTCACGATGCTGCAAACGCCGTATGCATCATGGGTTCCGATGATCGCGGTCGATTATGATGATCGCTCACGCCTATTTTTGTGGCGCGAAATCTTGAATACTTTCACCCTGATAGCACTGCTCGTCATCCCAACCCTGCTCGCCATCTATATGGGCTTTGGGCCTCGCGAGCAGGTACTGGCGATGGGCGTTATTTTGTTGATCTCACTGCCTTTAACCGTCGGTCTCGCAAGCTGGCTGGTACCTGATACACCACCGCCACCTGGCGCAGAACCTGTTAGATTTTCGTGGCCAACGATTAAATCAGCTTTGACCGATGCTGCAGTTGTACGCTTGCTGTCCGTTGAATTTTTGATCGGTATTGCTATCGCGGCGACCGGATCGACGTTCTTATTTGCTGCCAAGGATGGTTATGGTGTGGTCGCCCTCGCACCGTTGATCCTTCTCATATATTTCGTGGTGGGCTTTGGCGCGATGCCCCTTTGGATATTGCTTTCGCGCAAGGCCGATAAACATATCGCTGTGATTTGCGTCTGTCTTTGGTCCTCAATCGCGTTTTTTGTCTATCTACCACTAAGCCTTTCGGGCGGAGGTTTAGCTCTTTTGACTGTTGGAGCGGTTGTTAGCGGCCTTGGGTACGGTGCTGCGCCGGTTTTGCTTCGATCAATGATGGCTGATGTGATTGATCGGGAAGACAAGCTGACGGGTGAGAACCGCGCGGGTTTGTATTATTCGCTCAACTCTGCTGCGTATAAAGTTGGGGCAAGTTTTGGGATTGGCATCCCTTACATATTGCTTGAAATGCTGGCCGGATACAGACCTGGCGGTGAGAATGGGCCTGATGAGATCGCTGGTTTGATGACCGTGTTTGTCGGCGTTCCCGTGGCGGCCTATGCGCTTGCTACGATATTCATGCGTAAATACCCACTGACCAGAGAGAAAGAAGCAGCCATACAGGCGCACCTTTTGAACCCAACGAGTGACCACGCGACAACAAATCCAAGCGTTGGCGACTAAATATCCATTCGATACTGTCCGCCCTGTAAAACGGGGGGACGAAACAAGTCTGTCCGCAGCGGCGAGCGATCGACTTGGTTCAGTTTCAAACGCCTAACCGCTTTAGAAAACCGCTGAGCGATAAAACGAGCGCGCTCTCCAACGCCAGATCCGCGTTGGTACCAATCCGCGTCATAGTCTTTGCCGCCGCGCATTTCGCGTAGGAGATTGATGATCCGGGCGGCGCGGTCTGGATAATGATGCACCAGCCATTCTTGGACGATGTCTTTTAGTTCGTGCGGCAGACGGAGCAGAACGTAGCCAGCCCTGACGGCGCCGTGATCGGCGGCGGCTTCGAGGAGGTCTTCAATCTCATTCTCATTCAAGGCCGGAATGATTGGCGCCATCATGACAGTGACATCGATACCGGCGTCGCTGAGCGCTTTGACCGTTTGGAGCCTTAATCGCGGTGCGGCCGCTCTGGGTTCCAGCTTTCTGCAGAGTTGGCCATCCAGTGTTGTGATGGAAACGCCGACGCGGCAGAGGCCTTTTTCAGCCATTGGGGCGATGATGTCCAAGTCGCGTTGAATGAGGGCTGACTTGGTGAGGAGCGTTACGGGATGATGGTATTCTGAGAGGATTCTCAGGAACTGGCGGGTGAGTTTGAGGTCTTTCTCTATCGGCTGGTAGGCATCTGTATTCATGCCGAGGGCGATGGGTCTGGGCACATAAGATGGGCGGGAGAGTTCCCTCAATAAAAGTTCTGGCCCGTCGGGTTTGTAGAACAGCTTGCTTTCGAAATCCAAACCCGCTGATAGGCCGTGAAAGGCGTGAGTTGGGCGGGCGAAGCAGTAGACGCAGCCATGTTCACAGCCGCGATAGGGGTTGATCGTGCGATCAAATGGAATGTCCGGCGACCGATTGAAGGTGATGATCGTGCGCGGCGTTTCCTTGGTCAGTGTCGTGCGGAGCGGGGCGGCCCCCTCTTCTATCGTGCCCCAGCCATCATCGTGGGCTTCGCGGGTTTCAGGTTCAAACCGCCCGGCCTGATTAGAAACCGCGCCCCGGCCGCGATGGTGAAAGCGCTCCCCAACCTCTGCCACCGCAGCCTTGTCCACCCGGCCCTTTTTCGAGAGTTTCTGTGTTGTCCGCATGCAGATATGGGAAGCACAAGAACCAGAACATTACAAGAACATTGTGATTTATAGGTTGTGGATAGCCGCCCGCATTCGCAGGGTTTGCGTTACAGCGTTCTAATTCTGGGTCGGGCACGCAAGACGGGGCCAAGGGGTGGGGGCCGGGCGCGGCTGGCCTCGCCTATGGCTTGGGCCAAGGCGCGGTAGGTTGCCGCGAACTCGGTGCCATCACGCCCGCGCACCATACCGGATGCGCCGGGGGCCAGAAGTGGACCGGGCTGCTTACGGGAGAGATGGAAGGCCAAGCGCCGCGCGCGGGCCACCGGATCGGCCAGCAAAGCCCGCACGTTTTTCAGGCGCTGCAATAATGGACCGAGCCGGACAGGCTTTGCCGCCTGCCGCGTACCCCATTCTGCATTGTCAGAAAACGTGGAAAAGTCGAAATCTATCCCCGAAAAAGGCAGGGCGCGGAAGCCGGTTCGCCGATGGTTTTTGCGGGACCTGCGCGCGTAAATCACTCGCTCTTGCGTATCGGGTTTCAGACCATGTTCAATCTGTAAGGCGAGCAGGAAAAGCAGGCGGCGGAGATAAGCCTCAAGCGCCGCAATCCCCTGTTTCAACCGCAGCGCCGCGGCGCGGGAAACATATCTGGGGGAGAGATGCAAACCATCCCGCGCGAGAATCTTCGCGGCAAACATCTCCGCCCAGCGGGCGGCGTGTTGGTGGAAGGATTGCGCGGGCTGCATGGGGTGAGTTTAGCAGCGGGCTTGAGTGGGTCGGGTTTGGGAGTGGATATAGGACTGGTTTATCCCCGATGCGGACATAAAGACGTCTGCCATTTGATTGTTCGCTGTAGAACCAAAATTACAGTAAAAGAAAAAACTCAGGCGAATCTATTTTTCAAGTCAGGAATACTCAACGGTGATGATGGTGTGGAAATTCTTTGAAAATGTTGTGCGCGGTTTCCTAGAGTTCCCCCTGATGCTTCAGTTGATTTGGGTGTTAGTAGTTCCTGCGCTGGCTGTGGCAGTTATATGGTCGATTCTTGAGACTAGGTCAGAAAAAGCCCCGCCGTTAACGTCGCAAGAAAAGATTCTGGCCGCGAATGAAGTCGAAGGATTCAAAGAAGTGTTCCGTACAAAATCGCATTCAGCGAACGGAGAAGTCCACATTATAACTCAGCTTCAACGCAAACCACAAAACTCCGATGGGTCTATCACTTTTGGTGTCGCGCGAGTTCACGAGGATTCTCAAACACGTTTCGAATGGACGATCTTCGTACAAGACAAAACCTGGGCAGTCGGTTCTGATAGTAAGTTTGATACTATAGTGGGTTCCGGCATCGGGATCGAGAAAGCCTTGGATCAAAAGCACTTGAGGGCGAGTATATCGAAAGCCTTGTATGTTCTTTGTGTGGGATTGGCATCATCTGAGAAAAACCAACGCGAACCAAACGAGACACTTTCCCATAGCCGTGCTTTGCATTTGTGTAGGACGCTCATCAATCTGAAGTTCATCGATGAACAACGACAAGGTTATCTGGCTATTTCATACGGAGAGGCCGAGCAGCCCGACGATGATACCACCGACGTATCAGTTCAGAGAACAGCGATCATTGTCAGCGTCATTCAATACTCTGGTAGAGACAACGAAGATTCTGTGATGGCAACGATAACTCGTTTGATGTAGTCAGAGACCCCGGTTTCGGGTGTTCGTTTGCAAAACTATTCGTTATTCGGTGAACCTAACAAAATGTGGAATTTTGGGGGTGGCAGTCTAAACGGCTATGAAGCGATGAAATGGACATCGGATGGACAGAAAAGGCGATTGGGAAAAAGCTCAAAATAAAGAGGCCTTTTTAAAACGTCTTCTCCGCGCCCGGGGCCGGCACAGTAAGATCAGACCACCCTCACCCCCTTCGCGAAAACACTGGGCAAGCCATCGGCGACTTCATCGCGAGGCATCCAGCCACGCGCTTCGCCCACATCCGCGCGCCAGACGATCAGTTCTAGCGCAAAGTGTGTGAAGACGTGCCTCACTTCACCCGCTTGATTCCAGTCAGCGTCTAGGGGGAAGGTTGGGTCGCCTCGTTTGCCCTCAAGCCAATCTGAGGTGGGCAGGCCCAGCATGCCGCCGAGGAGGCCTTTATCGGGGCGGCGTTCGGTTAGGATGCCACCTGTACTGTCCACGGCGACATAGAGGTGGCCGTAGCGGGTGGGGACGGCTTTTTTCTTTGGCTTGATAGGATAGCGGGCGGGCTGCCCCTCAGCGCTGGCGGCGCACATCTTTGTTAGAGGGCAGATCAGGCAATTGGGGGATTTGGGGGTGCAGACGGTGGCACCGAGATCCATCAGGGCCTCTGCGAACTCGGCGGGGCGATCGGCGGGGACGAGTGTCTGGACGGTGGTTTTGATCACCTCTTTTTCGGCTTTCCACTCGCCTTTCAGGGCCATCAGGCGCGCGAAGACGCGGTCGACATTGCCGTCCACAGCGGCGGCGCGGCGGTTGAAGGCAAGCGCAGCGACTGCACCAGCGGTATAAGGGCCGATGCCGGGGAGTTTGCGCAGGCCCTCCACCGTGTCTGGCCATGCGCCAAGGGCAGCAACTTCGCGGGCGCATTTCAGGAGGTTTCGCGCGCGGGCATAATAACCAAGGCCGGCCCATGCGGCCATGACGTCTTCATCGCTGGCGGCGGCGAGGTCTGTCACTTTCGGCCAGCGCTGCGTGAAGGCGAGATAGTAGCGCGTCGCGTGAGGCACTGTCGTCTGCTGTAGCATGATCTCGGCCAGCCAGACGCGGTAGGGATCGGCCTTCACGCCGTTTGCGCGGTCGGTTGGGCCGACGCGCCATGGCAAATCGCGCGCGGTGACGGCGTACCAATCCAGCAGGTGGTCGCTAAGGTCTGCAAACGGTAACTTTGCTTTTGTGCTCATGACGGGCAAAGTGCCCCTAATGGCAAAACGTTCAACCCTTGACCCTGTAGAAGAAGCACGTGCGCGGATACGGCTGCGCTATGCGAAGGCGAAACCTGTGCATCCGGGACCGGGCACACTGGGCAAGGCCGCCATGCGGGTGGCGCGCAAGAAAGTGCCGAGCAAGGGCGCGACGCTAAGCAAGCTGAAGCTGGAATGGGACGATATTGTTGGCGAGCAACTGGCGCGGCTGTGTCGGCCTGAGAAGCTGGGCCCGGCGCGCGGTGGGCGTCTATTGACGCTGAAGGTGATTCCGGCGGCAGCGGGATTGGTGCAGCATCAGACAGAAATGATCCGGCAGCGTGTCTCTATGGCAGCGGGCGGGGATATTACGGCGATCAAGATTGTGCAGGGGAAGTTTGGGCGACAAGCTGCGGTGCATAAAGCGAAGACGATACCGCTGACGCCTGAACAGCGCGACGCCCTAATCTCTAGCGCACAGAAGATTGAAGATAAAAAACTGCGCGACGCAATTGTTGCTTTGGGCGAAGCCGTGCTAACCGCTTCTGAAGACGTTACAGATGACACAGGGCCGACAGACGCCCCTCTCCCATTTTGATCTACGAGGTTTCTTATGATCCGATTTAGCCGCCGCTCAACACTCGCCGCTTTTGCTGCACTCGCACTGACTGCTTGCGGGCAAGCTGAAACTGGAGGGAATGTGGCGGACGTTTCGGGCCCGGCCCTGACTGATATTGTCATTGGCGAAGCGGACGCACCGATCACGATCGTGGAATATGCAAGCTGGACATGCCCGGCCTGTCTACAATTCCACACTGATGTCATCCCGATGCTGAAGTCGGATTATGTTGAGACTGGGAAAGTGAAATACATCTTCCGCGAGTTTCCAACACCGCCGCAGCAAATCGCGGTCGCAGGCTTTTCTCTCGCGCGGTGCAGCGGCGCTGGGAACTATCACAAAACACTGGATAGCCTGTTTGGCGCGCAAACTGATGTCTTGAACTTGGTCCGTTCCGGCGGAGATGTTGATGCAGCCTTGCGCGGACTGGCGGATCAGAACGGTATTTCTGGCGGTGAGTTTGACGAGTGTTTGAGCGACACAGAGGTACGCGGCGCTTTAGTTGAAGCCATTATAAAGGCCGATGCCCAAGGCGTAAATGCGACGCCTACTGTTTTCATGAACGGGCAAAAACTGCCGGGTTATGACTGGCGCTCAGCGGATGGCATGAAAACCATCCTCGACGCAAAACTCGCTGAACTGGACGCCGAATAGTCAGTGACTGACTTGGCAATTTCCCCGACTCGTACTGATTAGAAAAGGTTATGAGCATGCTACGCTTTACTCGCCGCTTGGCTTTATCTGGATTTGCTGCGCTCGCGCTTACCGCTTGTGGTGGGTCTGGGGCAGACACACCCGCGACACCAACAAGTGCACCGACCAGCGGAAAGCTGGCAGTTCAGGACATTATTGTTGGCGATGAGAACGCGCCTCTAACATTGGTCGAGTATGCGAGCTGGACATGCGGCGCATGCTTCGATTTCCACACACGCATTATGCCGACGATCAAGGCAGACTATATCGACACGGGCAAAGTGAAGCTTGTCTTCCGCGAATTTCCAACGCCGCCAAATAATGTCTCGGTTGCAGGATTTGTGGTCGCGCGCTGCTCCGGTGAGGATCAATATTACACGACGATTGAAGAATTGTTCGACCGCCAATCCGCATTTCTAACGCTTGCCCGCAATGGTGGACAAGTTTCTGAGGCGCTTAAGCAAGTTGCTGCGAATAATGGCGTTGAAGGTGATGAAGGCTATCAAGCCTGCATGGCCGACCAAAATAATCGTGACGCGATTAAAGCTTCAATTGCCGCCGCACGTGTTGACGGTGTTACCGCCACACCAACCTTCTTTTTGAACGGTGAGTTGATGGAGCAAAATGCTCGTCTCTCCGCTGTCACATTCGCTGCCGAGCTCGACAAAGCGCTCGATGCGGCAGGCGTGGCTGAATAGTCATGGATGAGGCCGCATGCAGTTAAAAGAACTACGCATTGCAGGCTTTAAGTCCTTCGTTGATCCCGAAGCGGTTCCGATCAATCCCGGTTTAACGGGGATTGTTGGGCCGAACGGCTGCGGCAAATCCAATCTTCTGGAAGCCCTGCGTTGGGCGATGGGGGCGAACTCTGCCAAAGCTATGCGCGGCGGCGAGATGGATGATCTCATCTTCTCTGGCGCGGCGGGTCGCCCGGCACGCGAGTTGGCCGAAGTGACGCTGGTACTGGACAATAGCGACCGTACCGCGCCGCCGGAATTTAACGCCTCTGACACGTTAGAGATTATGCGCCGTCTGAAACGCGGCGCTGGATCTAGCTATAAGGTCAATGGTCGAACCGTTCGCGGTAAAGACGTAAAGCTGTTATTCGCGGACGCTTCGACGGGTGCCAACTCGCCATCTTTGGTGCGCCAAGGTCAGATTAGTGAATTGATCGGATCAAAGCCGCAAAACCGCCGCCGCATCTTAGAAGAAGCTGCAGGAATTTCGGGGCTAAACACACGCCGTCATGAGGCGGAACTAAAATTACGCGCAGCAGAGAATAATCTGGAGCGGTTATCTGAAGTTTCAGCTGAAGTTGAGCGTCAGCTTGAAAGCCTAAAGCGCCAAGCCCGCAAAGCGCGGAAATACAAAGAACTTTCAACCAAGATCACAGCTTTGGAAGCGTTTCTCGCGCATCTAAAGTGGAGTTCAGCGAAGCAAGACCAAGAAACCGCTGCCGTTTCGCTGGCGAGGGCCCGAACCGAAGTTGAACGCCTAACGCGAGAAGCGGCGACGACTGAAACAGCGCGATTAGAATCGAGCGAAGGAATAGGCCCGCTTCGCACTGCTGAAGCCGTTGCGTCTGGTAAACTCGGACAAGCCCGCATTGAGCTGGCCCGCGTCGAAACTGAACGTAAAAACGCATCAGATGTCCTTGCGGGACTAGAGCGCGAAGCCCGGCGTCTGGCAGAAGATATTGCACGCGAGCAGGCTCAAAAAACCGAAGCTGAGCAGACATTGTCTGATGCGCGAGAAGCGCTCGCCGCCCTGCCCGTTGCAAGCGACACGACGAATAAAGAGAAAGAGGCTGAAGCTGAGGCCGTCCTCGCCAAGGCGCGTGAAGACTTAGCGTCCGCACAGGCAAAAGCCGATGCATCCAGCAATGAACTGGCGCAGAAACGCGCCGAGATTCAGGCGCTCGAAGCCAATGCCGATGCCCATAAACGCCGCAAAGACCGTCTAGAGCAAGAAGTTGAGAGCGCCCGCAGCGCGTTGGCCGAGCTTCCAGACACATCTGAGCTGAGCAACCGGCTTGAAACCGCTAGAAATGCGGAAGCCGATGCAGAGGCCGCACTGAAAACGGCGCAAGACACGCTTGAGGCCGCTGAGCTAGCCGTCATCGCAAAGCAAGAAGCTGAAGTCGAAGCCAAAGCACCTTCTGATGAAGCGCAAGACGCACTCCGGACTTTGGAAACAGAGATTGCAGGCCTGACCAGATTGCTTCGCAAAGCGACGGGACCGAGCAGCCCGCCCGTTATTGAACAAATGCGCACGCGCGAGGGCTATGAGAAAGCTGTTGCCGCAGCGCTCGGTGACGACTTGCAAGCCACGACAGATCGCTCTGCATCCATCTATTGGGCCGGCAGCGAAGCCAAAACGCAAAAGCTTCCGGGATACGCCAAGCCTCTGACTGATTTTGTTGAAGCGCCGGGCGAATTAGCCGCGCGTCTGTCGCAATGCGGTGTCGTTTCTGCATCGGAAGGTCGTGAGCTTGCGAGTAGCCTTGCACCGGGCCAGCGTTTGGTGACGCTCGATGGGCATCTTTGGCGCTGGGATGGGTTCACGCGTACGCCTGCTGCGCCAATTGCGGCGGCTGAACGGCTAGAACAACAAGCCCGATTAGAAGATGCGCAAGCGTCCTTGGGCCCCGCCCGACAGAACCTTTCCAGCCTTCAGGGTAAATATGCTGAAGCAAAAGGCGCGCGTTTAGGTGCGGAAGAAGATTTAAAGACCCTTCGCCGACAAGTTCAGGACGCCAGTAACAGGCTGGATACGGCCCGCCGAGAACTCGCGACGATATTAAAAACATCTGATCAAGCGAGCTTGAAGGCGGATGCTGCGAAGGAGAATCTGGCACGTTTCGAGTCGGATCTGCGGATCGCAACCGAGGCGTTTGAAACGGCGGCGAAGCCTGAAAACCGAGACATTCTGATTTCGCTTGAGCAAGACGTTGAAGAAACGAAAGCTGCACTCGCCAAGGCACGTGACCGGGAAACCGAAACCCGCGGCCGCCTGAGCGATCTGACGCGAAACCGTCAGCAAGCCATGGCGCGCCGAGACGCACTAGAGAAAGATGTGGAACGCTGGAGCAGCCGTCTAAACGCTGCTGGCACGCGCGTTGAAAGCCTGGTGAGCCGACGCGCCGAAGCGGCGCAAGAAGCCGCGGCGGCAAAAACCCGGCCGGAAGCGTTGCAAGAGCAACTGGAAACACTGTCGAAGCGCGTTGAAGACCTTGAGGCCGAACGTAAGGCTGCTGCTGATACTTTGGCGACACGCGAGGCAGAGATACGCGACGTTGAGCAAGCGGCGCGGTCAGCCGCAAACCTCGCCATGAGCGCGCGTGAAACACTTGCGATTGCCAATGCCAAATTAGAGAATGCTACGGGTCGCTTGAGCGAAGCATCCGAAACAGCGCAAACGCAGTTTCAGCGTACGCCGGAGGGCCTGATCGGTCTTGCGAAAGCTGGGCTGAGCGAGGAAGAACTGACCGAGCCCGACCTGAAAGAGGTTGAGCGTCAGGCCGATTATCTGCGCCGCGACCGTGAAGGTCTAGGCGGCGTGAATATGGAAGCCGAATCAGAGGCCGAAGATTTAGCATCGCGCCTCGGCACTCAAGCAGAAGAAAAAGCCGATCTTTCAGGCGCCATTGGAAAGCTCCGCGAAGGTGTTGCGGCACTGAATGAAGAAGGTCGACACCGCTTACTAAAAGCCTTTGAGCAAGTGAACGAGCATTTCAAAGCTCTGTTCACCACACTGTTTCGCGGCGGTGAAGCCGAATTGCGGCTCGTTGACGCAGATGACCCACTTATGGCGGGTTTGGAGATCTTTGCGCAGCCTCCAGGGAAGCGCCTCGGGACCCTTTCCCTAATGTCTGGCGGCGAGCAAGCGTTGACGGCAACGGCGCTTATTTTTGCGGTCTTCCTGTCTCAACCATCGCCGATATGTGTGCTGGATGAGGTTGATGCGCCGCTGGATGATGCGAACGTGGACCGTTTCTGCCGGATGCTGAACGAGATGCGAGAGCGGACAGATACGCGGTTTATCGTGATCACGCATAACCCAGTTACGATGAGCCGAATGGATCGCCTATTCGGTGTAACCATGCGGGAGAAAGGCGTCTCCAAACTGGTTTCCGTCGATCTCGACACAGCTGAAGACCTTGTCGCTGCAGAGTAACAGGATTAGGCGAACGCCATGACCGAACCAGACAAATCCACGTTGAAAGATCGGCTTGCAAAGGCGCAAGAAGCGCGCCGCGCGAGTGAAGGTCCGAGCGAGGAAACGGTTCAGCGTTATGAGTCGATTTCTGGTGCCGGAATCGCGCTGCGTCTTGCGGCGGAGTTCACGGGAGCGACACTGGTTGGTTTGGCCATCGGTATCGGGCTAGATAGGTGGTTCAAAACGTCGCCCCTTTTCCTGCTGATTATGTTCGGCTTCGGGGTTGCCGCAGGTGTTATGAGTGGTATACGCGCCTACCGAAACTTCAATATAGAGTTAGAAGTTCAAGCGTTGGCGCAAGCTGACCAAGATGAGATAAACGGGACAGATACCCCATGAACCAGTTCTTTGGCGGCGCCGCAGCGAATGATCCGATTTCGCAATTCAAGATCAAAAGCCTGTTAGACATTGATGTCGCGGGCTTTCAGCTCGATTTCACCAATTCAACGTTCTGGATGGTTGTTGGTGTCTTTTTGACCCTTGCCTTCTTTGGTGTGGCCGCAAGCCGCAAAGCGCTTGTCCCAAGCCGACTGCAAAGCGTTGGTGAACTTGGTTACACATTCATCGCCGATATGATTCGCGGCATCTCTGGCGAGGAAGGTTTGAAATTCTTCCCGCTCGTATTCACGATATTCTTTTTCATTCTGTCCGCTAACCTTGTAGGCATGCTGCCATTCGCGTTCACAACGACGAGCCATGTTGCGGTTACAGCAACGCTTGCCGTTATGGTGATTTCCATCGTGATCGGTTACGGCTTCTACAAGAACGGACTTGGGTTTTTAAACCTGTTTGCGCCGCCGCTTGGCGACATGCACCCGATAGCGAAGTTCGTTTTGTATGCACTGCTTATCCCTATCGAGTTGATCTCATTCCTTGCCCGCCCTCTAACGCTGGCATTGCGTCTGTTTGCTAACATGCTGGCAGGCCACATCATCTTGAAACTCTTCGCAGGTTTTGCCGTAATGATGGCTTCGGCTGGCGGCCTTTTGATTTTCGGCGCCGTGGTTTCATTCCTCGCTGGCGCAACGATCAACGCTTTGGAATTCCTTGTGGCTTTCCTTCAAGCGTTTGTATTTGCAATCTTGACTGTCATCTATCTCAACGATGCGCTGCATCCGTCGCACTAATGAATGCCTAACACTAACTTGACGTCCCGTCTCAAAGCGTTATCGGGCGTCGCAACCTTAAAGACTTCCCTCAAATAGGAGATTCCCATGGAAGGCGATATCGCACTTGGAATGAAATACATCGGCGCAGGCCTAGCCTGTTTCGGCATGATCGGCGCCGCTATCGGTGTTGGTAACATCTTTGGTAGCTTCCTTGATGGTGCTCTGCGCAATCCATCAGCTGCCTCGCAGCAAACTGGTAACCTCTTTGTTGGTGCCGCGCTTGCTGAAGCACTTGGTCTATTCGCATTTGTTGTTGCGATGCTTTTGCTCTTCGCAGCCTAAGATCGCTACATAACGTAGTTATAAGACACTATAGCTTGAGCGGTGCTTTTCACCGCTCAAGCGTTATCTAATTTTTCTAGGGCGCGTGTGATGACAGCAGTATCATATCTTACAGCTTTCGCTGCAGATGCAGCGGCCAAAGAACCGGCGGTTTTTCCTCCGTTGGACACTTGGCACTTCCCGTCCCAGATTTTCTGGACACTTCTGTTGTTCGGACTTCTATATTTTATGCTCTCGCGCTTCATCCTGCCTAAACTGGGCAGCACGATTGAAACGCGTCACAGCACGATCGCTGATAATCTCGACGAAGCTCAACGTCTTGCTGACGAAGCAGACGCTGGTCAAAAGGCGCTTGAAGTTCGTATGGCTGAAGCTCGCGCCAAGTCACGCGAAACAGCTGATAAGGCACGTGCTAAGATCGAGACTCAAATTAATGCAGAAACGGCGAAAGTTGATGCCGATCTTGCAACGAAACTCGATGCTGCAGAAGCACGCATTACGCATCTGCGCGATGAAGCGATGAGTAATGTAAGCCAAATCGCAGCAGATGCGACACAAGCGATAACCGACCGCTTCGGGGTCAAGACGACGACCGCAGCGGCGAGCTCTGCCGTCGGCAAAGCGCTGGACAGCTAGGAGAAATGACCATGAAAAAAACTTTCTCCCTAATCGCATTGGCAAGCGTACTCGCTCCTGTTGCTTTCGCAGCAAGTGAAGCGACAGGCAAAGCCCGCGATGAAGCCGTAGGGTTCGGTTATTTGGCCTACGGACTTACCGACACAACGACGGTTGTGGCATTCTTTGCCCTCGTCGTTTTCTTGGCCTTCGTATGGTGGGTTGGCGGGTTCAAGATGATCTTTGGCGCGCTTGATAAGCGAGCTGAGGATATTAAAAGCCAGCTGGAAGAAGCTAAAACCCTTCGCGAAGAAGCGATGAAGGCGCTCGCCGAGGCGAAAACCAAAGCAGCTGAAGCCGATGCTGCGGCTGAGGAGATCGTAAAGCGTGCCAAAGCCGACGCTGATGCGATGATGAAGCAAGCCAAGGTCGACCTTGAAGCCAAGGTCACACGCCGCGAAGCCCAGGCCGAAGCTCGTATTGCGCGCGCTGAAGCTGATGCGGCTAGCGATGTTCGTAAGGTTGCGGCAGATGCTGCGACTGAAGCGGCGCGCACTATTCTATCCGGTTCATCAGAAGGCGATGATCTGTTTGAGAAGGCACTCAAGGAAATTGACGGCCGCTTGAACTAAAAGCGTCTCAAAACCTGACATCAATAAAAAAGCCCGCCGAATTAGGCGGGCTTTTTTATTGATTCTCTCTCGAAAATTTCTCTCGCCCAAAGACGGCTTTCATCAACCAATTTGGGGCCATTCGCTCTACCCGTGGATGTTTGGCCAGAATGCCCTCCATCCAGTTACGCCCCCAAAGCGAGTTTCGCCCGAGCAGCACCACACCCAGAATACCAATTGGCAAACCGATCGGCAGAAAAGGCGTCACAAAAGCAATCGGTATAGAAATCCCGATCAAAAGGAGGCCCAGTAAAGCAAACGCTTGGCGAACGAGTGTTCGTACGCCCGCCCCAACCGCGCCTAGCGGTGCAGCAGAAGCGCCGTTTTTCAAGCGCTCTTTATCGAAAGGGGACTGACCGTCGGGCATTTTATCTTATATGGTCCTTATCGTCAGTTAGCCAACACCATTTGTATGAATAATGAGTCTGGCAAGACTGAGGCGGTATGACTAAAGGTAAGTGATTGAACTCTCGTGAATTTTGAGAGCAAACTTTGCTGAACGAAGGTCTATTTCAAAATGAAGCTGCGAACCGTTCAGATGCTCCGCGCGATTGCAGCGCTAGCCGTTCTGGTTTGCCACCTTCATTCGATTGAGAGCACAAAGGCCGTTGGCACGCCCTTGATATCTGAATTCTGGATTAATGGCGCAGCTGGTGTTGATCTGTTCTTTGTTATCTCAGGCTTCATCATGGTTTGGGTTGCAGGCGAAGGCCCTCTAGGCCCTAAAGCCGCGAGTCAGTTTCTGTTTGCGCGAATTGCGCGGATATATCCGTTATGGTGGCTGTTTGCCGGGGCCATGGCGCTCTATTTTTTTGCAACCTATGGCCAAGCTTGGGATCCTGAGCGGATCGGTGGGGGGCTCGATGAGGGTGTCACGCACTTGGTGAAATCCGTGTTCTTGTTGCCACAAGCCGAGCATCCAGTTTTGGGAGTTGGCTGGACCCTCGTGCATGAAATGTATTTCTATGTTGTCTTTGCGCTGATGGTGCTTTTGGTGCCTGCTAAGCACAGGCTTTTAGCGCTACTTGTGTGGGGCATTGTCGTGGCCAGCGGCGCCGTTGCAGGGCTATCGGATAAGACAGCGAAGAATTTTGTGGAACTTGCGTTCTATCCAATGAGTATACAGTTTTTGTTGGGAGCGTTGACCGCCTATGCGGTTAAAGCAGGCTGGCGAAAGCTAGCGCCCTTTACAGCAGTACTGGGCTTGGTCAGCCTTATCGTCGTCTTCGTAACGTTCAATTTTAAAACTGGTGGCGCGCTTGTCGCACCGTTTGAGTTGGCAGACCCGGGTGCTTTTACGCTGGGCTGGGGCAGAACGTTGATGTTCGGTATTCCTGCCGCTTTACTGTTGCACGGGCTAGTTTGTTTGGAATTGGACAAGGGGCTTGGACGTTACATTCCAACCCTTGCGGTAAGGATTGGCGACTGGAGTTATGCGCTCTACCTCTGTCATATTCTTGTACTAAGCGCCGTTGCCCGAATATATTTTCCACTTGTCGGAAACGTTGAAGGTCGGGTTTTGGACAATCTCGGCTTCATCCTTGTCGCGGCAACAGCGTCAATCCTTGTGTCTTGGATGACATATGAACTGTTCGAGAAGCCTGTGATCGGTTGGTATAGGAAAGCGCGGACGCGTCTTTTTGGAGAAACGCGCCCGACTTCGACTTAATATACTATTCGGCCGCGATGGCTTCTGGCGCAGGCGGTGTCCATTTCAGGACGGGCTTACGCGCAGCGAGCGTTTCATCAAGACGTTTCATTGGCGCGAGGTATGGCGCGCCTTTCATAGCTTCATCACCTGCCGCAGCACGTTTCGCAATCCCTTCGAGCGCGTCACAAAAGCGATCTAGCTCTTGCTTGCTTTCGGTCTCGGTTGGTTCAATCAGCATTGCGCCATGGACGACCAATGGGAAATACATGGTCATTGGGTGATACCCCTCGTCGATGAGGGCTTTGGCGATATCAATTGTCTCAATTCCATCTGCG
Organism: Henriciella sp.; assembly: GCA_029238175.1. GTDB lineage: Bacteria > Pseudomonadota > Alphaproteobacteria > Caulobacterales > Hyphomonadaceae > Henriciella. The sequence continues at coordinate 7,826 of JAQWGO010000129.1, read as the reverse complement.
GTGAACGCGTCGGAGAATAGCGCCTCATGCATGCAGAAACCATCAAAGGCTGGCGTCATGACATTCTTTAGACGGGCCTGAACGTAATTTGCGTTCAACACCGCATCCTCAGCAACCTGTTTAAGGCCATCAGCGCCGTGGCTTAGCATATAAGCCAGCGCACGGACGAACATGCCCATCTGGCCATGAAACGCGACCATTCGGCCAAATGCGTCTGAGGCCTCACCCTCGATCTGTTCGATCAGGTGATAACCGTCATTGTCATAGGTCACATATGGCACCGGCGCGAAAGGCGCGAGCGCGTCGGACAGGACGGTTGGTCCAGAACCGGGGCCACCTCCGCCGTGCGGCGTTGAAAACGTCTTGTGCAAGTTGATGTGCATGGCATCGATGCCAAGGTCACCCGGACGGACACGGCCAACAATGGCGTTAAAGTTCGCGCCATCACAATAGAAATAGCCGCCAGCATCGTGAATCAAGTCGGCGATCTCTTTGATGTCAGTTTCGAACAGGCCGCACGTGTTTGGGTTGGTCAGCATGATACCGGCAACGTCATCTGTATGCTCAAGCTTGCGTTTGAAGTCGTCCATGTCGACACGTCCGCGGGCATCGGCTTTGATTTCGTCAACGATAAAGCCGCACTGGATCGCTGTCGCAGGATTTGTACCATGCGCAGAAGCTGGCACGAGTACGCGTTTGCGCGTACCGGCTTCGCCGCGCGCGATGAGAGCTTGGCGAATGGCGAGCATACCGCAGAGTTCGCCGTGTGCGCCTGCCTTAGGGCTCATCGCGACAGCAGGCATACCGGTTAGGGTTTTGAGCCACGTTGCCAGCTCGTCGATAAGGGCGAGCGCGCCCTGCACCGTCGATTGGGGTTGCATTGGGTGAATATCGGCGAAGCCCGGTAGACGCGCGGCCTTTTCATTCAGGCGTGGATTATGCTTCATCGTGCATGAGCCAAGCGGGAAGAAGCCAAGATCGATGGCATAATTACGCTGGCTGAGGCGCATATAGTGGCGCACAGCTTCTGGTTCGGTCAGGCCGGGAAGACCTGTATCGACTTTACGCGCTACACCGCCGAGACGGTCTGTTCGGCCTTTGGGTTTTGGGAGGTCAACGCCAGTCTTATCGGGCGAGCCAACCTCGAAGATGAGGCCTTCGTGCTGTAATAGGCCGCGAGAGCCAGAAATCGTATCGTTGGCGATAGCATCTGATGCGAAAGGAGCCGTTGGGCGGCCAATCGTTTGCATACCCATTACACAATCTCCTTCAGCGCTGCCGCGTAGGCTTCGATGTCTTCTTCTGTTGTACATTCCGTCGCCGCAGCGATGATGACATTGTTCATCTGGCCATTTGGCAACAAGCGGGAAGCGCGGACGCCGCCGAGGATGCCGCGCTCTTCGAGCATGGCGATGACGGCTTCGGCATCTAGCGGTGTGGTGAACGCAAACTCATTGAAGAAGCGGGGGGTGACGATTTCGACCCCGTCAATTGCCTCTAAAGCGTCGGCCAGATCACAAGCCGCTTCATGGTTGAGCACGGCAAGGTCGCGCAACCCTTTGCCGCCGAGCAGCGTCATGTGTGCCGTGAAGGCCAATGCGCAAAGGCCCGAATTTGTACAGATATTTGAGGTCGCTTTGTCACGGCGAATGTGTTGCTCACGCGTGGAGAGCGTCAGAACAAATCCGCGCTTTCCTTCCGCATCAACTGTCTCACCACATAGTCGGCCTGGCATTTGGCGGACGAGTTTTTTGGTGCATGCAAAGAGACCTACATAAGGTCCGCCAAAGTTCAGCGCGCCGCCAATAGATTGGCCCTCACCCACCGCAATATCCGCGCCCATTTCGCCGGGCGGGGTTACGAGGCCGAGTGATACAGCTTCGGTGAAGACGCTGACAAGGAGGGCTTTCTTTTCATGCGCGGCATCTGCAACGGAGCTGAGGTCCGTCACGGTGCCAAAAACATTCGGTGACTGACCGATGACGCACGCCGTGGTTTCGTCGACGTGGTTTGCCAGCTCTAGCTCGCCATCGACGGCGGTTGGCAATTGTACGACTTCGATACCCTGCGCTTCACAAAGAAGGCGCGTTGCAGCGGCATAGTGAGGGTGGATGCCGCCGGACAGCACCACCTTTTTACGCTTGGTGACACGGCAGGCCATTACCGCCGCCTCGGCGCAGGAGGTTGAGCCGTCATACATAGATGCGTTGGCCACATCCATCGCGGTCATTGACGCAACTTGGGTTTGAAACTCGAACAAGGTTTGCAGCGTACCTTGTGCAATTTCCGGCTGGTACGGCGTGTAAGTTGTCAGGAATTCAGAGCGCTGGATCACCATGTCGACGCTGGCCGGGACGTGATGCTTATATGCGCCGCATCCGACGAAGAATGGCACATCAGACGCCGTCGTGTTTAGCGCCGCCAGGCGGGACATATGACGCTCGACAGCCAACTCCCCCTGATGATTAGGCAAGCCTTCAATTTGGCCGCCGAGACGCGCGCTTTGTGGGACGTCTTGGTAGAAGTCATCAACGGACGCTGCGCCGATTGTGTTCAGCATCGCGGCGCGATCTTCAGGTGTTAGGGGGAGGTATCTCATCTTATCGCTCCGATTGCGCCGGACTTGATCCGGCGTCTCTTTCAACATGTTCCGCTTTCTAGCCGCGAGCCCCCGGATCAAGTCCGGGGACACGGCTAGATTTAGAGCCCCTCGCAGAATGCTTTGTAAGCCGAGGCATCCATCAATGTAGACACTTCAGCGGCGTCAGATATTTTGATCTTGCAGAACCAGCCTTTGCCTTCTGGATCTTCGTTGACGGTTTGAGGGGCGTCGGCCAGATCGCCATTGCCTTCCACAACTTCGCCAGCGACGGGCGCATAGACGTCTGAGGCGGCTTTGACGCTTTCGACCACGGCCATGTCATCGCCCTTGGTGAAGGTAATGCCGGCCTCTGGGACTTCGACAAAAACGACATCGCCAAGCTGTTCGGCAGCGTATTTTGTGATGCCAACGGTGCCGATATCACCTTCTACGGCGATCCATTCATGGTCTTCTGTATAATATGTGCTCATCGTTTTGGCCCTTAGCGTTTGTAGTTTTGTGTTACGAATGGCAGAGCGCAGACCTCAGCAGGTCTGGCTTTTCCTCTGATCATCAAGTCGATTTTCGTTCCCGGCGCTGTCAGGTCGGCGCGGATATAGCCCATGGCGATTGGCTTATCGACGCTGGGACCGAAGCCGCCCGATGTGACGATGCCAACTTTCTGTCCGTCGATATGGATTTCGGTTCCTTCGCTCGCAGGCGCACGTTCTAGCGGCTGAATGCCGACGCGTTTTTGCGCTGGGCCTTCGGAGATTGCTTTTAGGATGCGGTCAGCGCCCGGGAAGTCGGCACGCTCGCGGCGGACTTTCTGGATCACCCATTGCAGTTCAGCTTCTACGGGGTCGCGGCTAGGGTCCATATCATGGCCATAGAGGCAAAGCCCGGCTTCGAGGCGCAGACTATCGCGCGCGCCAAGACCGATCGGTTTTACGCGCTCGTCCGCGAGTAGATCTTTTACAATGCCGAGACCAACTTCATTATTGGGCAGAAGCAATTCAAAGCCATCTTCGCCGGTGTAGCCGGACCGCGTTATCATGAACTTTTCGCTGCCGCGCTGCACGTAGGCACAACGCATGAAGCTAAGGTCAGCCGCTTCAGGAAAATGGGGAGCCAGAACCGCTTCGGCTTCCGGGCCTTGCAGCGCGACCAGCATGCGGTCGTCAGCGCGTTGTAACATCGCCTCGCCGCCCAATTCACGCTCTATCAATGCCCAATCTTCAGTTTTCACCGCGCCGTTGACGACGATATAGAGCATACCTTCCAATGATGGATCGGGCATGCGGGTGATGATGAGATCGTCGAGGATACCGCCATCTTGGTTGAGCAACACGGTCAGGCGTCCCTGCCCCGGCTTAAGGCCCGCAATATTGCTGGGCACGAGACGCTCTATCAATGCGGAGATTTTTTCGTGTGCACCGGGCTGGCCGAGGCCTTCTTTCAAGAAGAGGAAGCACGGCCCCATGTGCGACACGTCAAACAGGCCCGCTTTTTCGCGGGTCCAAAGGTGTTCGGCTTTCACGCCCTCAAATTGGACGGGCATTTCATAACCAGCGAAGGGTACGACCTTGCCGCCCAATTCGACGTGTAGATCAAAAAGCGGCGTGCGCTTTAGCGTTTCAGATGCGGTGTCAGCCATAAGCGGCGCCTTTGATTCGACAGCCCGTGTCTCATCGCTGAGCCAAAGGCCGCCCCCGCTGTCTCGGCGCCTGAGAGATTCCACCGCCTAAACGCGCGGCTTGCTCCTTCGGCGAGGCTGCGGCCGCAATGGCCCGCCTCTTTCCAGCGTGTTGTCTCTGTCTCGGTCCGTTTGCCTGAGCGTTTCCGGGGCGGTTGCGCCTTCGGCGATTGGAGTACCAATTCTCTCCCGAAACAGAGTTGAACTGGAATTGCAGTTAGTCCGAATCCGGAATGGCGGCAAGTCTATTTGCCGCCAGCTTGTGGATAGTTTTAACCGACGAGTGAAAGTGCAGAAAGTTCGCTGGCAATCTTGTTATAAGCGTCCTGCAATTCTTGACCATTTCCAGCGTCGAAAAAGCGGTCAGGGTCACCTGCGCAGTGCTTTAGCGTGTTCTTGGCATTGTTGGGCGCCTGAAACGCCACTGCATAAACCAACACGCCTTCATCGCGCATCTTTCGGCACATCTTTTTTGCCTGTGCGTTGGAATTACCCATACCATTTGCGTACTTTGTATTGAACTGGCCGTCCGTCATCAGAATGACGGCTTTCGTTGAGTTAGGCTCGTTATAGGCGCGGGGTTTTGACGCTGTCGGCCAAACGCTATCCCAATCTGGAGAGATCAGATACCAAGACCAAGCCACGCCAAGGTGACCTGCGGTCCATCCGCCAGCGTTTAACTTGTCGATCTCAGTGTTAAACGCATCAACATCGTAAGTTAACGGAAGAACGGATGATGCGGGGCACGCGGTTGCCTCATCGCCGAGCCATCTGCCAGGTCTTGGCTCATCATCTTTCCACGCGGCGGTGCCTTCACGCTCTGACACGCATGTCGGGTCACCAGCGTCATAATCTTCCAGGACATCTTTCGCATATATGCCTGCATTTACCGACGTGGAGTAAGTGTTGAATGAGATGCGCACCCGATCACCGGTTTGCGGTGTGATGAGCGTTGCTGCTGCATCTTTAGCAGCCTTCTTGAGATCTAGCAGTTTCTGCCCGCCCATAGATCCTGAAACATCAAGCATTAGAGCCAAGTCGAGTTTCGTAACCGAAGCTTGTGCGGTCGAACTGTTGCTGACATCCATTTCAGGTGCCCAGAATGCGTCCCCGAACAGTGTATCGATCGTACAGTCCGCATCCACTTTGACAGTACCCGCATCACGGTCAATCGTGATGTCGGCGTCCAAACAGAATTGGTCTTCATGTGTCGTGAGAAGATTTGATTTGTAAGCATCCAACGTGATTGATTTCACTTCGGCATCTGTCTTGCTGGCGTCTTCCAATGTCCGAGCCCCAATCAAGGAAGCGGAGTCGATCGCCGCCTGGAGATGGCGCTTAGCTGTCACTTGCCGCGAAGAGTCGACTGCAAACCCAGCAATCATCATGATTGCCATCAGCATCGCAACGTTGCCGCGCGTATCCGCTACAATATCGAGAGAATTTACTTTCAACATACTCGCCACCCATGACGCATCGGGACAATACCCATTTGCATCCAACGGTAGCAATTCGCGTGCCAGTTGATTTTCTTAACTTGTGGCTAACCATCAATAGCGACGGGAGAATTTACGATTAACGCCTTTTGTTTTCGCCCATGAAGCCGAACAAGTGGCCCGCAACTTTGCGCATTTGGATCTCTTCAGAGCCTTCTGTGATCCGGTAACGGCGGTGGTGGCGATAGATATGCTCGAACGGTTTGTGGCGCGAATACCCCATGCCGCCATGTGTCTGCATCGCTTGGTCTGCCGCGTTACAGCACAGACGGTTGCCGCGATAATTGCACATGGACACCTTATCTGACAGACGAATTGCGACTTCTGGTTTGGTCATCTGATCCATCTCCCATGCGGTTTTGAAGATCAGAAGGCGCAGCATCTCGGCCTCGGTCGCAAGTTCGACGAGCGGGAACTGGATCGCTTGATTGACGGCCAGAGGTTTACCGAACGGTTTGCGCTGGCGAGCATATTCGACGCTCTCATCGATACAGTAAAGCGCCGCCCCCACGGAACTGGCGGCTTGCCGAATGCGGTTTTCGTGCACGAAATGCTGCGCCAGAGCCAAACCACCCTCGGGTGGGCCGAAGACGGCACTTTCAGGGACCCACACATCCTCGATCGTTAGGCGCGGGTGATCCGTCGGCATGTTGAACGTCCACATATATTCAGTGATCGTAATCCCGGGATCATCTGCAGGAACCAGTAAACAGGTAATGCCTTTGGCGTCGCCGTCTTCACCGCTGGTCCGGGCAAAGCACATCATATGACTGGCATGGTGCATCCCAGTGATCCACATTTTCTCCCCATTGATCAGCCAGCCATCAACGCCGTCACGCGTATGGCGGACAGCCTTGGTTTCCATATGGGTGGCATCGGAACCATGATCCGGCTCAGTCAAACCGAAGGTTGCACGAAACCGACCCGCAAGCGCCTCTTCCGCAAGATGCTTTTGATCTTCGCGGGCAAAATCACGCAACATCAGAATTTGCGGAAAATTCGCGACAATCGAATGTTCGTTCTGAAGATCATTATGAAGACCTAAGCCTTTGCGCGCCAAATGCTCTCGGATGATGGCCATGCCAAGATTACTGCCATCTTGGCCGCCATATTCTTTTGGAAGTCCGTAGCGGAAATGGCCAGCGGTATCTGCAAGACGCCGCGCTTCGCCAAGCAGTTCTTCCCACTCTTTACGAGGCAATCCATCATTTTCAAAGTCTGTACGCGCCCATTCCCGGCGATGATCGAAGAAGCGGATATTGTCGTCTTGCTGCTCTAACGGTTTGATCTCATCCTCGATGAATTGATCGAGCACACTAAGATAGTCCTTTAGGTCCTGCGGAATGTTGAAGTCCATTTTATAGCTCCCTCCGTATCTTCAATAATACGATAGGTTGAGACGCCTGTCCCGCAATCCACATCGTCGCGTCAATCTAAAGACGAGACACTCATGACGTTGCGCCGACCCGTATTCCAAATTGACTGAGATAAGCTTGAAAAAATGTACGCTGAACGATTGACAAATTATTCATTCGTTATAGTTTGGGTGCATGTCAGGCGAACACGTCGGCTCACAATTACAGTTCTTTGAAAGGTTTTCCTCCCATGATCCGTACCGTTATCACATCTGTTATCGCCGCAGGTTTCGCTGGCACCGCATTCGCAGGTACCGCATTCACGGCCAAGCTTGAAACACCAATGCCGAAAGCAGAAAAAATCGTAGCCGCTAAAGTTCTTTGGAACTGTAAAGCAGATACATGCGTCGCTGAACTATCGCGCAAAACAGTCAACGTCAAAACCTGTAAGAAGGTCGTCAAGGAAGTTGGCAAAGTCGCTGAATTCTCAAACAAAAATGGCGCGCTTTCCGCTGCCGATCTTGAGACTTGCAACGCCGCTGCAAAATCATAACTGATTTATTTACCTCACTCCTCCTCACGGTCGTATCTTCGGATACGGCCTTTTTTTTGCGTTCTATTCTGTGATCTAGAATTTCCAGAGAGCACTTGGCTTACGTTCAAGGGATCGCTTTACGCGAGATTACAAAATCTGCATG